>JANMJZ010000084.1:0-14852 GCA_031371635.1 Sphingomonadales bacterium | reverse complement strand
GGCTGGCGAAAGCGCCACGCGGCACCTGATCGCGTACGGCGGCATCCATGATTTCGCGATCACGCTGGGCGCAGGCGCGCGGATGGATTTTCATGTGCTGAATGCCGGAGCCGGTTACGGCCGCATCGCGCTTGACGTGACGCTCCACGATGGCGCGCATTTCGAATTCGGCGCGGTGCAGGTCGGCGGTGGTTCGGCCAATCTGGAGATCGTCACCACCGTCCGCCATATCGAGCCGAATGCGACGAGCAATCAGGTTGTCCGCTCGGTGCTCGGCGGGTCGGCGACCGGCAGTTACCTCGGCAAGGTCGCGGTCGCGCGCGATGCGCAGAAGACCGATAGTTCGCAGTCGGTGAAGGCGATGCTCCTCACCCGCACCGCGACCGCCAATTCGAAGCCCGAACTCGAAATCTATGCCGATGACGTGAAATGCGCGCATGGCGCGACGGTGGGGGAGTTGGACAAACAGGCGCTGTTCTACCTTGCGGCGCGCGGGATCGCGCCCGCCGAGGCGCAGACGTTGCTGCTGCAGGCGTTCGTCGCCGAAGTGTTCGACGGCGCGCAGGGTCGTGACGCGCTCGAAGCGGCGGCGCTCGATGCGCTGGGGCGGATGTCGTGAGCGACCTCGTCACAAACACCGTTCGCCCTGAGCTTGTCGAAGGGCTGTCCTTTGGCCGGACCATTGGCGCAGAAGAAGTACGGGGCTTCGACAAGCTCAGCCCGAACGGCATCGGGGGGTACCGGAAGGACTTCCCCGGCATCGGTGACTGGCATTACCTCGATACCGGGGCGACCGCGCAGAAACCGCAGGCCGTGATCGACGCCATCGCCCGCGCCTATGGCCCGGATTATGCGACCGTCCACCGCGGCGTTTATGCGCGCTCGGCGAACATGACGATCGCGTTCGAAGCCGCGCGTCGGCGGGTGGCGACCTTCATCGGCGCGCAGGAAAACGAGATCGTCTTCGTGCGCGGCGCGACCGAGGGGATCAATCTTGTCGCGCAAAGCTACCCTCAAAAGGGCCGCGTGCTGCTGAGCCAGCTCGAGCATCATAGCAATATCGTGCCGTGGCAGATCGCCGGCTGGCAGGTGGACGTTTGCCCGCTGACCGCCGACGGGCAGATCGATCTCGACGCGGCCGAAGCGATGCTGACGCCCGCGCACACGATGGTCAGTTTCGCGCATGTTTCGAACGTGCTCGGCTCGGTGCTCGATGTGCCGCGCGCTGCGGCGCTGGCGCACAAGGTCGGCGCGAAGTTGCTCCTCGACGGGTGCCAGGCCGCGCCGCGCCTCGCGCTCAATATGGCCGCGCTCGATTGCGATTTCTACGTCCTGTCGGGCCACAAGCTCTATGGACCGACGGGCATCGGGGTGCTGTGGGGGCGTGCCGAATTGCTCGACGCCATGCCACCGATGTACGGCGGCGGCGCGATGATCGACCGGGTGACGTTCGCGCGTACGACTTATGCACCAGTGCCGGGCCGCTTCGAGGCCGGCACGCCGCACATCGTGGGTGTCGTCGGGCTGGCGGCCGCCATCGATTATGTGGATGCGATCGGGCTCGACGTCATTCATGCCCATGAAACCGCGCTCGTTGCGCAGTGCCGCGAAGCGTTGCGGTCGATGAACTCGGTCACGCTTTACGGTCCGGAAGACGCGGCGGGCATCGTCAGTTTCAATGTCGAGCGGGTGCATCCCCACGACGTCGGCACCATATTGGATGAAGCAGGTGTAGCGGTGCGCGCCGGCCATCATTGCGGCCAGCCGCTCATGGAGTGGCTCGGCGTCGATGCCACCGCGCGCGCCAGTTTCGGCATTTACAACGGACCTGATGACATTGCGGCGCTGGTCCGGGGACTTGAACGGGTAAGGAAGCTGTTCGGATGAAGATCGAGGAAGTGACCAGCGTCGACGCGCCGCAGCGCGCCCGCGTGCAGGATATCGCGGAATCCCCGCCTGAAAGCGCCGGGCGCAAACGCGACTATCTCGACGGATTTCTGCAGGCCGAACCGCCGAAGCTTGCCGAAGGCGAGCCGGGCGGCGACCTGTACGAGGCCGTGGTCGCCGCGCTCAAGGACATTTACGACCCCGAGATCCCGGTCAACATCTATGACCTCGGCCTGATCTACGGCGTCGAAGTCGACGAGGGCCATGTGCACGTCAACATGACGCTCACGACCCCGCATTGCCCGGTCGCCGAAACCATGCCGACCGAAGTCGAGTTGCGTGTCGGCAGCGTGCCGGGCGTCGGTGTCGTGGACGTCAACCTCGTCTGGGATCCGCCATGGGACCCGGGCAAGATGACCGACGAGGCCCGCCTCGAACTGGGGATGCTGTGATGAGCGTGGAAACCAGGACCCGCGCTCGTCCCGCTGCCCTGCTGCTGACGCCTGGCGCCGAAGCCCGCATTGCCGAACTGATGGCGAAGGCGCCAGCAGACGCGATCGGCGTCAAGCTCTCTACCCCGCGCCGCGGTTGCTCGGGACTCGCCTATTCGGTAGATTACGTGATCGGTGCCAGTCCGATGGACGAGAAGATCGAGACTTCGGGCGGCACGCTCTACGTCGACGGCGCCTCGGTGCTCTACCTGATCGGCAGCCGGATGGACTGGGTCGAGGACGATTTCACCGCCGGCTTCGTCTTCGAAAATCCCAATGCCAAGGGTTCCTGCGGCTGCGGCGAAAGCTTTACCGTCTAGAAATCGAAGCTGTAGCGGACCGCCGCGCCCAGATCGTCGGGCGCGTTGAGATAATTGCCCGCCTGCCGCCGCCAATAGCTGTTGGCCGTGAGCCAGCCCCTGCCGAGCGGGCGGGCGTACACCGCTTCCCAGTTCCGTTCATGGCCGGATGGCGACAGCGAAAGGATCTGCGGCCCAGTCCCGAGCGCCAGCAGGTTGAGGCCGCCGCCGACCACGCGCAAAGGCTCCGAATACCGGATCGCGAAGCTGTCCCCGCTCACCGAAAGATTGTCTCGGACGACCGCGGCCGAAAGGCCCTGCGTGAGCAGCACCGACCGCCCCCGCACGCTGCCCGTCTCCGGACTCGTCCAGCCGCGCCGCAACGTCGCATCCAGCCGCCAGTTGCTTGCCGGTGACAGCGTCACGCCCATGTCGCCGAACCAGCTGGTAGCGCCGTTCCCGCCCAGAGCGCCGGCAAAGCGGCTGCCGAGCACCGTGGCGCGCTCGTCCAGGCGGGTGAGCTTTGCGGTCAGGCTGACGGGGCCAGCGCGCGCGTCCAGTCCCGCCGAGAGTGCGGCATAGGCATAGCGCCGGATGCAGTCGTCCATCGCGCCCAGTTCGCTCCGCTGCCACAGCCGCATCTGGCCGCTTTCGGCTGTCAGCATGATGCCAAGCCCGCCGAACGCGCGCCGGACGGCAAAAGCACCCAGCGCCTCGCGATCGAGACTATGGTCGCCGACGAGAAAGGCGGGGGCTCCCCGGTTGCGCGCATCGGGCAACAGCCCATCAGCGCCCCGGCCGCCGCCAAAGCCGACTTTCAGGTCTTTCGAGACGGCAATGGCAATCGAGCCTGCCAGCACCCGCGCTCGACCGGCATCCTGGGCGGTCAGCATCAGGGGCCGTGGGGCGCTGTCACCATCGACCGCCAGCGCAAAGCTCGCCCGCCGCCCTGCAGCCGACATCTTGCGCGCGCCGGCGGCAAGCCCATTGGCCAGCGTCTGCTGGACGGGCGTTCGCGCCACCGTCGGCGCGAGATCCACGTCGAAGTCGCGATCGAACTCGTCGCGGATGACGGCGCTGAGGCCGGTCTTCGCCGCATCTCCCATGGTGCCACCCAGCGTCGCATTGCCGGTGAGCGATACGGGCACGGCCGTTCCGGCGAGCGACAGCGATCCGATCGGGCTGAACGCACGGGCCAGATTGATCTCGCCGCGCCCGTAAACTGCATCGACGCCGATCGCGCCCCGGTCATCGGCAGTGCGATACAGCAGCGCGACGATCTGCGCGGCCGTGAGATTGGGAAAAGCCTGCGCGATCAGCGCGATCGCCCCGGAAACCACGGGCGTCGAAAAGGATGTCCCGCTGTAGAGGAACGCCGCTCCCGTGTTGTCGACGGCACGAACCCGGACGCCCAGTGCCGTGACGTAATTCGCCGCGCCATTGCCAGCCTTGTTGGAAAAATCGGCCAGGACGCCGGTTGCATCCGCGGCACCGGCAATAATGATCAGCCCGCGGGCAATGGGGTCGTTGGCCACCTGCGCCAGCATGTCGGGGTTCTCGGCTGCCATCGGGCTGGTGACGCCGTCGTTGCCAGCCGCGATGACGATGATCGTTCCCGCTGCCGTCGCCCGGTCGATGGCGCCGCGCAGCCGCGAATTGGGGGGGGAACCCCCCAGCGAGACATTGACCACGCGCGCGCGCGCCGAGACAGCCGCGTCGAGCGCGGCCGCGATGTTGTTGTCGTTGTGCGAACAGCCGTCCGTGCCGGTCGTGCAGCTTCCCGGCGTGTCGGTGCGCAGGGTCAGCAAGGTGGCGTTGAAGGCAAGGCCGTGAATGCCCGAGTCGTTGCGCGCGCCCAGCAGGACGTCCGACACGGCCGTGCCATGGCCTCCTTCGTCCTGAATGCCCCGTAATCCGGCAAAATCCGCAGACAGGGGACTGATCCGGCCGGCAAATTCTGCGCTGCTCGCATCGACACCCGAATCGATCACGCCGACCAGCACGCCCGCGCCCGTCGCGCCTGCTCGATAGGCAGCAAGGGCCTGGGCCTGCACCGCAGCGTTCGAGCGGCGGTATTCAGCGGTATCGTAATTCACGGCCGGCACCGCCGTCGGGGTGGGCGCTGCCGGGGCGGGCGGGCTGGCGGCGACCGGCGGGGGCGTCGGGGTAGAAGCGATGCCGCCGCCACCGGATTCGCTGCCACAAGCCGCGAGCGTCACGAGCGGAAGCGCGCATCCAGCCAGAAATCGTGCGCGTTTCGCAAGCATGTGACCTCCCCGGTTCTGCTCTCATCATAGGCGATTGCGGAGGTGCAGCGGTAGCCGCGCCCTATTCAATACGATTGCACGATGGGACAGTGCCGGTAAGGGACAGTCACCATGCCAGCCAGCAGCGCCCTGCCCGTTTTCCCGTCCGACTTTGCCCATGTCGACTCTTGGATCTTCGATCTCGATAACACGCTTTATCCGGCGTCGTGCAACCTGTTCGCGCTCATCGACCAGCGCATGGGCGCCTACATCGAACGTCTCGTCGGCTGCGACGCGACCCAGGCCCGCGCGATCCAGAAACGCTATTTCCGCGATCATGGCACGACCCTGTCGGGCCTGATGGCGCTGCACGGAACCGATCCGAAACATTTCCTCGATGACGTCCACGACATCGCGCTCGACCGGGTGGTCCACGACGAACGACTGGTCGCTGCAATTGCCCGCCTGCCGGGGCGAAAGCTCGTCTTCACCAATGGCGACGTCGATTACGCTCAGCGCGTGCTGGATCGCCTTGGCCTCGGCGACAGTTTCGAGACCATCCACGACATCCACGCCATGGACTATGTGCCCAAACCCGCGCCGGCCAGCTATGCGGCGATGTGCGCGCGCTGGGATATCGATCCGGCGCGCGCGCTTTTCGCCGAGGACATGGCGCGCAACCTTAAACCGGCGAAGCAACTCGGCATGACGACGCTGTGGATCGACAACGGGTCCGAACAGGCGTCGGAGGATGAATTCACGCCCTTCATCGATTACCGTACGGCGCACCTGACCGACTGGCTTCACGTACTCACTGGGGAAATGGCATGAATCTGGAAGGCATCATCGACGCGGCCTGGGATGCGCGCGACACGATCTCGACGGCAACGCAGGGCGAGGTCCGCATGGCCGTCGATGCGGCGATCATGGCGCTCGACAATGGCGACGTGCGCGTGGCTGAGCCCGATGGCAACGGGGGCTCCACGGTCAATCAGTGGCTCAAAAAGGCCGTTCTGCTCAGCTTTCGACTCAACGACAACGAGATCATGTCAGGGCCTCACGGCGCCAACTGGTTCGACAAGGTGCCATCGAAATTCACCGGCTGGGGCGACAATGCGTTCCGCGCAGCAGGTTTCCGCGCCGTGCCAGGTGCCATCGTTCGCCGTGGCGCGTACATCGGCAAGAACGTCGTCCTCATGCCCAGCTTCGTCAATATCGGCGCGCATGTCGGCGCAAACACGATGGTCGATACCTGGGCGACAGTCGGCAGCTGCGCCCAGATCGGCGCGAATGTCCACCTGTCGGGCGGCGTCGGCATCGGCGGCGTGCTCGAGCCGCTGCAGGCAAATCCCGTGGTGATCGAGGACGACTGCTTCATCGGCGCCCGCTCCGAAGTTGTCGAAGGGGTCCATGTCGAGCGCGGCGCCGTGCTCTCGATGGGCGTATTCATCTCGTCGACCAGCAAGATCATCGACCGGCAGACGGGCGAAGTCTTCGTCGGCCGCGTCCCGGCCTATTCGGTGGTCGTTCCCGGCGCCATGCCCGGCAAAGCGCTGCCGGACGGATCGCCGGGGCCGAGCCTGTCGTGCGCCGTGATCGTGAAGCGGGTTGACGCGCAAACGCGCGCCAAGACCGCGATCAATGACCTTTTGCGCGACTGATCAGCTGCCCAGGGCCAGTTTGGGCGTCTGCTGGTGCTGGACGACCTGCCACTGGTCGTGTCCCAGTCGCCGATAGGTCGACGTGCAATGTGCCTGATAGGGGTCGACGCCCTCGCGCGCGGCATCGACCGAATAGGCGACGACGATCAGACCTTCCTGCGGCCGCGAAACATGCGTCTCCGAAAAACTGACCTCGGTCCAGCGCGGCGTCTGCGCCACCGCCTCGATCGCATCATAGCCCGCCAGTACGAAGGGCGGCTGCGGCACGACCATCAGGCATTCCTTGTCGATCGACTCGCGGTAATGTTCGAAATCGGCCTTCCACAGGCTTTCCTCAAACTCCCAGACTCGGCTGTCTTCCATCACGTAACTCCTGTGGTTCGCAGCGCCAACGCGCAGGTCGGGGGCTTGTTCAAATGTTTCGAACAGCGCGTTCAGGCGTTACGCCTGTGACGATGCACGCCTTTTCCGATCTCCTCGACCGCCTGATCTACACGCGCTCGCGCAATACGAAGCTGCGCCTGATCGCGGATTATCTGCGCGCGACCCCCGACCCCGACCGGGGTTGGGCACTGGCGGCGCTGACAGGGTCGCTCGATCTGTCCGGGGTCAAGCCGGCGGTGATCCGGGGACTGATCGAAGACCGCGTCGATCCCGTGCTGTTCCGCATGAGCCGCGAATTCGTGGGTGACACGGCCGAAACCATCGCGCTGCTCTGGCCAGCGCGCGAGACCGGGACGCAGGACCTGTCGCTGAACGCCATCGTCACCCGCCTGATGACGCTCGGCCGCGCGGAAGCGCCGGGCGCGCTGGCGGCGATGCTCGATGCGCTCGATGAGAACGAACGCTTCGCTTTGCTCAAGATGGCGACCGGCGCGCTGCGTGTCGGCGTGACCGCCCGGCTGGCCAAGACCGCGCTCGCGCAAGCCTTCGATCTCGATGTCGAGGCGGTCGAGGAGGTCTGGCACGGCATCGCGCCGCCCTATGCCGCGCTGTTCGACTGGGCGGAGGGGCGCTGCGAACAACCGACCGCAGCCGACACGCCGGTGTTCCGTTCGTTCATGCTCGCCCACCCCCTCGAAGACGCGCAGGTCGATCTCGCCGATTACGTTGCCGAATGGAAATGGGACGGCATCCGCGCCCAGATCGTGCGCGT
The DNA here is from genome assembly GCA_031371635.1 of Sphingomonadales bacterium. Lineage (GTDB taxonomy): Bacteria > Pseudomonadota > Alphaproteobacteria > Sphingomonadales > Sphingomonadaceae > Sphingomonas_O. Next base: position 7,112 of record JANMJZ010000084.1, on the reverse strand, counting down.
TGCCGGGCAGGTGCGGCTGTTCAGCCGCGGCGGCGACGATGTCACCGCCAGCTTCCCCGATGTGGCCGGCGCCGTCACCGTCGATGGCGTGTTCGATGGCGAACTGCTCGTGCGCGGCGCGTTCCAGGGCGGCGAAGCGGCAAGCTTCAACGCGCTGCAACAGCGGCTCGGACGCAAGGCGGTTTCGGCCAAGATGCTGGCCGACTATCCGGCGTTCGTCAGGCTCTACGACGTGCTGTTCGACGGGCTGGAGGATTTGCGCGCCTTGCCCTGGACCGACCGCCGCGCCCGGCTCGAACAGGTCATCCCCCGCTTCGACCCCGAACGGTTCGATCTGTCGGCCGTGATCGACGCGTCCGACTTCGGTCACCTCGAACAAATCCGCGCCGGCGCGCGCGATGCGGCGATCGAGGGCGTCATGCTCAAGCGTCGCGACAGCGCCTATGTCAGCGGGCGGCGCGTCGGGCTGTGGTACAAGTGGAAGCGCGATCCGCTGACCGCTGATTGCGTGATGATGTATGCCCAGCGCGGCAGCGGCAAGCGCTCGTCCTTCTATTCGGATTTTACCTTCGGCTGCTGGACGGAGTCGGGCGAATTATCGCCTGTGGGAAAGGCCTATTCGGGGTTCACCGATGCCGAGCTCAAGGATCTCGATCGCTTCGTCCGCCAGCATACGGTCGCGCGGTTCGGGCCGGTGCGCGAGGTCGAAAAGACGATGGTGCTCGAGGTCGCGTTCGACTCGATCCATGCCTCTGCGCGGCACAAGTCCGGCGTCGCCATGCGCTTCCCGCGCATTCACCGGATCCGTGCCGACAAGCCCGCAGCCGAGGCCGACCGTGTCGAGACGCTGTTGCGGATGGTCACTTAGGCGCTGCCGGAAGTCCGCTGCGCCGCCGAAACATTCGCGCTGTGCAAGTCACGGAATTTGCGGCATTCTGGCGGGTGGAGAGGAACCCCGGACATGAACGTCCATATTCGATTGATGGCGCTTTGCACCGCGCTGCTTGCGCCGCCGCTCGCCGCCCAGCAGACCCCGCCGCCCGAATACGGCCCGACGACCACGATCGATGCCGGGGTTGACCGCACGCTGCGCATGACCGTGCCCGTGACCGTGGACGGGAAGGGGCCCTATCCCTTCGTCGTCGATACCGGTGCCGACCGGACCGTGCTGTCGCGCGAACTGGCCGACCACCTCGAGCTGAAGGACGGCGAAAGTGCGGTGATGCACACCATGACCGGCGTTGGTTCGGTCCGCACCGTGCGCGTGCCGACCCTGGAAGTCGGCGGCGGGCGCAACGACGGCTTCAACGCACCAGCGCTTTCGGAAATCAATCTCGGCGCAAAGGGGTTGCTGGGCATCGACAGCCTTCAGGGGCGTCGCGTGGTCATGGATTTCCGCCTCGGCACGTTCAGCGTCATGTCCTCGAAGGGCACACGCGAGCCGGTTGATGGCGACACGATCGTCGTCACGGCCAAGTCGCGCTACGGTCAGCTCGTGCTGGTCGACTCGGATATCGGCGGCATCCCGATCACCGTCATCATCGACTCGGGCGCGCAGAACAGCGTGGGCAATCTCGCGCTGCGCCGGATGCTCGAAAAGCGGAACAAGGTTCGAGACTTCAACCCGCTCGTCATGACCGACGTCACCGGCGCCACGATGAATGCCGAAGTCGCACGCATCGAATCGATCCGCCTGGGCGGCTTCACGCTGACCAACGTCGGCGTCGCTTTTGCCGACGCTCATCCGTTCAAGAAGTTCGACCTGCTCAAACGTCCGGCAATGCTGCTCGGCATGGACACGCTGCGCGCCTTTCGCCGGGTGTCGGTCGATTTTGCGCAACGCAAGGTCCGCTTCCTCTTGCCCGACAGCAGTTCGAACTTTAGCCGAAGGCAATGGTTCGCTTTTCGTTCGCCGGGCAAGACTTCGCCGCTCTAGGGGCGGGCGCGCTGTGGTGGCCTGCGCGACGCGCGCTGATCGTTGCCGATATGCACCTCGAAAAGGGGAGCTGGTTCGCGAAAAGCGGCCAGATGCTGCCGCCCTATGACAGCCTGGCGACGCTTGCAGATCTGACGGCGCTGGTCGCCGCCAGCGCGCCGGCCGAGCTATGGTGCCTCGGCGACAGTTTTCACGACGCCGCCGGCTGCGCGCGTCTGCCGGTCGAGGCGCAAAATATGCTGCGCGCGCTGACCGGCGCGCTCGACTGGGTTTGGGTAACCGGCAACCACGATGCGGGCGGCGTCATCGACCTGTGCGGCGGCCGCATCGTCGACGAAGCGCTCGTGGACGGCATCGTGCTCCGTCACGAGGCTGACCGGCACGACTCCCGTCCTGAAATGTCGGGCCATTTCCATCCCAAGCTGCGCGTGACCCTGCGCGGCCGCAACGTCGCGCGCCGCTGTTTCGTCGCGAGCGCGACCAAACTGATCCTGCCGGCGTTCGGCTCGCTGACCGGCGGCCTCGTCGCGGGCCACCCAGAAATCGTCCGCGCCGTCGGTCTCGACGCCCGCGCGCTGGTGCCGGTCGCCGACCGGATGCTCAGCTTCCCGCTTGCCGCCTAGGCAGAGGGCTTGGCGCTCCACAGCGTCGGGAACGTCTTTTGCAACGCCGCGATCTTCGGTGCGTCCCACATCCGGATATAGCCGTGGTTGGGGTTCTTGAACGCGAAGTCCTGGTGATAGGCCTCTGCCGGGAAGAACCTGCCGTTTTCCAGGCGCGTCGCGATCGGCGCGCCCCAGCTCTTCGCCGCGTTCAGCTGCGCGATATAGGCGCGGGCAACGCGGACCTGCCCGGCATCCTGCGGGAAAATGGCCGAGCGATAGCTGGTGCCGCTGTCGGGCCCCTGCCGGTTTACTTCGGTCGGGTTGTGCGCGACCGAGAAATAGACGCGCAACAGTGTGCCATAGCTGATCTGGCGCGGATCGTAGACGACGCGGATCGCCTCGGCATGGCGCGTGCTCTCGCTGCTCACCGCGTCATAGGTCGCGCTCCCGGCATCGCCGCCCGCATAGCCGGAAGTAACCTGCTGCACGCCCTTCAAATGGCTGAACACCGCCTCCATGCCCCAGAAGCACCCGCCGGCCAGCACGGCCACGGCGCGCGGTGCGGTGACTTTTGCGTCGGTCGTCGCGGCAGGCACGAGCACCGTCCGCTCGGCGGCGAAGGCCGGGATCAGCGTCTGGCTCGCCAGCACTGCAGCGCCCGCAATGGCGGCGCCCGTCAGCAACCGCCGCATCACGAAAACAGCCCCGTCGACACCGCCATCGGCACCCCGGCGACGAGGAACCCGATGACAAAGGCACGAACATAGTCGGTGCGGAACAGGGCAATCATGGCGAAACTCTTTCGATGGTTGTGCCTCCAGTTACGGATGCAAACCCCAAATGGTTTCACCTGTGGCTTACTTCAATGCGGCACATGCCGTCTGGATGCGCGTGCACGCCTCGGTCAGGATCGCCTCCGACGTGGCATAGCTTACGCGAAAGGCCGGGCTCAGGCCGAACGCATTGCCCGGAACCGCGGCGACCAGCGCCTCGTCGAGGAAATAGTCGATCAGGTCCGCATCGCTGGCGATCGTCACGCCCTTGGGGGTCACCTTGCCCAGGCACCCGCTCGCGTCGGGATAGACGTAGAACGCCCCCTCCGGTGTCGGGCAATGCAGCCCCGGCGCCTCGTTGAGCATGCCCACCACCAGGTCGCGCCGCTTCAGGAACGCCGCGTTGCGGTCCTTCAGGAAACTCTGGTCGCCGTTCAGCGCCGCGAGCGCCGCCGCCTGCGCAATGGAGCAGGGATTGCTCGTCGATTGCGACTGCAGCTTGGCCATGGCCTTGATCAGCCAGGCGGGGCCACCGGCATAGCCGATGCGCCAGCCGGTCATTGCATAGGCCTTGGAACAGCCATTCACGGTCAGCGTGCGGTCGTATAGGTCGGGCGCGACCTGCGCGATCGTCGAAAACGGCGTGTCGGCGTACCAGACATGCTCGTACATGTCGTCGGTCAGCACCATGACATGGGGATGCCGGCGGAATACCTCGGCCAGCGCGCCCAGCTCGCCGGCGCTATAGGCGGCACCGGTCGGGTTCGACGGCGAATTGAGCATCACCCATTTTGTCCGCGGCGTGATCCGGGCGTCGAGCTGCTCGGGCAGGATCTTGTAGAGCTGGTTGGCACCTGCCTGCAGGATCACCGGCGTACCGCCCGCAAAGTTCACGATATCGGGATAGCTGACCCAATAGGGGGCGGGGATGATAACCTCGTCGCCCTTGTCGACGGTCGCGACCAGCGCATTGAACAGCGTGTGCTTGCCGCCGACATTCACGCTGATCTCGGACGCGGCATAGGTCAGGTCGTTGTCGCGCGCGAACTTGGCAGCGATGGCGGCCTTCAGCTCGGGAATGCCGTCGACCTCGGTATATTTGGTCTTGCCCGCGCGGATCGCCTCGATCGCGGCGTCCTTGACGAAATCGGGCGTATCGAAATCGGGTTCGCCCGCCGACAGGCCGATCACGTCGACGCCCGCGCGCTTCAGGGCGGCAACGCGGCCCGTCATCGCCAGCGTCGGCGACGGCTTGATACGGTCGATAGCGGCGGACAACTGGCTCATGATTTCCCCCTTCAGGCGGGGAGCCTATAAACCCGCAAGGCGGGCGGGCAACAGGCCGCGCAGCGAGTTGCCGATAAAAAACCCGTGTTTCAGGTCATCCGCGCGCAATTCGGCTTCGCGCGCGCGCCCCTCGGCGATCAGTTCGTTGCGCAACACCCCGCCCAGCAGTCCGGCGTCGAGCGCCGGCGTCAGCAGCACGCCGCCCCGTTCCACGAAGATATTGGTGAAACTCCCTTCGGTCAGCCGTCCATCGGGCAGCGCAAAGACCACTTCGAAGCTGCGCCCGCGCGCCGCGTCGTAGAAAGCGCGGTCGGTCGTCTTGTGGCGCAGCCTGAAGTCGGACGCGTCGACCGGCAGGGGTACCACGCGTACTTCTGCAAGCCCCGCCGGCATCGGCGGCATCGGCCGCACCTCGACGGCGACATGGCCGCCCCTGCCCAGCAGCAGCCGCACGCGCGCGGGTTCGCGCAGGCGAAAGGTTGCCGCCTGCAGGTCGTTGCGGGCCGAGTGCCGGTCGAAGGCAAACCCGAACGTGTCGGCGCTGGTCTTGAGCCGCGCGAGGTGCGCTTCGAGGCGGACCAGCCCGACTTCGGGATCGAACTTCATGGTCTCGATCAAGTCGAACCGGCGCGTGGAGGGCACGAAAGCTCCCTTCGCCAGGCATTCATGCCACTCGCTGGCCGCACCGGAATCGGCAACGATGCCAGACCCCAGGCCAAGCGTCGCGACCGGATTGCCCTCGTCCATCACCAGCGTGCGGATGGCCACGTTGAAGGCGGCGCTGCCATCGGCATCGATCCGCCCGATGCTGCCGGTGTAGGCGCCCCGCGCCCGTTGCTCGATCTCGCCGATCGCTTCCATCGCGCGGATCTTGGGTGCACCGGTAATCGACCCGCACGGGAATAGCGCGGCAATCACGTCGATGGCGTCGCGTCCTCCGGCAAGTCGTGCCGTCACGGTCGACGTCATCTGCTGCACCGTGGGATAGCGCTCGACCTGGAACATCTCGGGCACCGCTACGCTGCCTGTTTCGGCGACGCGCGACAGGTCGTTGCGCAGCAGGTCGACGATCATCAGGTTTTCGGCGCGCTGCTTGGGGTCGCTGGCCAGCAGCGCCGGGTCGGCATCGGGCGGCGCCGTCCCCTTCATCGGTCGCGTCGTGACCTTGCCGTCGTGCAGGGCAAAGAACAGCTCGGGCGACAGCGACAACAGCCAGTGCGTCCCCGTCGCGACCACCGCGCCATAGGGGTTCGCTGCCCGCGTCCGCAGCCCGGCATAAAGCGCCAGCGGATGTCCCGCGGTGGCAACCGCGGCGCGAAAGGTCAGGTTGGCCTGATAAATGTCGCCTGCCGCGATCAGCGCTTTCACCTCGCCGAGCTGCGCCTCATAGTCTTCGCGCGACACATCCGGCATGGGCGCACCCAGCCATGCTCCGTCCGGGTTGGGCAGCAGGGTCGCCATGTCGGCAGGATCGACCGTGCGAAAGCTCCGGAACAGGCCGAACCACAGCAGGGGCGCGTCGACCCCGGCGTCCGCCAGCTTCGGCTCCAGGGCGGCGCCCGCCTCATAGGCCAGATAGCCGGCGGCGTGCAGCCCGCCGCGCGTCGCGGTGCGCAGCGCCTCGAGTGCGGCCGCCACTTCGCCGGGCCGACGGGTCGCGACGATCTCGACCGGATCGGTATAAAGCCGCGCCCGGGCTGCGCCGGTCGGGCGCGCATCGTCGAGCAGGACAAAGGGCGGCGTAAAACTCACGGTTTCCCCTTGGCATTCCCTGCGCGCGCTTGCCAGCCCATGTCTGCCGCGCGCATGGTGTTCCGCATGGTTGCCAGTGTTTTCGACTTGTTCAAGATCGGCGTCGGTCCGTCGTCCTCGCACACGATGGGGCCGATGACGGCGGCCGCCGATTTTGCGGCGCGACTGGCGGGCGACGGCCTGCTCGCCCGCGTCCACCGTGTCGATGTCGCGCTCTACGGTTCGCTGGCCCTGACCGGTAAAGGGCACGCCACCGATCGTGCCCTGCTGTTGGGGCTGTCGGGCGAGCGCCCGGCAACCCTCTGTCCCGACCGCGCCGATGCGACCGTGGCCGCGATACGCGAAGGGCATCGGCTGCTGCTCGGCGGCACGCATCCTGTCGCCTTCGACGAGGCTCGCGACCTTCGTTTCCTGCAAAAGGAGCGGCTTCCCTTTCATTCCAACGCGATGCGCTTTGCCGCCTTCGATGCGGCGGGCACCGAAATCGAAGGGCGTACCGCCTATTCGGTCGGCGGCGGCGCCGTCGTCTACGAAGAGGACGTTGCCCGCAACGCCCCCCCAGAGGGTCTGGCCGACGTGCCGCATCGTTTCTGTTCGGGCGATGATCTGCTTGCCAAATCGCACGCGACCGGCAAGTCGATTGCCGAACTGATGCGCGAGAACGAGCTGGCCGCTCTGTCGCCCGAAGTGCTGAGCGCCCGGCTCGGCGAGATCCGCAGCGCCATGTCGGCCTGTATCGACCGGGGCGTGGCGATCGGC
>JANMJZ010000060.1:0-2540 GCA_031371635.1 Sphingomonadales bacterium | reverse complement strand
GGTCGCCGACCCGATTCGCGCCAATGCCCGCGAGTCGATCGAGGCGTTGCGCCAGCAGGGCCTGCGCGTCATCATGCTCACCGGGGACAACCCCACCACCGCGCAGATCGTCGCAGACGCGGTCGGCGGTCTCGACGGCGTTCACGCCGAGCTCCGGCCCGAGGACAAGGCGCGCATTGTCGGCGAGCTGAAGGCCAGGGGCGCGAAGGTCGCCATGGCGGGCGACGGCATCAACGACGCGCCAGCGCTGGCTGCGGCCGATGTCGGTCTGGCGATGGGAACCGGCACCGACGTTGCCATCGAAAGCGCGGGTATCACCCTGACCAAAGGTGACCTCGCAGCGGTCGTCCGAGCGCGAAAACTCGCGAAGGCGACGATGGGCAACATCCGCCAGAACCTGTTTTTCTCATTCGTGTTCAACGGCATCGGCGTGCCGGTAGCAGCAGGCGTACTCTATCCGGTCACGGGGCTGCTGATGTCGCCGATGTTTGCTGGCGCGGCGATGGCGCTGTCGTCGTTCACGGTCGTCGCGAACGCGCTCCGATTGAACCGGGTCAGGCTTTGACGTTTCAGAAATGGTCAGAGCATCGTGAAGTCGTTGAATGAACCTAATGTGCGGGAGTGGACGCGATGTTGGTAACAGCGAGGGCTGCGGCGATAGCGGCTCCTAACTGCGCTTCAAAAAACGGCTTTTGAACGACGATCGCATCGGGAAGTTTGGCGCGGACGTCACGCGCGTCGCCGGTGATGAAGAAATGAGGGACAAAGCCATTCTTCAAGATTTCGACTACGGCAGAGATGCCGCTGCCGTCAGCAAGCGCAACATCGACAATCATGAGGCCTGGCCTGCAACGCGAAGCGGCCGTCACCGCGCCGGCTTCGCCTGCTTCAACGGCGCAAACCGTATGACCCATGGCTTCGAGCATTTCCGATAGAAACTTGCCGATGATCGCGTCGTCTTCGACGATCAGGATGCAAAGCGCTTCCATTTTGTGCTGCACCTCTAGTCAGCCTTCTATTGCCCTAATGGTTCTAGAAAGAGGCCCGGAAACTACTCAATTTGAGGGGACAGCCCGCGGCACGCGTAGTACCAATGACGTAAGTTGCCGCGAAAGGCACTGCTATGCCGAAAACGCCGAAGCGCGGACCTTCCCCTCGGAACACAGGGGACCGGTCTGACCCGCTGATCTCCCAAGAGGCCTCGCCGTCGCTGAAGAAGTTGAGCGCGCTCAATTGCGAGCTCCGGAAAACGCTCGAGCGCGAGCGGATAGCAGCGGCCAACCTGCAGGGTATTCTTCACAGCATGGATGTCGCTACCCTGTTTCTCGACGCCGAGTTCAACATCCGGTTCTTCACGCCTGCCATCAAGGCTCTCTTTGCGGTTCTACCGGGCGATCTGGGGCGACCACTTTCCGACCTACGCTCTCTGGCGGGAGATGCGGCACTCACCGAAGACGCCAACGCGGTATTGCACGGTCACCCGTCCATTGAGCGCGAGATCGTGACAGAGGACAGGGTCTGGAGTCGCCGGATTCTGCCTTACATTGCCGCGGATGGCGGCATCGAAGGTCTCGTCATCACCTTTCATGACATAACCGGACGCAAGCGGGCAGCCGAGGAGATTGAAGCGACCAAGCGCGTCGCCGAGCGGGCGAATGCTGCGAAGTCGCGTTTTCTTGCGATCGCTAGCCATGATCTGCGTCAACCATTGCAATCCCTTGCGTTGATCCAAGGCCTTTTGGCGAAAACCGTCAAGGGCGAGAAGCCGAAACACTTGGTCGCAAAGCTTGAACAGACTCTCGCTGCCATGTCTGGAATGTTGAACGCGCTGCTCGACGTCAATCAGATCGAAGCCGGCAACGTTCGAGCCAAGGATACGGATTTTCGTATTGGCGACCTCTTTGCCAAGTTGCACGCCGAGTTCAGCTACCAAGCGCAAGCCAAGGGACTCGCTCTCCGCTTCGTCGCGAGCAGTGTCATCGTTCACAGCGATCCCGACCTGCTCGAACAACTTCTGAGAAATCTCGTCTCGAACGCGCTGAAATATACCAACCTGGGCAAGGTGCTCATTGGATGTCGGCGGCGCGGCAGCAGCGTTCGCGTCGAGATATGGGACAGCGGGATCGGTATTGCCCAAGCGGAGCTCAAGGCTATTTTCGATGAGTATCATCAAATCGACAACGCCGCACGCGAGCGAAGCCGTGGCTTGGGGCTCGGGTTGTCGATCGTCCAGCGACTGGCGGAAATTCTTGGCTATCCGGTTCTGGTCAAATCGACCCCCGGCAGGGGCTCTATCTTCTCCATCGAGGTGTCTGCAGCATCGCCCTACAAATCGGCGCGTCCTGCGAGGGCATCGGTCTCCGAGCCGCAAAAACACGGTTCCCGGACAAGCACGATCGGCACGCTGCTTGTTGTCGAGGACGACCCCGACATACGCGAACTGCTCGGCGAATTCTTGCAGGGTCTAGGCCACCATGTCACGACGGTGCCCGACGGCGTCGCGGCGCTTGGGTCCGTCGCTCAAGGTGGCATCCGGCCTG
>JANMJZ010000039.1:0-12948 GCA_031371635.1 Sphingomonadales bacterium | reverse complement strand
CGCGCAGCGATTCGATCAGCTTCAGATTGTCGTCGCGCAACTCGGCCAGCATTTCCGCCGGTCCCACCATTTCGGCGTCATTGTCGCGCAGGCTCTGGTGGCGGGACACATCGCCGATCGAGCGCAATGTTGTATTGCCGGTCTTGCGGATACGCTCGGCGATCAGGTCGGTCGTCGCAAAGATCTGCGTCGCCTGCTCGTCGAACAGCAGATGGTAATCGCGGAAATGCGGGCCCGAGACGTGCCAGTGAAAATTCTTTGTCTTGAAATATAGCGCGAAGCTGTCGGCCAGAATGCCGTTGAGCGCGTCGGCGACGCTGGCGACCGCGTTGGTCGGCAGGTCGGTCGGGGTTTTCAGCTTGGTCTTGGGCGTCTTCGCCATGAGCATGTCCTTTGGCTTTTCGTTGCGCAGGCATAACCATCGATGCGCCAAAAGGCTGCATCGACATCCAAGGATTTGTGTCTGCGCTAGACGAGCCGCAAGGCGTCGACACAAAGAAAGGCGGCGGCAATCGCCAGCAATCCTGCCGCTGCCCAACGCATTGGCTTCATGGGCACACCGGCGGCCAGCAGCCCACGGGTAGCGATCGCGGCGGCCAGCATGCCGGCAATCGCCCCGAAGGACGCGGCAAACGGACCGAACCGGGTGGCGAGCGCAAAAACGAGGATCAGCACACCGCCACGCCAGAAGGCGGCCAGCGTCCGGACAGCCCCTTTGGCGGGCGCGACGCGTTGCAACTGGCCGGTGGCCGCAAAGGCCAGCGCGATCGCGATCATCAGCGCAGAGGCGTGGGCGTTCATCACCGGCCCGGTGATGACGCCGGCGGCGCCTGCCAGGAAGACGAGCGCCGCGATCAGCCACAGCCCGATCTCCTGCCGGCGTGCATCGGCATAAAGCAGGGCCCGGGGGCCCATCTCGGCGAGCATGACGGCCACAAGCGCGGGGACGAACCCGTTCATCGGGCGGTGCGGTTCATTCGGCCGCGGCTTCAACCGTGCAGGCGCAGCCCAACCGACGCGAGCAGCGATGCCTGCGCGGCGGCACTGAGCCGCACGCTCTTGCCATAACTCTCGAGCGCGTCGCCCATTGCCTCGAGATAGGGCATGACCACGGCATTGCCGCCCGACGTCGCCATTGCGCGCTCCAGCCCGCTGGCAAGCGTTGCCAGTGCATCCATTTGCGCACCCCGGGCTTCGCGGCGAATGTCATCGACGGCAAAGGCGATGCGGCTGGCCGACAGATGCGATAATTCGCGGCCCAGCGTATCGATTCGCTCGGCGAGCTGGGCGTGGACGACGGCTCTCGTATCGGCGGTAAGACTCATGGTAGGGTCCCTCTGGGAAAGACCCTGCGCCCAAGGGGGTGAAAGCCACGTTAACGGTGGTCACCGCTTGACTTTCCGCCGCTTCGCCGTCATTGGCCCGCGCTTTCCAGATCAACGCACAGCTCAAGAAGGCACTCCGGTCATGGCCAAGCCAACCACCGTCAAGATCAAGCTCGCCAGCACGGCGGATACCGGATTCTTCTATGTCACTAAGAAGAACCCGCGGACCAAGACTGAAAAGCTGTCGTTCCGCAAATACGATCCCGTCGTGCGCAAGCATGTCGAGTTCAAGGAAACCAAGATCAAGTGAGGAGTCGGCGGCGCCACGCGCCGCCTTTGCTATTCACACCTGCGCCGCAGCGATTTCCGAACGGCCAAGTTTGATCAGCCCCTCGACAGCTTCAACGAATCGCATCAGCGAGATTGGTTTCGACACATACGCGTCCGCGCCTGCCGTGCGGGCGCGTTCCTCGTCCGCTTTGCCGGCATAGGCAGTCACCGCCATGATCGGCGTTCTGCACAGCTCTTCGTCGGCGCGAATCGCCTCCATCAGCTCGATGCCCGTCACATGTGGCATCTGAATGTCCATGATGACGAGGTCGGGGCAGAAAGCGCGTGCCGCATCCAGCGCCTCCCGACCGTCGCGCACGCCTTCCACGATGCAGTCGTGCGCACGCAACAGGTCGCAGAACAGCCGCAGGTTGAGTTCGTTATCCTCGACAACGAGCACTTTCCTTGCCACGCGCTACCCGATCTTTCCCAACAACGGACCCGTGAATAGGCCATGGCGATACGCGAGACAAATCCGCATGACGGTTCGGGCGCTTCGGCCGAGGCGCTCGCCCTTCACGCGCTGGCCTGGGTGCTCTCCGAGGCGAAGCGCGCCGACCGTTTCGTGGCCCTGACCGGCATCTCGGCAGACGACTTGCGCGCCCGCGCCGGCGACCCCGTCGTCCTCGACGCCGTACTCGGCTTTCTGGAAGGGCATGAGCCCGACCTCTTTGCCTGCGCCAGATATCTCGACGTTACACCTCTTGAGCTGATCGCCGCGCGGCAAAGGCTGGGCGCGTGACGCGACCGCTGCTGATTACCGATTGCGACGAAGTGCTGTTGCACATGGTCAGTCATTTTCGCGACTGGGTCGGCGAGGTCCATGATACCGACTTTGCGCTGACCGGCGGCGATTTTTCTGGGGCGCTGAGGCGGCGATCGACCGGAGAAGCATTGAAGCGCGAGGAGGTCTGGCCGCTCCTCGACGGTTTTTTTCAGACAGAGATGCACCGCCAGACGCTGGTGCCCGGCGCTGCCGAAGCACTTGGCGCACTGGCGGAGCAGGCCGACATCGTCGTACTGACCAACCTTGGCCATCATTTCAACGAAGCGCGCGCCACTCAGTTGCTGGGGCACGGCATCGCTCATCGCGTCGTGACGAATCAGGGCGGGAAGGGCGACCCGGTTGCAAAGCTGGTGGCCGAGATCGCGCCTTCGGTAACGGTTTTTGTCGACGACCTGGCGCATCATCATACGTCGGTCGCCAAGCATGCGCCCACCGTGTTCCGCCTGCACATGATTGCCGAGCCGATGGTGGCAAGGATGTCGCCCCCAGCGGCCGATGCCCATGTGCGGATCGACGGCTGGGCCGAGGCCCTGCCCTGGATCGAGGCACGATTTGCCGGAGAACCGCTCTAACGGGTAATCCCTGCTTGACCCGCCGCGCCTGCCGCGCTTTGTCAGGCGCATGAACAACGTCGAAGCCGCCCTGGCCGCCCGCAACCTGAAACTCCCCAAACCGGCGCTGCCTGTCGCCGATTATGTGCCGGCGGTGGAGGCCGGGGGGCTGCTCTACCTGTCGGGCCAGTTGCCTTTCCTGAAGGGAGAGGTGATGCGTGGCCGTCTTGGCGAGGACACTGATGTCGCCGTCGGCAAGCAGGCAGCAGAGGCCTGTGGCCTGATGATCGTCGCGCAGCTCAAGGCTGCGCTCGGCGATCTCGACCGGGTCGAGCGCATCGTGCGGCTCGGCGTGTTCGTGGCCAGCGACCCGCGCTTCACCGAACAGCCCAAGGTTGCCGATGGCGCCTCGTCGCTGATGGTCGCACTGTTCGGCGAAAAGGGCTGCCATGCCCGCTCGGCGGTCGGCGTGCCGGTGTTGCCGCTCGGTGCGATGGTGGAAATCGACGCGGTGGTGGCGATAAGGCCCGCCTGATAAGGGGTTTGCACCCGTGAGCGACGGCGATCCCGAAGGCCGTGTCACTCTGCGCGTTGGCGATAGCGTCGGCAGTTTCGACGCGGCGGCGTGGGACGCCTGTGCCGGCGACACCAATCCCTTCGTCAGCCACGCCTTCCTGTCCGCGCTCGAGGATTCGGGAAGCGCCGTCGCCCGGACCGGGTGGCAGCCCCTGCCCATCGCCTTCGACGAAGCCGACGGGACGCTGGCGGGCGTTGCACCGGCTTATGCCAAGAGCCACAGCCAGGGCGAATACGTCTTCGATCACAGCTGGGCGGATGCGTGGGAACGGGCCGGCGGCCGCTATTATCCCAAGCTTCTGATCGCCTCGCCCTTCTCGCCGGTGCCGGGTCCGCGCCTTCTCGCGCGCATGCCCGATGCCGCGCGCGCGCTGATCGCAGGCGCTGAGGCGCTGGTCGATCGCCATGGCATGTCGGGCGCGCACGCCAATTTCGTCGCCGACGACCAGCTGGACCTTTTCCGCGACGCGGGCTGGCTGATCCGCGAGGGCACGCAGTTCCACTGGGCTAATCACGGCTATGCGACCTTCGACGATTTCCTGGGTGAGCTCGCGTCGCGCAAGCGCAAGGCGATCCGCAAGGAACGCGCTGCTGCCGTCGAAGGGCTCGAGATCGTTCACCTGTCGGGCAAGGAACTGATCGAGGCGCATTGGGACGCCTTCTGGTATTTCTACCAGGATACCGGCAGCCGGAAATGGGGACGGCCCTACCTCACCCGCAGCTTCTTTTCGATGTTGGGCGAGCGCATGGCCGACAAGGTGCTCCTCATGCTGGCCTTGCGTGACGGCAAGCCAATCGCCGGCGCGCTCAACCTGATCGGGGCGGACACGCTGTACGGTCGCTACTGGGGCTGCCGCGAGGACGTGCCCTTCCTGCATTTTGAGCTTTGCTATTATCAGGCGATCGACGCCGCGATCGCGCGCGGCCTGTCACGGGTGGAGGCGGGCGCGCAGGGTGAGCACAAGCTGGCGCGCGGCTATGTCCCGGTGCCGACCTGGTCGGCCCATTATATTCCCGATGCCGGTTTCCGCTCCGCCATCGCCGACTTCCTCGCCCGCGAACGACGCGCGGTAGAGGAAAACATGGCTTTCTTGGGCGAAATGACCCCGTTCAGAAAGGGCTAGGCCGCCCGACGCTGGGTTGCGCCCAGCCAGGCCCGCGCGGCACGCTGTGCTTCGGCGATTTCGCGAGCAGTCATGTCCCAGGCGATCTCGGCGCGGCTGCCATGGCCACGCTCGTCACCGGCGAGTGCAGCCAGGTTGAACCACTTATGTGCCTCGACCAGGTCGATTTCCAGCCCGTCTGTCCCCGCCGCATAGGCAAGCCCCAGATCGTAATACGCATCGGAATTACCTTCGGCTGCATCGGCGATGCGGCTTTCGATCAGGAACATCGCGCTCTTCAGGCCGTTTGCCATCGTTCGAACCCCCTTGTCCCACCCGCGCTGTGCGTGGTGTCGACCGCCGTTGTCGGCGCAAGAGTTCAAATAAATGGTTAATACGAAACGGAAGTTTTTTAACCTCGTCCTAGTGGTGGGCGACCGCGAGGTTGTCGATCAGGCGTGTGGTTCCGATTCGCGCGGCTGCAACCAGCCGAGTCCCGGTTGCGCGCGGTTGCAGCGCTTCATCGACGAGATCGAAATATTCGACCGTGAAGCCGACTTTTTCGAGCATCGCGATACCGCGCGCCAGCACCTCGCCGACGTCACCGCCACTGCCGATTGCGGTCGCGGCTTCACCCAGCGCGCGGGGCAGCATGCGGGCCGACAGCCGCTCCTCAGCGCTCAGGTAGATGTTGCGCGACGACAGGGCCAGGCCGTCGGCATCGCGCTGTGTCGGCAGGCCGACCACATCCACATCTAGGTCGAGGTCTCGCGTCATGCGCCGCACCACGGCCAGCTGCTGCCAGTCTTTTTCGCCGAACAGGGCAATGTCCGGCCTGACCTGATTGAATAATTTCGCGACGACAGTGCAAACGCCGTCGAGGTGCCCGGGGCGGCTCGCGCCGCACAGGCCGTCGCCCAGGCCCTTGACCTTGACCGTGGTGGCAAAGCCGTCGGGGTACATCGTCGGAACGTCGGGTGCCCAAAGCGCCGCGACACCGGCATTCTTGAGCAGGACGGCATCGGCAGCTTCCCGGCGGGGATAGCTTGCGAGGTCTTCGTTCGGGCCGAATTGGGTGGGGTTCACGAAGATCGACACGACAACGTGCGCTGCACGCGCGCGCGCCTCGGCCACCAGCGCCATGTGCCCGGCATGCAGCGCGCCCATCGTCGGAACAAGCGCCACGGTTCCTTCGGTCGCGGCGCGCCATTCACGAAGCTGGGAAATGTCGCGGATCGTTTGCACAGTCTGGGGGCCTCTACTATGGCGCGGGCGCGGCCTTTGGCAGACCGGGCCGCGCAAGATCAAGTCGTATCCACGCGGGGCAGGGGGCCGCAGAGCCAGGTGATGAAGTCAAGCCGCGCACATCGCATCGTATTTGCCAATGAAAAGGGCGGCACCGGCAAGTCGACGACGGCCGTCCATGTCGCTGTGGCGCTGGCGGCAGCCGGGCACCGGGTTGCGGCGTTGGATCTCGACACCCGCCAGAAAACGCTCGCCCGATATCTCGACAACCGCGCCGCAACGGGGCGCCGCCGCGGTCTCGACCTGCCGACCGCCAACCATGCGGTTCTGTCGCTGCTGACGCCGGCCGGCCTCGACCAGGAGCTCGCACGGCTGGGCCACGGGGCCGACTATGTCATCGTGGATACGCCCGGGCGCGACGATCCGCTGGCCCGCGCCGCGATCGCGATTGCCGACACGCTGGTCACCCCCATGAACGACAGCTTCGTCGATCTCGATCTGATCGGACAGGTCGATGCCGAAACGTTCAAGGTGAAGAAGCCGAGCTTCTACGCCGAACTCATCTGGGATTTGCGCAAGGTGCGCGCCAGGACCGATGGCGGCACCGTCGACTGGGTCGTGCTGCGCAACCGGCTCCAGCATCTCGATGCGCACAATATGCGCCGGGTCGGGGCTGCACTGGGGGAGCTTTCGAAGCGCGTCGGCTTTCGTGTCATTCCCGGCCTTGGCGAGCGGGTCATCTATCGCGAGCTGTTTCCGCAAGGGCTGACGCTTCTCGACATCGAATCGCTCGAACGCGTCGGACTAAGCCATATCGCGGCGCGGCAGGAACTGCGCGAAATGGTCGCCGGGCTAGCCCTGCCCGACAATACGGCGCAGGTCCGCATGGCCCTGTGACGAAGCTGCTGTTCTTTGTCGCGCTGATCGGCGTCATGTGGTGGTTGGCCATGCGCTTCATGCAGCCGCCCACGATCATGCCGCGCGACGAAGCGGCCCGGTTGCTGGGGCTCGACCCGGCCGCGGGTACCGATGCCGTGCTCGACGCGCACCGCCGCCTCATCGCCAAGGTGCACCCCGATGCAGGGGGCAGCGCCGAACTGGCCGCGCGCATCAATCAGGCGCGCGACACGATGCTGAAAGGGTGACGGAACACGCCATGCTTCCGGATCGTTACGCCGCCAAACCCATTCTCCTGTTCACTTTCCTTATTCGAGGACGTCCATGACTCACCGCTTCGACTCCACGGCCCTGCGCGAATATGATATCCGTGGCGTCGTCGGCCAGACGCTCGGCACCGCCGATGCCTATGCCATCGGGCGCGGATTCGGCACGCGTGTGCGGCGCAACGGCGGCACGCGGGTTGCCGTCGGTTATGACGGCCGGGTGTCCTCAGTCGAGCTGGAGGCGGCGCTGGTGCGCGGCCTGACCGAAACGGGCGTCGACGTGGTGCGCGTGGGCCTGGGTCCCACGCCAATGCTCTATTATGCCGAAGCGACGCTCGAGGTCGACGGCGGCGTCCAGATAACCGGCAGCCACAATCCCGCCGAGTATAACGGCTTCAAGATGGTGCTTGCCCATGCGCCGTTCTTTGGCGCGGATATTCAGGACCTTGCCCGGCTCGCCGAAACCGGCGACTGGGAAAGCGGCGAAGGCACGGTCAGCGACTATCGCAACATCGACGATTACGTCGCCCGCCTGGTCGAGGGTTTCGACGCCGGGCCGTTCCGCATCGGCTGGGACGCTGGCAACGGCGCTGCAGGCGAGGTCATCGATAAGCTCGTCAAGCTGCTGCCGGGCGAGCACATGACCATCTTCACCGAGATCGACGGCGCGTTCCCCAATCATCACCCTGATCCCACCGAGGAAAAGAACCTCGCCGATCTCAAGCGCCTCGTCATCGACAACAATCTCGATTTCGGACTGGCTTTCGACGGCGACGGCGATCGTATCGGTGCCGTGGATGGCAAAGGGCGGGTGGTCTGGGGAGACCAGATTCTGAGCATCCTCGCCCAGCCTCTGCTGGCAGCGGAACCCGGTGCGACCGTGATTGCCGACGTGAAGGCATCGCAGATGCTCTACGACCGTATCGCCGAGCTGGGCGGCCAGCCCGTGATGTGGAAAACCGGTCACAGCCTGATCAAGACCAAAATGAAGGAAACCGGCGCCCCGCTCGCGGGCGAAATGTCCGGCCACATCTTCTTCGCCAAGGCCTATTACGACTTCTACGGCTTCGACGACGCGCAGTTCGCGGCCATCCAGCTCATCCGCGCGATCGCTTCGCAAGGGGGATCGCTGACCGCGCTCAAAGACGCCATGCCCGCGCTGGTCAACACGCCGGAAATGCGATTCCAGGTCGATGAATCGCGCAAGTTCGCGGTCGTGGATGAAGTGCTCGACCGACTCGAAGCCGAAGGAGCGACGGTCGACCGCACCGATGGCGCGCGCGTCAACACGCCCGACGGCTGGTGGCTCCTGCGGGCGTCGAACACGCAGGACGTTCTCGTGGCGCGCGCCGAATCGTCCGATCAGGCCGGTCTCGACCGTCTGCTCGCCATGATCGACGCACAGCTTGCCGCGTCAGGCCTGCAGCGGGGCCCGCAAGCAGGGCACTGAAGCGCCCCGCAAAGGCAAGGCTGCCGTTGGATCGCGCAACTCAGGCGGCGACGCGCTCGGGGTCGTCGTTTGCTGTCGATCGTGCGGCGCTCCGGTCCAGCGGACCCGGCCGGTCCCAGGCCCCTTCCGGCCGGATGAGTTCGTAGGGGGAGTGGCCCAGACCGATCGGGCGTTCGGCCGGCGCGACTGTGCCTTCCATTTCGACATAGTCGACATCGGAGAAGCTGAATTTCGGTCGTCCCGCAATGGGACGAAAGCCGAAACGGGACCAGAACGGGACGAGGTCCGCCCGCGCGTGCCCATAAATGTGGGTAAATCCCTTTTGCCTGACATAGTCGATGGCGGCGCGGACGAGACGGAAGGCTAGGCTCGACTTGCGGTATTCGTGACGCACTGCCAGCCGTTCCAGCTTGGCGAACCCCCCGAAAAAGCGGATGCGGATGCATACTGCGGGTTCCCCGCCGATCTCCCCGATGATGTGCGCCGCGCAGAAGTCGTTGCCATCGAACTCTTCTTCATAGGGGCAGCACTGCTCGTGCATGTAGGTCGCGGCGCGGATGGCGAAGACCTTCATGACATCCTCGATCGTCCGGCTGACGCGGGTCGTGGTCTCGCCCTGCCTCGTCGACTTCGGAGGCTGCCTCCTTGCGCCGGGTCCCCCATGGTCATTCGGCCCGGGCGTGCTGCGAAAGACCACCAGCACGTCCTCGTCGGCATCGGGATAGTATTCGATGGCGCGCTTGAATCCCAGCGAAGCAAAAAGCCGGGCGGCCGGCGTCGTAGCAGCGCTCGTGAACAACGGCACGCCACCGGGCGCAATCTCCTGAAAATGAGCCGAAATGGCGGCAATCGCCGGAATGAAGTTACCCGGCGAATAAACGCACCACATATAGAGTGCGACCGGTGGTTCACCGGCATGGCAGAGCAAGGAGACATCGGGGTTGCGACGGTCGAGTTCGCCACGGCTAAGCGCTTCTAAGCCTTCAGGACGCAAGGGAAGATAGGCCACGAAACCGGGCTCGCCCCCGTCTTGTCTCTCGGCGAGGCGAACAATCTCGGGGTTATGCGCCAGCACGCGGAGCAAGACCTCGTCGTCGGCAGTCTGGCCGACGGCAAGGCGCAGCTTGCGTGCCAGGAAGCGAGCCTCGTCGATCGATACGGCACGCGAGCTGGTCATACTGCGTTTACCACGTACCTTTAGCATCTTTTCGAAGCGATCGGTGAACGCTACAGTCTTGTAACTTGCGGGACTCGCGGCTATACCCTTGTTTGATTGCATGTATTCACCTGCTTGTTCATGATCATTACTTGCTCACAAGGAATTTACTAATGGTGAGAGGCGGGCCTCGTATTAACCAAAATGTGATGCCCCCCGTTCGCGATTCTGGACAGCGGGCCTCGGCCCAGATGGGTCCAAAGCCGAAGGGCCCATCGGGCCTGAACCGATTGTCATGGGATAATATGCGCTTGCTGCTCGCACTCGCCGATGCGGGCAGTTTCCGTTCGGCAGCGGTCGTGGCGGGTGTCTCGCTCAATACCATTCGTTCGAAGATCGACCGGCTCGAGCGTCAGTTCGGCACGCCGCTCCTGCGCCGCAGCGTCGAGGGTGCCCGCCTCACGCAGGAGGGGCACGAACTGGTCTCGATCGCGCGGCAGATGGCAGCCTTGGGCAACACCGCAAGCCGTGTACAGCGTGCAGGGACGCAGCGGTCGCACAGCACGGTCAAGATTTCCGTGACAGAGGGACTGGGGACGTTCTGGCTGGTCCCGCGCCTTGTCGAATTCCGCGCGGCGCACCCCGATGTCAGGGTGAATCTCCATTGCGACATGACGCCGCCCGACGTCCTGTTCCGCGACGTCGATATTGCTGTGCAGCTCACCAAGCCGACGAGTCCGGACCTCATCGCGCGCCGGGTCGGCACGATGCATCTCATGCCTTTCGCGTCCGACAGCTATCTCCGCCAGTTCGGCACACCAAAATCGGTTGCCGACGCGGCCGGTCACCAGCTCGTCTGGCAGCAGGCCGATCAGGTTGCGGTCGACGCGTTGCCGCTGTTCGTCGACGCGGGGTTGGCTGACAGCATGATCGCGCTGCAGACCAACACCAGCTCGGCACATTACTGGGCTGTGTCGAAGGGTGCCGGGATCGGTTTCCTGCCGACCTATGCCCGCGCGCTCAGCCGATCGACACGTCCGCTGGACATTGGCGTCCAGCTGCGCCGGGACATCTACATCGTCCACCATCCCGACGCGGTGCGCTTTCCGGAAGTGCGGCAGGCGCTCGACTGGCTAGGCGACGCCTTCGACAAAACGAAGTTTCCGTGGTTTGCCGATGAGTTCATCCACCCCGATGAATTCGAGCAGCGCTTTACCGACAGCGTCGCCGTCAATCTGTTCGAGGGGTTCATTTCCCCTCAATAATCGGTAGGAGGAAAGCGTGATTGTCGCGCTCTCCCTGTCCGCCGTCGTCATGACGCTCATTGTCGGCGTCCGCTATCTGATTGCCAGCGGCGCTTTCGCCTGGGCGACCCGCCGACGCCACCCCCAGCTCTATACCGGTCTCGATCGCCAGATCGCGCGTGAGATCCGCTGGTCGCTGCTCAGCGCGGGGATTTACGGCGCGCCTGCCGGGATCGTCGCCTGGGGCTGGCAGAACCAGGGCTGGACGAGGATCTACAACGACGTGGCGGTCTATCCGCTCTGGTACCTGCCGGTGTCGGTCCTGTTGTACCTTGTGGCCCATGACTGCTGGTTCTACTGGACTCACCGGTGGATGCATCAGCCGCGGCTATTCCGCATTGCGCATGCCGTCCACCACGCCAGTCGCCCGCCCACCGCCTGGGCCGCGATGAGCTTTCACCCGTGGGAGGCGCTCACGGGCGCGATTGTCATCCCCGCGCTTGTCTTTATGATCCCGATTCACGTCGGCGCGCTTGGCATAGTCCTGTCGATCATGACCGTGATGGGGGTGACCAACCACATGGGCTGGGAAGTATTCCCCCGCGCGGTGGTTCAGGGGCCGTTAGGGAATTGGCTGATAACGGCGACGCATCATCAGCGACACCATGCGGAATACCGGGGGAATTATGGCTTGTATTTCAGATTTTGGGATCGGATCTGCGGTACCGACAAGGGGCTCGGCAGTTTTGGCGATGTCGGCGCTGGGCTGGGCCGTGCTGGCGGGGGCGTCGGCTCCCGGTAGTGTCGAGGCGGACGTGACCGGCCTGCGTTCCGCCAGAGGGCAGCTGCTCATTTGCATGACGACCCGGGCTGACATGTTCTCCAAA
This sequence comes from Sphingomonadales bacterium, assembly GCA_031371635.1. Classification (GTDB taxonomy): domain Bacteria; phylum Pseudomonadota; class Alphaproteobacteria; order Sphingomonadales; family Sphingomonadaceae; genus Sphingomonas_O. Next base: position 1,131 of record JANMJZ010000039.1, on the reverse strand, counting down.
TGCGACCGCGACCCCGCAGCGCGCCGTCTGACCGTCCCCGTTTCACAGGCGCGCAACGTGCGCTTCGAAGGGCTGCCGACCGGCAGCTACGCCATCGCCCTGATTCACGATGAAAACAGCAACAACAAGCTCGACACCAGCTTCGGCATCCCGCGTGAGGGGTTCGGCTTTTCGCGCAATCCCGTCATCCGGTTCGGACCGCCGAAGTTCGACGACGCTCGCTTCAGCGTTGCCGGCAGCACCACCGAAGAACCGATCAAAGTCAAATACATGCTTTGATCGCTCGGCGGGTGCGGACCCGTTTGGCGTTTCGGTCGTTACGCCCTTGATCGAAACCTCAAGGGAAGCCCCGCCATGCTGTGGACCGTCGTCGTCATTCTACTCGTGCTCTGGCTGCTCGGCTTCAGCCTTCACATCGCCGGTGGCCTGATCCACCTGCTGCTGGTCGTCGCGCTGGTCGTCGGCCTCATCCAGCTGTTCACCGGTCGCCGCGTGGTTTAGCTGGACCGCATCCCCCTCTCTGCCTAGACTGACGCCATTCCCCGGGGGGCCGTGCTTGGACGGCTGAGATAGGACCGATGTCCTGACCCGCGAACCTGATCCCGTTAGCACGGGCGGAGGGAGGGAGCGGTGTCACGCCAGCCACCGCGCTCTTTCCGTCCAGAGGAGAGCGTATATGGCCGATTACACCCCACCCAGCCCGAAGGTCACGACCGGCCCCATCCGCGGCAGCCGCAAGATCCACGTCGGCCCGCTCGGCGTCGCGATGCGCGCGATCGACCTCGAGCCGTCGTCGGGTGAGGCCCCGCTCAATGTCTACGACACCAGCGGTCCCTACACCGACCCCGCCGTCCAGATCGACATTGCCAAGGGCCTCGCCGAGCTCCGCGCCGGCTGGATCCGCGGCCGCGGCGATGTCGAGGAAGTCGCCCAGCGCGAAGTCCGGCCCGAGGACAACGGCCAGCTCGGCCCTGACCGCAGCGGCGGCGTCGACCCCTTCCCCAACGTCCGCCGCCGCGTCCTGAGAGCGCGTCCCGGCGCCAACGTCAGCCAGATGCATTACGCCCGCCGCGGAATCATCACGCCGGAAATGGAATATGTCGCGATCCGCGAGAACATCGGCCGCGAGAT
>JANMJZ010000037.1:0-10285 GCA_031371635.1 Sphingomonadales bacterium | reverse complement strand
CCTGGCTGCGCGCGGCGTGGACGTGGGCAAGTCGTTGTGCGAGCACGACCTGATCGCCACAGCAAACACAATCTTCGATGCGGCCGATCGGGCCGGATGCACCATCCATCTCCCTTACGACGTCGTGGTGGCCAAGGAATTTCGCGCCAATCCCCCGATCCGCACGGTCAACGTCCATGAGGTGGCGACGGATGAGATGATCCTCGACATAGGTCCTGCTGCTGTCGAGGCGCTCGCCGACGTGCTGAAGAACTGCCGTACGCTGGTGTGGAACGGCCCTCTCGGTGCCTTCGAAACGCCACCCTTCGACTCCGCGACAATGGCGCTGGCCCGAACGGCGGCGGCGCTTACCCACGATGGCAGCCTGATTTCTGTTGCCGGCGGCGGCGACACAGTTGCGGCGCTCAACCAGGTGGGCGTGGCCGACGAGTTCACCTTCGTCTCGACAGCGGGAGGCGCGTTCCTCGAATGGATGGAAGGGCGCGAGCTGCCGGGGGTCGCCGCGCTCGACGTTCCCGCATAGCGGCAGAGGGGACTACACCGAAAATGACCGACAGTGTTTTCCCAATACCCAAAGACTGGGCTGCCAATGCGCTGATCGACGCCGCGAGCTACGATCGCCTTTTCGCCGAGGCCAAGAGCGATCCCGAAAGCTTTTGGCGGCGCGAGGCAGCGATCATCGACTGGACGCGCCCTTTCGACCGCGCCGCAGACTGGTCATTCGAGAAAGATGATTTCCGCATTCGCTGGTTCGAAGGCGGGCAGCTCAACCTGTCGGCGAACTGCCTCGACCGCCATCTGGCCGAGCGCGGCGACACGGCCGCCATCATCTGGGAGGGCGACGATCCTGCCGACGGCCGCACGCTTACTTATGCCGAACTTCATGCCGAAACATGCCGCTTCGCGAACGTGTTGAAGGCGAACGGCGTGGTCAAGGGTGATCGCGTGACCCTTTATATGCCCATGATTCCCGAAGCGGCGATCGCCATGCTCGCATGTGCCCGGATCGGGGCGATCCATTCCATTGTTTTCGGCGGCTTTTCACCCGAAGCGCTGGCCGGGCGCATCGTCGACTGCGAGTCGCGCATTGTCATCACGGCGGATGAGGGGCGGCGCGGGGGTAAGCCGATCCCGCTAAAGGCCAACGTCGATGCCGCCATCGTTCATGCGCCCGGAGTCGAGCAGGTCATTGTCATCCGGCACACTGGCGGTGCCGTTTCGATGCACGCCGGGCGCGACATATGGTACCACGAGGCGGGCGCAACGGCATCGGTGGACTGCCCGCCAGCTGTCATCGATGCGGAAGACCCCCTGTTCATCCTTTACACCAGCGGCTCGACTGGCAAACCGAAGGGCGTCATGCACACGACAGGCGGTTATGCCGTCTGGGCCGCGTGGACGCACCGCTACGTCTTCGACTACCGGCCCGGCCAGATCTATTGGTGTGCAGCGGACATCGGGTGGGTCACCGGACATAGCTACGTTGTCTACGGACCGCTGTTAAATGGCGCGACGACCGTCATGTTCGAAGGCGTGCCAAACTGGCCCGATCACAGCCGCTTCTGGCAAATCGTCGACAAGCATCAGGTCGAGATCTTTTACGCGGCACCCACGGCGCTCCGCGCGTTGATGCGCGAAGGCGACCATTATGTAACCGCGACGTCGCGCCGCTCACTCAAGCTTCTGGGAAGTGTCGGCGAACCGATCAATCCGGAGGCATGGGACTGGTACCACCGGGTTGTCGGTGAGCGACGCTGCCCAATCGTCGATACATGGTGGCAGACCGAGACCGGGGCCGCACTGATCGCACCACTGCCGGGTGCCACCGCATTGAAGCCGGGATCGGCTACCAAGCCGCTGCCCGGAGTCCTGCCGCAGATCGTCGACGCGGAAGGCGCGGTACTCGAAGGCGCGTGCGAAGGTAATCTCGTGCTGACGGCGAGTTGGCCCGGCCAGATGCGTGGCGTCTGGGGCGACGCCGAACGCTATTTTACGACCTATTTTACGACTTATCCCGGGAAATATTTCACCGGCGATGGGGCCAGACGCGATACCGATGGCTATTACTGGATCACGGGGCGCGTGGACGACGTCATCAACGTGTCGGGCCACCGGATGGGAACGGCAGAAGTGGAATCCGCGCTTGTGGCGCACGCCGACGTGGCTGAAGCCGCCGTCGTCGGCATGCCTCATGAGATCAAGGGCCAGGGGATCTACGCATTCGTGACGGTCAATGCAGATATCGACCCGGACGACGCCCTGCGCGCCGAGCTGGTGAAATGGGTGCGTACCGAAATTGGACCGATCGCGACACCGGACGCGATCCAGTTCGCGCCGGCCCTGCCCAAAACCCGCAGCGGCAAGATCATGCGCCGGATTCTGCGGAAAATCGCGGAAGGGGACGTGGCCACATTGGGTGACACCTCGACACTTGCCGACCCATCGGTGGTGGATAGCCTCATTGCGGGACGCCGGGCATGACGCTGCCAGCTGTTACGGGCGATGGTCACATCTATCACGCGAACATCGATGAGAGCTGGTTGCAGGGCCGGACCGCGTATGGCGGCGCATCGGCGGCAGTCGCGCTCTCGGCCATAAAGGCTGCATTTCCTGATCTTCCGCCGCTCAGATCGGCGCAGATCGCTTTCGTCGGCCCCCTTGCAGGCGAAGTGACGATTACTCCGACCCTCCTGCGGCGAGGCAAGAACAGCGCATTCATCGCATGCGATGTCGCCGGAACCGACGGGATAGGCATCCGCACGTTGTTTCTGTTCATGGCTTCGCGCGATTCGGCGATTGCCCATCTCGACCTGCCCGCGCCAGATGCGGGCGCACCTGAGGACGATCTCGTCGATCCTTCCAAGCTACCGCAAGGATTTCTAATGAAATTCGACCTGTCGCACTGGGGAAACGAACCCGCCGGATTTGTGCGGTGGTGCCGCCTGCGCGACCACGACGCGCTGGACCCTGAAGTAGAGCTTGTGGCGATTGCCGATGCGCTGCCCCCGGCAGCTATGGCACTCGCGCCGGCGTGGGGGCCGATATCGACGACGACTTGGCAGCTCAACTTGGTGACGGACGCCCCGTCGACCCGTGAGGGATGGTGGCTGCTGAGCGCGGATACCCAGCACGCCGGCAAGGGATCGTCGAGCCAGACGATGACGATCTGGAACCGAGACGGCCAGCCGATTGCGACAGCCCATCAAAGCGTCGCGCTGTTTGTCTGATTTTCGACGAAAAGATTATATTCGGCGGAACCTATCAAGGCCATTGCGGTTCCGAAAAGGCATGTCAGATATGCGGCGGTGCAACATTCCAGGGACGCGGCATTAATGCGGGCATGCAGGGTGAAAATACCGAATTCGCCGCGGTCGTCGTTCGTCAGTTTCCCCGCTCTACCTGGTGCGATACTGCTGGTGCTCGCGCTCGGGGCAACTGCCTGTTCCAAATCCGACAATGCCCGCAAGCCGCAAACCGCCGAGGCAGGTTTCGTCGTCGTCAAGGCGGAGTCGGTCGAGGTGCCGGTAACGTTGTCGGGCCGCACGGCAGCTTTTGAGATGTCCGAGGTCCGCCCGCAGGTATCAGGCGTGATCCGGTCGCGCTCTTTTACCGAAGGGTCGATCGTCCAGGCGGGCCAGACACTCTACCAAATCGATCCGAGCGTCTACCGCGCCACTGCCGCCGAAGCGCAGGCAAATCTGGCCAGCGCGCAAGCTGCGCGCACCGCTGCCGCCGCAAAAGCGGCCCGCTATCGACCTTTGGCCGAGATGGAAGCCGTGAGCCGGCAGGATTATACCGATGCGGTAGCCGCGGCGAGCCAGGCCGCCGCCAATGTCGCCCAGACCCGGGCACAGCTGGAGGCCGCACAGATCAATCTGCGCTTCACGCGCGTGCCCGCGCCGATCACCGGCCGCATAGGTCGGTCTTTGGTAACCACGGGGGGGCTGGTGACGACCAATCAAGCCGATCCCTTGACGACCATACAGCGGCTCGATCCCATATTCGTCGATATTCAGCAGTCGAGTGCCGACCTGCTGGCGCTACGCCGCTCTCTCGCCAAAGACGGCGTTTCGGCCTCGTCGACGTCGGTCAAGCTCACGCTGGAGGACGGCAGCGCCTATCCTTTTGCGGGCACGCTGCAATTTGCCGAGGCTATGGTCGATCCAAACACCGGGACTGTCACGCTGCGTGCGCGCTTTCCCAACCCCGACAGCCTGCTGCTGCCCGGCATGTACGTACGGGCGGCGCTTAGCCAGGCAACGGTCGCGAATGCGATCCTCGTGCCTCAGGCCGGCGTTTCCCGCGACGTGCAGGGCCGGGCGACCGTCTACGTGGTCGGGCCGGGCAACAAGGCCATGCGCAAGCCCGTGACCGCCGACCGGACGTTCGGCGACAAATGGATCGTGACTGCGGGGCTGAAACCGGGCGAGCGCGTCATCGTCGAGGGACTGGGCAAGATCCGCCCGAACGCAAAGATCATTCCGGTTCCCGCCGGATCGAAGCCGCGTCCGCGCCCACAGGGCAGCGGCGCGGCACGCGGCTGACCCGGGAATGCTGTCGCGGACCTTCATCGACCGCCCTATCTTTGCGTGGGTCATAGCCATCGTCATCATGCTCGGCGGCGTAGGGGCGCTGCTGAGCCTGCCGATCGAGCAATATCCTGATATCGCGCCGACTTCGGTTAATATCCGGGCGAATTACCCGGGTGCTGCCGCGGATACGGTCGAATCGAGCGTGACGCAGATCATCGAACAACAGCTGACCGGCATCGACGGCCTGATATATTTCAGCTCGAGTTCGAGTTCGGCCGGATCTGCACAAATCACCGCGACGTTCGCAAAGGGAACCGACCCGGACATTGCGCAGGTGCAGGTTCAGAACAAGGTGCAACAGGCCCTGCCCCGCCTGCCGCAACAGGTCCAGCAACAGGGGCTGAACGTCACCAAGTCGAGCGCCGACTTTCTGATGATCGTGTCGGTGTATGACGAAACCAGCCGCACCAACAACAATGACGTGTCGGACTTCCTCGTGTCCAACCTCCAGGACTCGATTGGGCGCATTCAGGGCGTTGGCGACGTCAACGTTTTCGGCTCGCAATATGCGATGCGCATCTGGCTCGATCCCTTCAAGCTTGCCGCGGTAAAACTCAATCCCGGCGACGTGACGGCCGCGATCCAGTCGCAGAACACGCAGGTAGCGGCGGGCCAGATCGGCGGGCAGCCGTCCGGCCGCGACCAGATGCTTACCGCCACGGTGACGTCGCGGTCACGGCTCAACACGCCCGAACAGTTCCGCCGGATCGTGCTCAAGACCCAGCCGGACGGCGCACGTGTTACCTTGCAGGATGTTGCGCGCGTCGAATTGGGGGCCGAAAACTATAATGTTGTCAGCCGCTTCAATGGCTATCCCGCCGCCGGGCTTGCGGTTCAGCTCGCCCCTGGCGCGGACGCGCTCAAAACGGCGGAACTGGTCAAGGCAGAACTCGTCCGTCAGGCCCCGACCTTTCCAGAAGGTTACAAATACGCCTTCCCGCTCGACAGCACGACGTTCATCCGCCTTTCGGTTGAAGAGGTCATCAAGACGCTGGTCGAGGCGATCATCCTCGTCGTCATCGTCATGTTCGTGTTTCTGCAAAGCTGGCGGGCGACGCTGATCCCCGCAATCGCGGTGCCGGTGGTGTTGCTCGGCACGTTCGGCATTCTCGCCATCGCCGGGTTTACGGTGAACACGCTGACCTTGTTCGGCATGGTGCTGTCGATCGGCCTGCTCGTCGACGACGCGATTGTGGTCGTGGAGAACGTAGAGCGCGTGATGGAGGAAGAACCCGACATCTCACCGCGCGACGCGACGATTAAATCGATGGCGGAAATACAGACTGCGCTCATCGCGATCGCGCTCGTCCTGTCCGCGGTGTTCCTTCCGATGGCTTTTTTCGGCGGATCGGTTGGCGTCATCTACAAGCAGTTTTCGATCACGATTGTGGCATCGATGGCACTGTCGGTCGTCGTTGCGCTGGTGCTGACGCCGGCGCTGACCGCAACCCTGCTCAAGCGCCGCGATCCTGAAGCGTCCGAACATCGCTGGGTCACGCGCGCCCATCATTATGGCGAACGGTTCAACGGCTGGTTTGCCCGCACGTCCGATCGCTATCGCGATCAGGTAGGCCGGGTGATCGAAAAGCCGACGCTAGCCCTGATCGGCTATGGTGCGCTTGTCGGACTACTGGTGCTGCTCTTCTGGTTTCTGCCGTCGAGCTTCCTGCCGGTTGAAGACCAGGGGCGTGCGCAGATCCAATTCACGCTTCCTCCGGGCGCTACGCAGCCCCGTACAGAGGCCGCTGCGCGCGGCATCGAGGATTATTTCAAGAATACCGCCACCAAGGGTGCCGCCGGCTATTACACCGTCGCAGGACAAGGCGGCGGCGGCGGCAGCGGGCAGAATGCGGGGCGTGGTTTCATCCTGCTGAAACCCTGGGACGAACGACACGGGTCGGAACTGAGCGCCGATGCCCTTACGAAGAAATGGACCCGCGATATCAGCAGCAGGCTGCGCGATGTCGAGTTCTTTGCTCTCTCCCCCCCAGCGGTGCGGGGCCTGGGCCAGTCGAACGGGTTCACGATGCAACTCCTGAACAGTGGCGGGCTGAGCCGCGCGGAGTTCAAGGCACGGCGCGACGCGCTGGTCCTGGCGGCGCAGGATGATCCCGGCCTGACCGCCGTCCGGCTCGGAAGCCTCGAGGATAACCCCACGCTGAAAGTCGATATCGACGACGAGAAGATCGGCGCGCTGGGGTTGACGTCGCAACAGGTCGACCAGACCTTGGCGATCGCCTGGGGCGGAAGCTATGTGAACGACTTCGTCGATCGCGGACGCGTCAAGCGCGTCTACGTGCAGGGCGATGCACCGTTCCGCAGTCGCCCCGAGGATCTCGCTTACTGGTATGTGCGCGGCACGGCGGGCGACATGGCGCCCTTCTCTTCCTTCGCCCGCACAAGCTGGAACCAATCGCCCTCCAGCCTGTCGCGCTTCAACGGCGTACCGGCCTATCAGATTCAGGGACAGGCTGCTGAAGGTTATAGTTCGGGCGACGCGATGGAACGGATCGCTGCTCTTGCGGCGAAGCAGGGTGGCACGTCCGTCGCCTGGTCCGATCTGTCCTATCAGGAACGACTGTCGGGCAGCCAGGCGCCCTTCCTTTATGGCCTGTCGCTGCTCGTCGTCTTTCTCTGCCTTGCCGCGCTGTACGAAAGCTGGTCGGTGCCACTGGCAGTGCTGCTGGTCGTACCGATCGGGCTGGTCGGGGCCGCACTTGCGGTCACGCTGCGCGGGCTTGAAAACGACGTCTACTTTCAGGTGGGCTTGCTGACGACGATGGGCCTTTCCGCTAAAAACGCCATTCTGATCATTGAATTCGCAGAACAGGCGGAGAAGGCCGGCAAGACGGCGGTGGATGCCGTGATCGAAGCTGCGCGGCTCCGCCTGCGACCGATCATCATGACGAGCCTGGCGTTTATCTTCGGCGTGCTCCCGCTGGCTATCTCGTCGGGGGCTGGGGCGAAGAGCCGCGTCGAGATTGGTACGGCCGTGATCGGCGGCATGCTGACCGCCACCGCGCTTGCCATTTTCCTCGTCCCTCTGTTCTTCGTGCTGGTGCGACGTCTGTTTTCTGGGCGAAAGGGGCGCGCGCGGGAACAGCAGCGTCTAGAGGAGGCAACGACATGATCGCGCGTCGCGCTCCAGCCTTTTCGGTGCTTGTCGCAGCAAGCCTGCTCGCCGGATGCAGCCTCGCGCCGAAATATGTCGCGCCGCTGGCCGCTGTCCCGGCAAGCTGGCCCATCGGCGACCCCGCGCTGCGCACCAGTGAGGCGGCCTTGCCGTCGCTCGGCTACCGCGACGTGTTCCGCGATCCGCATCTGCAAACCCTGATCGCGCAGGGACTGGCCAGCAACCAGGATATCCGGCTGGCCGTCGCCAATATTGCTGCCGCGCGAGGGCTTTATCGCGTCCAGCGCGCCGCGTTGCTGCCGTCGGTAGATGCATCGACGTCGGTATCGATCCGTAGCGGCGGTGGCAACGGCTTTGGCGGAGTGGCCGGAGTCGGCGGCGGCGGATCGACGACGCAGTATAGCGTGAATATCGGTGCCTCCGCGTTCGAGATCGATCTGTTCGGCAGGATACGCAGCCAGAGCACCGCTGCGCTCAACAGCTTTTTCGCGACCGAGGCGGCGGCACGTGCCGTTCGCCTCACGCTGGTCGCGGACATCGCCGACGCCTATCTGACACTCGCTACAGATCGCACGTTGCTCGGTATTGCGCAGGATACGGTGCGCAGTGCGGAGCGCAGCGTCACTCTCACCCGCGCACGGCTGGGCGGGGGCGTTGCGCCGCGCACCGACCTGCGCCAGGCGGAAACGGTGCTGGCAACAGCACAGTCGGACGTCGCCAATCTTACCACGCTCGTTGCGCAAGACCGCAACGCGCTCCACCTGCTGGTCGGCGCTCCCGTAGCTTCCGCCGACTTGCCACCTTCGATCGAGGGCGTCGAAAGCGCAATTGCGCCCGTCCCCGCCGGTTTGGACTCTTCGATCTTGTTGCGGCGCCCGGACGTTATCGATTCCGAGTTCCGGCTGCGGTCGGCGAACGCGCAAATCGGTGCAGCGCGCGCAGCCTTCTTCCCGCGTATCTCGCTGACCGGCCTTGCCGGTTTTGCGAGCACCGCGCTGGGGTCGCTGTTCTCGGGCGGCGCCTTCAACTTCAGCGTCGTGCCCGGGGCGACTCTGCCGATCTTCGACGGTGGTGCCAATCGCGGCAACCTCGACGTTGCGCGGGCGCAATTCGACGCGGCCACGGCGAACTACCAGCGGACGATCCAGTCGGCTTTCCGCGACGTCGCCGATGCGCTTGCCCGGCGTGCTACGATTTCCGACCAGGCGGGGGCACAGATCCGACTGGAGGCGGCGGCGCAGGATACAGCGCGCCTGACCGAAGCGCGCTATCGCGGTGGCGTCGCCTCGTTCCTCGAAAGTCTCGACGCCCAGCGCTCGCTTTATGGCGCGCGCCGTTCGCTGGCGTCGACCCGGCTTGTGCGGGCGCGCAACCTGGTCGACCTGTACCGCGCCGTGGGCGGAGATCCCACGCTGGGTTAAGTTGCCGATCTGGCGTCGTGCGCATGCAACCATTTGAGCCGTCTGGCATTTCGTTTCGCATAGCCAACCAATTGGAAGCGCTGCGTGCCGCCGGTCGTGTCGACATATGAATTCAAACCGCACGAGCGCCCCTTCATGCCGGGGTCGCCCGCGACGCCCGAGCACCCGCTAGGGCGTCGTATCGGATATGCGCTGATCGGGGTGATCATCGCGCTGACAGGCGGTTTCAGTAACGGGCTGCTGCTCGCCAACCTGCCGCAGATCCAGGGATCGCTCGGCCTGACCCCGGTCGAGGGTGGCTGGCTGACCGCGGCCTATTCAATGACGAATGTCTGCACGAGCTTCGTGCTGATCAAGTTTCGCCAGGAATTCGGCCTGCAACGGATTACGCGGATCTTCCTTCTCGGGTTTGTCGCGCTCAACGGATTTCAACTTCTGGTCCACGGCTATGGCAGCGAGCTGGCCGTTCGCGCTGCCAGCGGGGTCATCGCTGCCGGTTTCACGCCGCTCGCATTTTTCTACATCATGCAGGCGATGCCCGCGAAGTCGCGACTTGGCGGCATGATCATCGGCATCGGGCTGACCCAGGTGGCGCTGCCGCTGGCGCGCGTCATATCGCCGTTGCTACTGGCGAATGGCGACATCCAGAACCTCTACCTGTTCGAATTCGGCCTCAGCCTGGTCTGCCTGGGCGGCATTGCCCTGCTCCGCCTGCCCCCGAGCGAGCGCACACCGGTGCTCGAACGCCTCGACCTGCTGACCTTCGCGCTGGTCGCACCGGGGGTCGCCCTGCTCGTTGCCGTACTCGTGCAAGGACGCATTGTCTGGTGGTCCACGCCCTGGCTGGGCTATGCGGTCGCGGGCGCGGTCACGCTGATCGGTGCGGCGGCGCTGATCGAGCATAACCGCGCAAGCCCGATGCTCAACACGCGGTGGATTGCGAGCCGTGACGTCCTGCGCTTTGCCGCGATCGCAGCCGTCATGCGCGTGCTGCTGGGCGAACAGAACTACGGGTCGATCGGCCTGCTGACTGCGGTCGGCATGGGGCAGGACCAGCTCGTCGGTTTCTATGCGGTGGTAACGCTCGCCACGCTTGCGGGCCTGTTCATCGGGGTAGCGACGCTCAACCCGCTCGACCT
>JANMJZ010000336.1:0-7117 GCA_031371635.1 Sphingomonadales bacterium | reverse complement strand
CGTCGAACGACCGCCATTGTGGCGGTTGCCGTCAGACGGCTATAGGTCCGGCCTGCCGCGATGTGGTGTCGGATGGTAGGCGTCTCCCCCATATTGGTCTGATAGTGTCAGTGCCGTTGCACATCTAAACCTTGTTACTTCACGGCCTGGTCAATTCTGTAACAACTCGGCTTAGCGCGTCGACATCAAAGCGCTGGACCCTTTCATCGAAACAGATGTTCAAGGCAGGCGTCCAATTTCGGTCGCTGGGAGCGGCGACAATGTCATCCAAGAATAGCGGAAAGAGCCAAAAGTCGAACGCCAAGGAGTCCGACAGCGACAATCCGCAAACCGGCCTGACGCTACCGTCTGCAAAAGCCAAGCGGGGCCTCGGCGATGAGCTTCACCAAGTTGCGGCAGAGGGGCAGCCTGTCCTGACGACAAATCATGGAATGCCGATTTCGGACGATCACAATAGCCTGAAGGGCGGCCCGCGCGGCCCGGTGCTGCTCGAGGATCTCGTTCTTCGCGAGAAGATTTTTCACTTTGATCACGAACGTATTCCGGAACGTGTCGTCCATGCACGCGGCCTGGCGGCGCATGGCTATTTCGAACTGACCGACTCGCTGAGCGATGTGACCACTGCGCTTGTGCTCGGCGAAGTCGGCGAACGTACGCCGGTGTTTGCGCGCTTCTCGACCGTCGCTGGCAATCGCGGCTCTGCCGATCTGGCGCGCGACGTGCGTGGCTTTGCCGTCAAGTTTTACACTAAGCAGGGCAATTGGGATCTGGTCGGCAACAATATTCCGGTCTTCTTCATCCAAGACGCTATCAAATTTCCCGACCTAGCCCACGCGGTGAAAGAAGAGCCCGATCGGGGTTTCCCGCAGGCACAATCGGCGCACGACACCTTCTGGGACTGGATCGCCTGCACGCCCGAAGCGATGCACATGGTGATGTGGCAGATGTCTGATCGGACGATCCCCCGCTCGGTCCGCTTCATGCAGGGCTTCGGCGTACATAGCTTCCGACTGGTCGATGCCGAGGGAGCTTCGACCTTCGTCAAGTTCCACTGGACCCCCGTACTCAATATGCAGTCGGTCGTGTGGGACGAAGCCGTCAAGATCAATGGCGCGGACCCCGATTACCACCGGCGCGACCTGTACACGTCTATCCGCGACGGCGAGCATCCGGCGTGGGAGCTGGGCGTGCAGTTGTTCACCGAAGAGGACGCCGAGAAGTTCGACTTCGATCACCTGGACGCGACCAAAGTTATTCCCGAAGAAATCGTGCCGCTTCGGACGATCGGTCGCATGGTGCTCGACCGCAATCCGGCGAACGTCTTTGCCGAAACCGAACAAGTCGCATTCTGCACGCAGAACTTGGTCCCGGGCATCGACTTTTCGGACGATCCGCTGCTTCACGGTCGAAACTTCTCGTATCTCGACACGCAATTGTCGCGGCTCGGTTCGACCAATTTTCATCAATTGCCAATCAATGCGCCGAAGTGCCCCTTCGGCAACATGCAGCGCGACGGCCATATGCAGATGCACCCCCAGGCCACGCGCGTTGCCTATACCCCGAGCTTGATCGATCCGTCGGGGCCGCGCGAGCACCCCGCCGGGTTCCGCAGTTTCCCGGCACCCATCGAGGGCCCGAAAGTGCGGGCGCGGTCGGCGACGTTCGCCGATCATTATAGCCAAGCGCGGCAGTTCTTCATGAGCCAAACCGAGCCCGAACAGGACCATATCGTTGCTGCGCTGGTGTTCGAATTGAGCAAGGTCGAACTGCCGATCATCCGCGCGACAATGCTCGGCCATCTCGTCACGATCGACGAGGACCTTGGCCAACGTGTCGCGAACGGGCTTGGCCATGACCAGCCCATCGTTCCGGCCACGCCAGCAGTGGCCACGCGGACCGACCTCGAGCCGTCGCCCAAGCTCAGCATTCTTGCCCAAGGCGCGCCTACTCTGGTGGGGCGACTGGTCGGAATACTTGCGACCGATGGCGCGTCCTCTTCGACGATCGGTGCGCTCATTGAGGCCGCAACGGCGGCAGAGGCATCGGTCAAAATCATCGCTCCGAAGCTCGGCGGCGTGACGCTCGACGACGGAACCAAGCTGAAGGCCGATTTCCAGCTGGCGGGCGGACCTTCGGTACTGTTCGACACGGTTGCAATTGTCGCGTCGGAGGATGGCGTCGACACATTGCTAGGTGAGGCAGCAGCTGTCGCGTGGGTGCATGATGCGTTCGCGCATTTGAAGGTGATCGCGCATTCGCCCGAGGTCTCCGATCTGCTCGACGTTGCGGGCGTCGAGGAGGACGAAGGGATTGTGGCGCTTACCGTCGACGCCGATGCCGCGACGTTCTTGGACGTGGCCGGTAAGGGAAGGATCTGGGCTCGTGAGCCGTTGGTGCGAACGGTCTACTGACGCGTCAATCGCGCCGGCCCGGGAGTAGCTTTTCGCCTGCCGGCTTCGAGTCAGATATTTTTTGGATCAAACGCCTCGGCGTTCGGTGTCTCATTCGACATCGGGCGCTGAAAGCGTTTTCAAGCGCCGACCGGATTCCGCCATACGAAGCCTTTCGACGCTGTCGACGCGAAACGCTCAGACTAGAGAAGCAGCAGGTCGGCAAGTCGCGGATCGCAGCGAACATCAATCTTGACCAGTTGCGACCCATTTTCCCGCTTGATCTACTGACCGTCCCCGCGCTGGACGATGGGTCGACTGGTTCAACCACCGCCGGTTGCTCGAACCCATCGGCAACGTCCCGCCCGCAGAAGCAGAGGAGCAATATTATGCCATGATCGAACAACGGCCTATGGCTGGATGACTCAAACCAAACAGCCTCCGACAAACCCGGCGTGGTTCACCTCAGACCGCACCCGCCTTTTCGAGGGCCGTCATCTCGATGGCATCGATCCCGAGTTCGCCATAGATTTCTGCATTGTCCTGCCCCACGGACTGCGGCGCCAGGCTGCGAACGCTGGCCGGCGTGCGGGAAAGACGGGGAAACGGCGCCTGCATCTTCAGATTCGTCCAGCGCGGGTGGGCGACGTCAATTATGGACTCGCGTTCGGCGAAATGCGGGTCGCTCAGCATGTCGGCAGGGGTGTAGACGCGCCCGGCTGGCACGCCATGCTCGATCATCTGCGCTTCGACCTCTGCGACTGTGTGCTGGCGCGTCCAGGTTTCGATGCGAACGTCGAGTTCCTTCTGATTGCGGCCGCGCGAGATGTGATCGACATAGCGCGGGTCACGCGCCAGATCGGGCTCTCCCATGGCCTTGCACAGGCGACCGAAAACCGTGTCCTGGTTCGCGCCGATCAAGAAATCGCCGTCGTTGCACTGATAAACGTTGGAAGGCGCGATCCCGGGCAAGACCGAGCCTGTACGCTCGCGGACATAACCGAACACGCTGTAATCGGGGACAAGGCTCTCCATGACTTGCAGCACAGCCTCGTAAAGCGCCGAATCGACGACCTGCCCTTCGCCGGTTGCGTCCCGGTGCCGCAGCGCTGCGAGTGCACCCATGCAGCCATAGGTCGCGGCAAGCGTGTCACCGATCGACACGCCCATGCGGCTGGGCGCCCGGTCCGGATCGCCGACAATGTTGCGCCAGCCGCCCATGGCTTCGCCGATGCCGCCGAACCCCGCCCGGTCGCTGTACGGCCCTGTCTGGCCATAGCCCGACACGCGCACGATGATCAGCCCGGGGTTTGCGGCATGCAGGACTTCGGGCGACAGGCCCCAGTTCTCGAGCGTGCCGGGACGGAAATTCTCGATCAGGATGTCCGCCGTCGCGATCAGGCGTTTGGCAAGCGCCTGTCCCTCGGGCACGCGCAGATTGGCGGAGACCGACCGCTTGTTGCGGGCCACCACCTCCCACCACAGCGGATAGTCGCCGCGCCCCCAGTCGCGCATCGGGTCGCCCTTGCCCGGCGGCTCGATCTTGATGACCTCGGCGCCCATGTCGCCGAGCAGCTGTCCGCAAAACGGTCCCGCGATCAGCTGGCCCATCTCGACGACGCGCAGGCCCTTCAGCGGCCCGTTATTCTCAGCTGCAAGGCTCATTCGGCGGCAATCGCAAATGTATCGGGCGCAGCGTGCCAGACCGGCTGGGCCGGCGGCTGCAAGCCCGTCTCGGCAAGGCAACGCGCGCGAAGCTCTTCGACGGTCCCGCCCCGGTCGAACAGCAGGGCTTCGCCGCCAGCGGCCCGCATCTCCGAACGCAACGCCGCTGTCGCGGCTTCATCGACCACACCGTGCGCGTCGGCCACGACACCGTAAGCCCGCGCCCCGGCGGCACTCACCAGCCCTTGGCGTATTTCTCGCGATACCAGTTCGACCTCGCGGTCGAGGGGGTCGCCCCAGCCGCCACCGCCCCAGGTAATGAAGTGCAGCTGGTCGCCTTCTTCGACCATGAGGCTGTCGAGCTTGTTGGCGACGATCGTCGACGTGCCGTCGGCCTTTTCGAGAATCTTGCGCGCCCGTGTCCCAGGCTTCCCGCCGTTCACGCCCCAGGGATAGGTGAACCAGCGGTCGTCGTGAATGCTGACCGTTCCGGCGGCGAGGAAACGATAGCTCATCAGGATGCCATTGCCCCCGCGGAACCGCCCTGCCCCGCCGGAATCCGCAAGCGCTTCGTAACGTTCGATCCGCAGCGGGAAGTAACGCTCGAGGAACTCGTTCGGCACGTTGGTGAAGCCGGGCCAGAGGCTGTGGCCGTCAGGGCCATCGCCGAAGGGCTTGCCCGGGATGCCGCCAAACCCGATCTGGAACAGCTGGAACCAGTCGCCCGCCCCCGCGCCTTTCCGGGTATCGCGCCCCGAATACATGAGGTGCGGCGAGGAACTGAACCCGGCCGCGCAAAGGAATTCCGGGGTCCGCTGGCCGAGCAGGCCGCCCAGGATGTCGAAAATGCGCCCGAGCGCATGAGTTCGTCCCGAAAGTGCGGCCGGAAATTTCGGTTTCAGCAGCGACCCTTCGGGAATGCGGACCTCGATCAGGTCGTAGAAGCCGTCGTTGAACATGATCTGCGGGTCGAAAACCATGATCATGTAGATGCCGAAGAACATCTTGAACATGTTTTCGTTCAGGTAGAAATTGATCGAGGCATCCGATTGCGGATCGGTGCCGGCGAAGTCGAGGATCACCCGGTCGCCTTCGCGTCGCATCGTGCACCTGATCTTGTAGGGGCCATAGCCGACACCGTCGTCGCAGACATAATCCTCGAAGCTGACCGCTTCTTCGCCGACCGACTGCGCGATAAGCGCCTTCATCGCCCTATGGTTGCGGGCGAGCAGTGCCTGGGTTGCGGCGACATAGACGTCCTCGCCGAAGCGCGCGCACATTTCGTCGACGCGCCGTGCCGCGACGCGGCAGGCGGCGATCAGCGCGTTGAGGTCCGCAGCGCACCAGTCGGGCTTGCGGGTCTGGTGCATGACCAGCCTGATCAGGTCGGCGTTATAATTGCCGCGGGCATAGATCTTGACCGGCGGAATGCGCACGCCCTCTTCGAAAATCGCGCGCGCATCGATCGGCATCGACCCGGCGACCTTGCCGCCGATGTCCGACTGATGGCCAAACATCGCCGTCCAGGCGACGAGGCGCCCGGATCGAAATACCGGCAACAGCACCAGCCAGTCGTTCGAATGGCTGACCGCCCCTTCGCAGCTATAGGGGTCGGACAACAGGATCATGTCGCCTTCCTCGATCGTCCCATCGAAGCCCCGCAGGAATCCGTCGATGAAGCTGCCGAATTGGCCGACGATCATCTTGCCGGCGGGATCGGCAATCAGGGGAAAGGCATCGCCCTGTTCGCGAATACCGGGCGACATGGCGGTGCGCACGAGCGTCGCATCCATTTCGATCCTGGCATTGCGCAGCGCGTTCTCGATGATGTCGAGCGTTACGGGGTCGATAGACGTGCTGACAAAGGGCGTATCGTTCGTCTGGATGATGGTCGCGGGCATGTCAGCGTACCTCCGGCGTGATGAGGATGTTGCCGTACGGGTCCACGTCGGCGACATGGCCCGACAGGACCAATGTGGTGGAATCCATCTCGGTAATGACGGCGGGTCCCGCGACGCGATCGCCGCTGCGCAGCTTCGCGCGATCGTAGATCACGGCGTCCTGCTCGCGCCCGTCCATCCACACCTTGTGGTCGTAGAGCCGGGCGGCCGAGGTGTCGCCCGTGCCCTCGGCAATCCGCTCGGCGCTGACATTGGCGGCTTTCCCCAGCGCGACGACGCGGATGTTGACCAGTTCCTGCGGCACCGTGAGGTTGAAGGTGAACAGCCGTTTGTGCTCGGCATCGAAGCGTTCGACAAGTTCGCCGATCGTCGAGCCCGGCGGGCTGTACAGCGAAACCTCGAAAGCCTGTCCCGAATAGCGCATGTCGATTTCGACGCGCAGCTCCTGATCGGGCGGGGGCACGCCCTCCGCTGCGAGTTCGGCAGTAACCTGCGCGATGACCTCGTTGATGACGGCGCCGACTTCCGCGTCGTCGGTGTGCGTGACCAGCTTGTTGAAACTGCGCTGCGCATCGACCCGCAGCCGGGTCGTCGCATCGCCATAAGCGCATAGCACGCCCGGCGACGGGGGGATGACGACGGGCCAGCTGCCCATCAGCACGCCCATGGCATTCCCGTGCAGCGGGCCAGCGCCACCGAACGCCATCAGCGCGAAATCTCGCGGGTCGTAGCCCTGCTGGACCGAGACAAGGCGAAGTGCACCGTACATCGTTTCGTTGACGATGCTGACGATGCCTGCCGCCGCCTCCATCAGGGTGATGCCCAGCGCGTCGGCAATAGTCTGGACGGCGCGGGTCGACGCCGCGCGGTCGAGCTTGAACGTGCCGCCGAGCAGGTTTTCGGGAAGATAGCCGAGCACGACGTTCGCGTCGGTCACAGTCGGCAATTCGCCACCCCGCCCATAGGCGGCCGGCCCGGGCACGGCACCCGCCGACTGCGGTCCCACCCGCAGCGCCTTGGTCAGTTCGGGCACGGTCGCGATCGAGCCACCCCCCGCCCCCACCGTCATCACGTCGAGCGACGAAGCGCGCACGGTCCGATGGCCGACACAGGTCTCGCGGCGCAACCGCGCCTGATAATCCTCGATCCGGGCGACGTCGG
>JANMJZ010000325.1:0-5145 GCA_031371635.1 Sphingomonadales bacterium | reverse complement strand
TGACGATCTGGATCCAGAAGCCGAACGGCTACGGACGCACTATCTTCAATCCGCGCATCAACTGGATGTATCAAACCGAACCCGTCGAGGCACTTGCGGGGCGGCGCAGCTACTGGCCGCGCGGCAAGGTCATCGGGGGCTCGGGATCGATCAACGCGATGGTCTACGTCCGCGGCCAGCCGCGCGACTACGACGACTGGAAAGCACTCGGCAATTTGGGCTGGGGATGGGACGACGTCCTCCCCTATTTCAAGAAATCGGAGGATTTCGACTGGTACAGCGCACACCATGGCCGCGGCGGACCCCAGCATGTGACCGATATCAGCGCCCATGTTCACCCCGTCTGCCATAGCTTCATCGAAACCGCGTGCACGCTGGGCTTCAAGGCGAGTGCAGACCTAAACGGCGCCGACAGCGAAGGGGTCGGCATGTACCAGATCAACACCCGGGGCGGATGGCGGGCCTCGACGGCGAACGCTTTTCTCCACCCTGCCCGCGCCCGTAAGACGCTGAAGATCGAGACCCACGCCCTCGCGACAAAAATCCTGATCGAGGACAAGCGCGCGACCGGCATCCGCTACAAGCGACGCGGCAAGACCTTAGAAGCGCGCGCGCGCCGCGAAGTCATCCTGAGCGGCGGCGCGATCAATTCGCCGCAGCTGCTGATGCTGTCGGGGATCGGCGACGCGGAGAAACTGAAGCAGTTGGGGATCGAGCCCGTGGTCCACGCGCCACAGGTCGGCCGCAACCTGCAGGACCATCTGGCCGTCTCCTATTTCTACAAGACCCGAACCGCCACGCTCAACGACCTGCTCCACCCGATGCTCGGCAAGATGCGCGCAGGCCTGCGTTACATGGCCGATCGCGCAGGGCCGCTGTCCCTCAGCGTCAACCAGAGCGGCGGCTTCGTGCGGGGCGATCCCGGGTCCGAGGTCAACCTGCAGCTCTACTTCAGCCCCGTGAGCTACACGAAAACCCCGCTCTCGGACCGCAAGCTGCTCAATCCCGACCCGTTCTCGGCATTCCTGCTATCGCACAACCCTTGCCGGCCGACGAGCCGCGGGCATCTGGAGCTTCGCTCATCTGACCCGGCGATGCATCCCGCTATCCACCCCAACTACCTGTCCACCCAAAAGGACCTCGACGACGTCCTCGTCGGCAACCGGCTTCTCCGCCGCATTGCGACGACGCGGCCACTGGCCGACATCATCACCGAGGAAATCATCCCCGGCAACGAGATCACGGGCGACGAGGCACAGCTCGCCGATTTCCGCGCGCGCGCCGATACAGTCTACCACCCGACCAGCACCTGCATGATGGGCCCCGACCCGGCGACCTCGGTCGTCGATCCGCAGCTGCGCGTCCACGGGATCGAAGCGCTGCGCATTATCGATGCCTCGGTCTTTCCGACGATCACATCGGGGAACACCAATGCCCCCACCGTCATGGTCGCAGAAAAAGGTGCCGCCATGATCATCGCCCACGCCCGGGCGCACGGACAGCCGTCAATTTAATTTACCAGTTGCGCATTGCCGAAGGCCTGCCAAGACTGACCCCGTAATGACTGGCCAATCTAAAATCGACTTGAAGCAGCTGCCGCCGCTCAAGGCCCTGAAGGGTTTTGAGGCCGCAACGCGTCGACAGAGCATTCGTGACGCCGCCGACGAGCTGTGCCTCACCCATCCCGCGGTCAGCCACCAGGTCCAGCTGATCGAGGATGCGCTGGGCGTGCAGTTGTTCCAGCAGGACGGCCGACACATCGTCTCGACGGAGGAAGGCCGCGTCCTCTACCCCTATGTACGATCAGCCTTTGAATCGCTGATCGAGGGCGTCGAAGCCGTCCACCGCAATGCGCTTGATAAACCCTTGCGCGTCCAGACCTATGTCACCGCTTCGATCCGCTGGCTTGCGCGGCGCGTGCCGCAGTTTTTGGCGGACAACCCCAAGATCAAGCTGACCTTGAACACCTGTGCGGTCGAATGGGAATTCGACGATGTGCACGCCGATGTGGGACTCGTCTATTGCGAGACGCTTCCCGACCCCGCGCGCTACCACTGGGTGCCGCTGTTCGAATATTCGCTTTATCCAGTGTGCAGCCCGGCGCTTGCCGCGCGGCTCGGCGCGTCGGCGACGCCCGCAGACCTGCTCGATCAGCCACTCGTCACGATCTACACCGAAACCCGCAACTGGGAGACCTGGTTCGCGGCGGCTGGCGTGCAGTTCAAGGCCTCCTCGCCCTACCTGGTCGTCGATACGCTGGCGGTGGCGCTCGAAATGGCGCTCGGCGGAGAGGGTATCGCGCTCGTCAACGGGCCGTTCGTCGAGCAGGACCTCGCCAGCGGGCGGCTCGTCCAGCCGGTGAGCCACAGGGTCGTGTGCCCGGGAGAATGGGGCCTGATCTGCCGCAAGGACATGCGGGAAAACGTACGCGTACGGACCTTCATCGACTGGGTCGTCCAGCACGCGGGCGCTGTAGGCTAGCGACGGGGAATGACCTCATAACCCGGCTCTTCGGGTTCATCGTCGACCATGTCGGCCGGGAAGCCGGTGCCCAACACCTTGATGCCGAGCGGTTCTTCGTAACGGCGGATGATGTTGGGCGAATGTTCGCGCGGGCCGTACGCGGCCTCGCCCTCCTTGAACAGGCGCACGATGAGGGGAGATATCTCGACGGGTACTCCAGCCCCTTGCGCAATCCTGTCGAACAGGCCGATGTCCTTCGACACGAGGTCCATCGTGAAATTGATGTCGCGGCTGCCGTTCAGGATTACCTGGCTTTCGGTCTCGTGTACGAAGCTGTTGCCAGACGAAATGCGGATGGCCTCGTAAGTCGTGTTCATGTCGAGGCCGATCGCCTTGCATGTGGTCAATGCCTCGGCAAGCGCGACGAGGTGTACCGTGCAAAGGTAATTGGTCATCACCTTCAGTTGCGACGCCGTGCCGTAATCGCCCGTGTGCAGGATGCGTCGACCCATCGTCGTCAAGACCGGCAGCACCTTCTCGAACGCCTCGCGCGGTCCCCCGGCGAAGATCGCGATGTTGCCCGTATCTGCCCTGTGACACCCCCCCGAAACGGGGCACTCCATGAACAGCGCGCCGCGCGCCTCGACCAGCGCACCCAGCCGGATGATCTCCGCATAGTCGGTC
This sequence comes from Sphingomonadales bacterium, assembly GCA_031371635.1. GTDB lineage: Bacteria > Pseudomonadota > Alphaproteobacteria > Sphingomonadales > Sphingomonadaceae > Sphingomonas_O. Next base: position 1,998 of record JANMJZ010000325.1, on the reverse strand, counting down.
GTGCTCATCTCGAGCCAGATCTGACCCGGGCGCATCACCTGCAGAAAGCCGTCGTCTCCTTCGGCTACGGCGGAGCTGGCCGCCGGCGACGGCAGGCAGGTCACGATCAGGTCGACCGCCTCGCCGAGCACACGGGGGCTTTCGGCGGATTTAGCGCCACGTGCGACAAAATCGGCGACAAGCGCCTCGTTCAGATCGCGGACGGTCACGTCATGGCCGTTGCGGATCAGGCTGCCGGCAAGCTTGCCCCCGACGTTGCCCAGCCCGATGAAACCGATTTTCATATGCCGTCCGCTGCTCCCCGTGCGGCGACGAATAGAAGGACGCAGCGCCCGCGCTACAATTGAAAAAATAGCGATCACGGCTGAATTTTTTTCGCGCCTCCCCTGCGCAAAAAATTTTCAGCCGATGCACCGAAACGCTCATTTGTCGGTACGCCGCGCGCGCGCCTAGGTTCGCCATTCTGGGCGGTATGGCCGGGGGGAAGGAACCTGATGCAGAAAAGCGCGCGCGTGGTGATCATCGGCGGCGGCATCATGGGCGCCAGCCTGCTCTATCACCTTGCCGAGCTGGGCTGGACCGACTGCCTGCTGATCGAAAAGGACGAGCTTACCTCAGGGTCGACCTGGCATGCCGCAGGCCAGTGCCCGAGCATCACCGGCAGCTACAACCTCGCCAAGATCCACGCCTACAGCAACGATCTCTACCCCAGGCTCGAGGGGATGACCGGCCAATATGTCAGCTGGCACAAATCCGGAGGCATCCGTTTCGCCACGAATGAGCGTGAGCTGGCATGGTTCAAGACAATTCTCGGTTTTTCGAAGAGCATCGGCTTCGACATGGAGATCATCGATCCTGCCGAAATTCGCCGGATAAATCCGTTTGTTACGACCGAAGGCGTCATCGCCGGCGCACGCACCACAGGTGACGGCCATGCTGATCCGTCCGGCATCTGCAATGCGCTGGCCATTGGCGCCAAAAATATGGGCGCAAAGATCGCTCGCAAAAACCGGGTCACGGGCCTGACGCAACTGCCATCGGGCGAATGGGATGTGGAGACTGAGCAAGGCACCGTCCGCGCCGAGATCGTTGTGAACGCGGCGGGGTGCTATGCGCGGCAAGTGGCGCAGATGGCGGGCATCGACATTCCGGTGACCAATATGGAGCATCATTATGTCGTCACCGATCCTATCCCCGCCTTCATGGGGCGCGACACGGAAATCCCCGTCATGCGCTGTCCGCATGTCTCGGGCTATTTCCGGCAGGAGCAGAAGAGCGGACTGATCGGGGTCTATGAAAGCACGGGGCTGGCCGAGGCTTGGGCACCGCGCGGCGGACACCCTGAATGGGACTCGACCAGCGAACTTTTCCCCGAAGATCTGGAGCGCATCGCGCCGTGGTTGGAGCGCGCGATTGAACGGATGCCGGTTTTTGGCGAAGTCGGATTGCGGCGCTTTGTCAACGGTGCAATCCCGCACACGCCCGACGGTGGGCCATTGCTCGGGCCAGCCGTGGGCCTCAAGAATTTCTGGCACTGCTGCGGCACCAGCTTTGGCATTGCCCAAGGCGGCGGGGCTGGGAAGTATCTGGCGCAGTGGATGGTCTTTGGTGATGCAGACATCAACATGACCGAGTTCGACCCGCGTCGCTATGGCCCCTATGCCGATGAGGATTACAGCCGGGCGAAGGTCTTCCTCGACTATCGCATGACCTTCACGACGCGGCTGCCCGGCGAGGAAGAACCCGACGGCCGCCCGCAAAAGACCAGCACGCTCTATGACAGGCTGAAAGCCAAGGGCGCGGCCTATGCCGAGACCTATGGCTGGGAGCGCCCGAAATGGTTCTCGCTCGACGGGCGCGAGGAAGAAGGCGGTTATCACCGCACCAATGTGTTCGACGTCGTCGCCGAGGAGGTAAAGGCGGTGGCGCAGCGCGTCGGCGTGCTCGACCTGTCGGGCTTTGCCAAATATGACGTGACCGGGCCAGACGCCGAGGCGT
>JANMJZ010000268.1:0-1565 GCA_031371635.1 Sphingomonadales bacterium | reverse complement strand
TCAAGCAAGGAGACGAAGTGATGGTGTTCGCCTTGCCCGAATAGGATCCTGGCGACCGCGGCAGGCCTGGGTTGTGGGATCGTGCATCCCGGTCAGGCCCGCATCGGAGGTTACGCCGCAAAGTTTCGAAGCAGCATGCCGGGATTGCCGCAGTCTGCGAGTGGCCCCGACTCATCGACCACCCGTTTGCCGTTGACCCAGACGCCCTTCAATCCGAGCGGCGGGATATCCACCCGGCTCGCGCCCGCGAGCAAATCCGAAACACGGTACTTCTCGCCGCGGCCGACGGTTTGCGGGTCGAACAGGATGACATCCGCGTGCGCACCCGGCACCAAGCGGCCTCGATCCGGAATGCGGTAGGCATCGGCAGGACGGCTGGTCACCATCTGTACCGCCTGCTCCAGAGAAAGATCGCCCCGCTCGCGGACCCAATGGCCAAATAAATGCAATCCGTAGCCTGCGTCGCACAGGAAGGTCAAATGCGCGCCGGCATCGCCGAGGCCGAGGGCGGCACACGGGTGGACCAGCAGGTCGCGGACTTTCTCCTCGTCGACATTGAACAGCTTGCAGTCGAACAGGGTTTCCATTCCACCGTCGAGCGCATGGTCGAGCATCCAGTCGAAAGGATCCTTGCCCGCTGCACTGGCGAGGTCCGCCACGCGGCGGCCGACGAGCAATCCGAACTTCGGATTCGGCGCGTCTTGCACATGCATGTGTTCGAAGGAGTGATACGAAAAGCGCACGGGCACGCCCTTGGAGCGCGCTTCCACCTTGACGGCCTCCCGGAACGATCGATCCTTGAACAGCTGCGCATAGCGATCGGTGCCCAGGGCTTCCATGGCCGGCCGCCAGGCGAGGATCGCATGCAGCGGGTAGGGCAGCGACAGGGTGAATTCCATGCCGAGCGGATAACACGCCACCTGGCCCCACAGTTCGCGCCCGCGACTGCGCGCGGTCTGGATCTCGCCGAACTCGCTGACGACTCTTTCCGGGTCGTTGGGATCGGTGAATAGTGCGGCGATCATCACGGGGCGCCCGTTGCGTGCCGCGACGTCCTCGAGCCAGGGCACCGTGGTGGTCATTCCTTTCGTCAGCATGAACACGCCCTTGCCCGCTTCGCCGAGCGCGCCGGTGAGTTCCAGCAACTCGTGTTCGCCGGCGAAGCGCGAAGGCATCGGAATGCCGCCTTCCCCATTGTGTTGCTCGAGCGTGGAGGTCGAGAATCCGATCGCGCCCGCATCCATTGCCTCGCGGACGATGCGTTTCATCTGCGCGACCTCGGCATCGGTGGCCTTGCGCTTCACGGCATCCTCGCCCATCACGTTCACGCGCACCGAGGAATGGCCGCAGAAGGAAGCCACGTTCGGCACCGACCCTTTGCGCTCCAGAAGGTCGAGGTATTCCGGGTAGGTCTCGAACCCCCAGTCCACCCCCGCGCGTAACGCCTCCAGCGGCATGCCTTCCACGTGCCCGAGATTGCGCATCGTCAGGTCGCGATGCTCCGGCTTGCAGGGCGCGATGGTGAAACCGCAGTTGCCGATGACGACCGTGGTAACGCCGTTGGC
>JANMJZ010000265.1:0-3901 GCA_031371635.1 Sphingomonadales bacterium | reverse complement strand
AGAACCTCGCCGCCGCCGCGCTCGACTTGCCCGAAGGCGCGATGGCGGCGCTCGACGCGATCGCGGCCTAGGTTCAACGCTTCTGAGCGCTGAGCCGGGTCATCAGGACGGCCGCACGCGTGGCCTGGCGCTTCATGCTGTCGAGATCGACGGTCTCGCCCGGTGCATGATCGCCCTTGCTCGACGGACCGAGCCCGGCCAGCCCGCTGACGTCGCTCGCCACGAACGAGATGTCGCCTGCGCCGCGCTTGAGCGGGTCGAGCGGCGGCATTTCGGGCAAGCCGAGATCGGCGTTCACGCCGTTGAGCGCGGTCAGGATCGCGCGGTTGCCGTCTGTCGGGGCCATGGCCGGGTAGCCGCCGGCTTCGAACTTTATCTCTGCGCCGGTCAGCGGCGCATGGGCGGTGACGATGGCGGTCATCCTTGCCTTCACCCGCGCCGTCTGGTCCTCGGACAGGGTGCGGAAGTCGCCCCTGGCAATGGCGATGCCCGGGATGATGTTGGACTTGCCCGTCGCCGTCGCGCGCACGCCGTCCGTGTCGAACGTCGCGCTCTGTCCGCCGGCGATCAGGCCGACGTTGAACGTCAGGTTCGGCTCGGGCAGATCCTTGCGGAACGCGGCGATGATGCGCGCCAGTTCGTAGATCGCCCCGTCGCCCGCACTCGCGCTGAAAATGCCCGACGAATGCCCGGCCTTCCCCGTCGCTGTCAGCGTCCACGAGTTGGACGACCGCCGGGCGATCGACCCCATGTCGCGGCCGTTTTCTGTCACAAGCCCTTCGAAATCGAGCGCGACATCGGCGCGTTTCCCCGCCGCGATCAGATCGCCACGTGCCACCTCGATCGGGTCGCCCGAGTCCTCTTCGTCGCCGGTCAGCACCACCTCGATATTGGCGCCCGCGAGCGTTCCCGCCGCCTTCATTGCCTTGAGCGCCATCAGGATGACAACCATGCCGCCCTTGTCGTCCGCCGCCCCGGGCCCTTCGCCCTGTTCGCCATGCCGCACGAATTTCTGGAAGGGCGAGTCCTTTTCGAACACGGTATCGAGGTGCCCGATCAGCAGAAGCCGCTTCGTGCCCGGCTTGCCGGCGTGGGTCGCGATGATGTGCCCGGCGCGATTGGCGGCAGCCATCGGCTTCCATTCGACCCGGAAGCCCAAAGGTTCGAGTTCGGCGCGCATCATCCGCCCGACCTGTTCGACGCCGGCGAAGTTCATCGAACCGCTGTTCACGTCGACCAATTGCTGGAGCAGAGTGACGGATGGTTCGTAGATGGTCTCGACATGCGCGGCCATTTTGGCCTCGGCAGAAGAGAGCCTTGCGGCCGCCGCGGCGGGCAGCGACACGGCAAGCGCGAGCGTGAGCAAGTGTTTCATGAGTACAAGGCTAGCCGAGCGGGTCACGGGATGCCAAGTATTATGCGCCACACTCGCCAACAGGATCACCCATGCCGTCCGGTCTCGCCGCCCTTCTCGACGATGTCGCAGGCATCGCCAAACTCGCTGCCGCCTCGATCGACGACGTGGGGGCCGCCGCAGCCAAGGCGGGGACCAAGGCAGCCGGCGTCGTCATCGACGATACGGCCGTCACGCCGACCTATGTGACAGGCTTCACGCCTGACCGCGAGCTGCCGATCATCTGGAAGATCGCCGTCGGCTCGCTGCGCAACAAGATCCTGTTCCTCCTTCCCGCGGCGCTGCTGCTCAGTGCCTTTGCGCCGTTTCTCATCACGCCCATCCTGATGATCGGCGGGGCCTATCTGTGCTTCGAGGGCGCGGAAAAGGTGATCCATGTCTTCACCGGCCATCACGCAGGCGAGGAACTGACGCCCGACGGCGGCGCGGACCATGCGCTGCTCGAGGAGACCAAGGTCGCCGGCGCGATCCGCACCGATTTCATCCTGTCGGGCGAGATCATGGCGATTGCGCTCGCCGAAGTCGCCGACCAGTCGATCTGGTCGCAGGCCGCCAGCCTGGCGCTCGTGGCCGTTGCGGTCACGGCGGGCGTTTACGGCGTCGTCGCGCTGATCGTGAAGATGGACGATATAGGCGTGCACCTGGCGAAGAACAGCCTGTCGCCGTTCCGCGCGCTGGGTCGCGGGCTGGTGGAGGCGATGCCGTGGCTGCTGCGCTTCCTGTCGGTCCTTGGCACGGCCGCGATGATCTGGGTTGGCGGCGGCATCATTGTCCATGGCCTGCACGCGACGCCGCATGTCATCGAAGAAGTCGGCGGCGGCAGCGACTTTCTTCACTGGATGGCCGATGCCGCATTTTCGGGCGTGGTGGGGCTGGTCATCGGGGGCGTGATTGCGGCAGTCGTAAGCAGCGTGCAGAAGTTCCGAGGCAAGGCGCACTAGACTCCAGGCCGATCCGAAAACGACGGAAAACCGCCAAAGGTCACAAAGGTCACACCTGAAACCCGTTGGCGGAACATGCACTTTCGAGCGCTAGTCCGCGCGGAGCGTCGTCGATCTGAACGAGTAACAGGCGGATCGGTCGGTACGTATCCGCAACAATCCGGTGTAGGAAAGCAATTTCTGCCATAGTCTTTCTGTGACTTTCGCCCCACTGCAGCAATTCCCTCGCCGTGGCTTAATCCTCAAATCTTGCTGATTGCATTTCGACTTCTTAAGACGAAGCGCGCTGCAACGACAGGTTGCGCAAGATCATGAAGCACAAGCGAGAGGAAAACCGAAATGATTAAGCTTCGCTGGCAAATCGCCACTATGGCCGCGATCACGATTTCTGGCATCTATTCACTCGTTCACGGGTATCAGACGAACGATATGTTTCGCACGATAACAGGTTCGATAATGGTCGTTGGCGGCTTAGGCGCAATCGTGGCTATGCGCAGGAAATCATTGGGGAATCTAGAATGACGCGTGATCGCCTTGCTATCGTGGCGCTGGTCCTATTGATGATTATATTGGTTCATCAATCCTACATCGCAATTTATGCCCATCAGACGCTGGCACTCGCTGTCTTTCTGGCAAGTAACCTTGGGTGCGCGCTCGCAATTAATAACATTTTGGGTAAGCGTGTTTGAACGTCAAATATGCCGCTGATTTCGGCGCAGCAAGACGTCGTGTTCGTAAACTATACAATCGCCAAATCTTTAGGGTCTGGAGAGCGGCGGCTCGCAACCCCCTTCCACCCCTTCCCCGCACCTGTCAGTCCGTCAGCACCCGCAGCCACTCGCTGCTATCCGCCCGTTCGGTCCTGAGCGCGTTCGCCGGCTCCGCTGTGTCTTCATAACCCACCGCCATGCCGCAAAACAGCATGCGTTCGTCCGGGGTGCCAAGGAAAGCGTTCACCGTTTGCGGATAGACCGCCCAGCATTCCTGTGCACAGGTGGCCAGCCCCGCCTCGACCGCGAGCAGCATGAAGCTTTGCAGGAACATGCCCATGTCGCTCCATTGCGGTGGGCCCATGCGGCGGTCGATGGTCATGAACAGCGCCAGCGGCGCGCCGAAGAAGGCGAAGTTGCGGGCGAACCACATCCGTCGCGCATTCTTGTCTTCGCGCGGGATGCCGATGTGGGCGTACATGGCTTCGCCCACGGCAAATCGACGGTCGCGATAGGGCGCGACGAGTTCCTTCGGGTAAATGTCGTATTCGGGTACTTCCTGCCCGCCCGCCAGCCTGATCATCATCTGCTGCTTCAGCCGGTTCATCGCCTCGCCGGCGACGATATCGACATGCCAGGGCTGAAGATTGCCGCCCGACGGTGAGCGTGCTGCGGCCGACACCAGCGACCGGACCAGATCGAGATCGACTGGCGTTTCGAGGAAGCCGCGCACCGATCGCCGGGCAGCCAATGCATCGCTGACGCGCATGGTCATCTCTCCAATTCGTCTTGCGCGCGGCGCACGCATGGGCGATTGAAGCACAAAGTTGACGTAA
>JANMJZ010000257.1:0-1621 GCA_031371635.1 Sphingomonadales bacterium | reverse complement strand
ACCGGGCTTGTCGGTCTCGATCCAGATCTGGAACAGCGTGGTCGGCTCGTCTTCGACATTGAATTCGGCGTGGGTAATCCCGGTCCCGGCGCTCATCACCTGAACGTCGCCCGCGCCGGTGCGGCCTTTGTTGCCCAGGTTGTCCTGGTGCGTGATCGCACCGCTGCGCACAAAGGTAACGATTTCCATGTCGCGGTGCGGATGCGGCGGGAAGCCGCTCTGCGCAGCGATGGTGTCGTCGTTCCACACGCGGATCCGGCCCCAGCCCATCCGAGCGGGGTCATGGTAGTCGGCAAAACTGAAATGGTGCGTGGCGTTGAGCCAGCCGTGACTGGCGTGGCCAAGGCCAGCGAAGGGTCGCACATCGATCATGGGGCTATTCCACTTCGGCGGGGTGTTGCCGCCGGTATGGAGGTTAGATTGGAAGCCGGTGCACCGAGTTCAAGAGGCGGGCTCCGCACCCGGATGATTACCAGCGCGCTGGGGAAGAATGGTGATCAGGCCCGCAATCGCAACCGCCAAAACAAGCGACGCGATCGGGCGGCTCAGATCGAGCCCACCCTTGTCGAGCGGCTTGTCGAGGAAATCACCCACCGTAGCCCCCAGCGGACGGGTGAGAATGAACGCTGCCCAGAACAGGGCGACGTGACTGATCGAGGTCCAGCGGTACAGCGCAGCGAGCGCCGCGAGCAGTGTGCCAAACAGCGCGGCGGCCCCGAGGTAGCCGAGGCTGCCATCGGCAGTCCTGTCACCCTGCGCGGTGCCGAGCGTTTGCGAGAACGTGATCGTCAGCCTGTAGAACAGTTCGGCGCGCGGACTGGCGATGCGGTTGACATCGACGGTCCCGAGCGTGGCCTTCCAGATTGCGAGTGAGCCCAGCACCAGCCCAAGCAGCAACAGCGCGCCGCCGGGATAGCCGATCCCCAGCGAGCGCGTGGCAAAATCGGCAATCGTCGTCCCAATCATCGTCGAGGCAATGATCGTCGCCCAGTAGAGCCAGGGCTTGAAGTCCCGCGCGGCGATCTGCGCCCAGACCAGCGCCACGAACGGCACGACAAAAATCGCCGTGCTGATCGCGTAACCCAAGTCCCAGGTCATGCTCAGCGTATCTCCGCCGGTCTCGCCGAGCGTGGTGCAGAGGATCTTGATCGCCCAGAATCCCAGCGTGACTGCCGGAACCTTGCTGATCACGGCGTCACGGGTGGCTGGCTGCATGGCTAGAACGACTTTCTGAGGCCGACGAAGAATGCCCGGCGCGGGCCGTATTCGGGTTGGCCCGCCCCGACTCCCGAACCGTCGTGGATCAGGTAGTGCTTGTCAAACAGGTTGGTGACGTCAAGCCGCAGCGTGAAACCGCTCTCCTCGTCGTGACCGAAGACCTGGGCGATTCCGAAGTTGACCTGGATGTACGGGGCCTGCTTGCCGCCATTGGGGACCACCCCGCTGGGATCGCCCGCGCGCAGTCCATCCCCGTAAATGAAGTCGAAGCCGGGTCGCAGTTCGCCGAGTGAATTGGGCAGCTTGAGCGCGCCGCCGCCGGACACGGTCCAGCGCTGCGAATGGTCGGTGTAGATGTAGTTGTTGGCGATGTAAGCGAGCTCGGCGGGATCGAAGAAGAACT
>JANMJZ010000206.1:0-22446 GCA_031371635.1 Sphingomonadales bacterium | reverse complement strand
ACGGCTTGCCGAACTGGGCAGAACGGTCGCGGCTCGGCTGAAGAAGACACCGGGGATGCAGGTCGTCCCGGGCATTGGCTGTGAAGTCTTCCTGCTGCAGAACTTCCTTTCACCGCGCGAATGTGGCGGGCTGATCGCGATGATCGACGCCGATCGCAAGCCGTCGACTGTGCTCGCCACGCATCATGACCCCGAATTCCGGACCAGCGAAAGCTGCGATCTCGATCGCTGGAACCCCTTCGTCGAACAGATCGACGCGCGCGTCTGCAAGCTGATGGGGCTGAAGCCGCGCCAGGGCGAAACCCTGCAGGGGCAGCGCTATGCCGTCGGCCAGCAGTTCAAGGCGCACCACGACTATTTCCACGCCGACCAGCCCTATTGGGAGGAAGAGCGGGCCCGCGGCGGCCAGCGCTGCTGGACTGCGATGATCTACCTCGACCAGCCCGCAAGCGGTGGCGACACCTGGTTCTCGAACGCGGGATTCCGCATCAGTCCGCGGACCGGCATGCTGCTGGCGTGGAACAACATGGATGCCGAGGGGAGGCCCAACCCGCAGACGCTGCACGAAAGCGTGCCGGTGACGGCCGGAATCAAGAACATCGTCACTAAATGGTACCGTGAACGCTTCTGGTTTTGACCAACGCAACCTGTCGCGCGGCTGACCGTGCCGTTCCCGCGTCGTTCAGGGGAAGGGATGTAGTCCGATGTACGTTCAGCAATGGACGCACAATAGGAGTAACATCATGCGTAAGACCATCAAGCAAGCCGTTCTGGCCGGGCTGATTGCCGCGACTGTCATGCCGGTGGCGGCACAGGCGCAGATCAACCCGTCGGAGCGCCGCGAACTTCAGCGCGATCGCCAGGACATTCGCCAGGAGCGTCGTGACGTCGACCGCGCCTATCGCAACGGCGACCCCCGCCAGGTTCGCCAAGAAACACGCGAACTGCGCGGCGCCCGCCAGGAATTCCGCGAAGATCGGCGTGACGCTGTCCGCAGCGGCAACTGGGGTCGCAACGACTGGCGCGCGTATCGCAACGAGAACCGCAACCTCTATCGCGGTAATGGCTGGCGGTCGGACTTTCGCTATCAGGCCTTCCGTCCGGGCATCCGCATTGGCGTCAACTATTACAATCCGCGTTATTACATCAGCGATTACGCCCGCTACCGTCTGCCGAATCCCGGCTGGAACCAGCGCTGGGTGCGTCACTACAACGACGTGCTGCTGATCGATACGCGACGCGGCATCGTGATCGATGTGCTCCGCAACTTCTACTACTGACCGGCACGGGGTCGAAGCTTTGCGCTTCGGCCCCGCTTGCCAAGCCGCAGCGCCGTGCTACCGCGACAATACACTGTCCGGAGTCGATACATGCGCATATTCCATCTTGCAGCCATCTCGCTGACACGCTCGCAGCGCCTCTCGCCGCCGCAACTCCGGCCGAGACGCTGCACAAATTGTTCACCGACAGCGATGAGGCTTCGCTGAAGCGAAATCCCATCGGCGCGCTTTTCCGGGGCGATTTGCGTTACGCCGACCGGCTGGGCGATTTTTATTCGGACGCTGCGACGGAGGCAAATTATCAGGCCGACAGGGCCGACCTTGCCGCCCTCGCCCGCATCAACCGGACGCAGCTCGATGCGACCGACCGCATTGCCTATGATACGTTCAAGCGGAACACCGAACTCGACATGGGCGGCCTGACCCCCGCCATGCGCCTGCTGCGCGATGTCCGGCCGATCGATCATTTCTTTGGCGCCCATACTTTCTATCCGGACCTTGCCTCGGGACAAGGGGCCGCGCCATTCAAGACCGTTCTCGATTACGAGAACAACATCAAGCGCCACCGCCAATTCGCCGCCCAGCTCTACATCGCGATCGCGCGCTTTCGCGAAGGGATGAAGTCGGGCGTGACGCAGCCGAAACTGGTCGTCCGCAACGTCATCGACCAGCTCGACCTGCAGCTGAAGGGGGGCGTGGAGGGATCGGCCTACATGGGGCCGCTCAAGAATTTTCCGGCAAGCTTTTCGGAGGCCGACAAGGCGCGGCTGACGACGGATACGACGGCGGCGGTGCGCGACGCGATCTTCCCGGCCTATATGCGGATGCGCGATTTCCTGCGCGACGACTATCTCCCGGTGGCGCGCGAGGGCGTCGGCCTTGTCCATATGAAGGGCGGCCCGGTTCTTTACCGCTACCTGATCGAAGCGAACACGACGCTGCCGCTGACAGCGGACTATGTTCATAATCTCGGGCTGTCCGAAGTCGCCCGGATCACCCGCGAGATGGAGACGATCAAGGCGAAGGTCGGGTTCCAGGGGACGCTTGGCGCCTTTTTCGACGACCAGCGGACCAACCCCAAATTCCAGTTCGCGTCGAAGGACGACATGCGCGACACGTTCCTGGCCATCGGCAAGCGCGTCGACCTGCGCGTCCGCGAGCAGTTCTCGACGATCCCCAAGACGCCGCTGGAGATCCGCCCGGTCCCCGAATATCGCGAAAAGACCGATGCCGGTGGCAGCTATAACCAGGGCACGCCCGACGGATCGCGCCCGGGAATCTTCTACTACAACAGCTACGACCTGCCCTCGCGCCAGAAGCCCGAGTCCGAAACGCTCTACCTGCATGAGGCCGTGCCCGGCCATCACTTCCAGATCAGCCTGGCGCAGGAGAACACGGCGCTGCCGCCATTCATGCGCTTCGGCGGCAATACCGCCTTTGCCGAGGGATGGGCGCTTTATGCCGAGACCTTGTGGCCCGAACTCGGCATGGAAACCGATCCCTATCAGCGCTTTGGCGGCCTCAACGACGAAATGCTGCGCGCCATGCGCCTCGTCGTCGACAGCGGCATCCATGCCAAAGGCTGGACCCGCGATCAGGCGATCGACTACATGCTTACTCATTCGGGGATGAGCCGCACCGATGCCGTGGCCGAGGTCGAACGCTATATCGCGATTCCGGGGCAGGCGCTGGCTTACAAGATCGGCCAGCTCACGATCCTGAAGCTGAAGGCAGAGGCGAAGGCAAAGCTCGGCGCCGGCTTCGACGCTCAAAAGTTCCACGCACAGGTGCTCATGACGGGTGCGCTACCGATGACGGTGCTGGAAGCTAAAGTCAGGGCATGGATCGCGGCCGGGGGGAAATAGTTGCGGGCTGCTGCGCCCGTGGTCCATCCACGAGAAATAGAAGATGAACGCCAGGGTGCTGGCCACGGCCACGCGCAGCGCGGCGCATGCTCATCAAGCAGAATACGGAGCTGACCTGCGTCAGCGCCAGGAAGAAGGTGAGATGTCCCCGCGACTGCTGGTCGCCAAGGGGGTAGATCCACATGCACCAGGCGTAGAAGATCAACGTGATGAACGTGGCAAGATTGCAGGTGCGCACGATCAGTCGCGCGGTCTCTGCGTGCGGCAGCGCCGGTTTGTCGGCCTGACGCCACCACCAATGGGCCCGGGTCAGCGCAAGCGCACAGACGACGGTCGGCGTAACGACCGTCCGAAACAGGTAATCCGGGCGATAAAAGTCGACCATGATCGCCACGGCATTCGAAACGAGGATGAAGTAGAGCAACGGGATCTGCTTTGCGCAGGATTTGAACTGCGCCTGCGCCAGATCGGGATCGTCCGTGTCGAACGCGAACAGATTTGAAATACCGCGCATGTCGCACTTTTATACTCAAATCGAACGATGCGAGGCGTTTCAGGCAATCGCAACCTGGAGCAGCTAATCGGCACCGTCGCGGGCTCGCCCTGAAGGGGCCCCGGACGGCGCCCTCGGGCGGGCAGTCTAGAAGTCGGCCCAGGCTGGCTCCGCAGCACGCTGAAATGCCTTTTGCGCGCGGTTGTGGGCTGTCGGCTTCCCGGCTTGCGAACGTACCGTCGGGGTGGAGGCTGCGGTCCGGCGCTGTGCGGGCTGTCCGCCATCGAACTGGAAGCGTGCCGTGTCTTCAGCCAGCGCACCCACCTCCGTCATCAGGTTGCGGGCGGCTGCGGAAGTCTGCTCGACCATCGCCGCATTCTGCTGGGTCGCCGCGTCCATGCTGCCCACTGCTGCCGAAATTTCGCTGACGGCCGAAGACTGCGCCACGTTGTCGGCTGCCATGCCGGCGACCAGACCAGTCACCTCGCCGACGTCCACCGAGATGTCGGCGAACGCACCATCGACCTTTTCGACGGCTTCTACCGCCGTCACGATTTCGATTTGGGTCACACTCAACTGGTCACGCGCGCGCTTCGCTTCTTCCTCGGCACGCATCGCGAGCGCCGAGACAAGATCGGCGACCACCGCGAAGCCGCGACCTGCGTCGCCGGCGCGCCCCGCCTCGACCGCGGCATTCATCGCCAGCACGCGCGTCTGGAAGGCGATCTTGTCGAGCCCCTCGATCACATTGTCGATGCCCTGCGCGCTGCTGCTGACCCGCGTCATCGCGGCCTTGGCATGTTCGGCGAGCTCCCGGCCGGTGCCCACGGATGCAAAGGCGCGATCGGCGCGCGCGACGGTTCCTTCGGCCGCTGTCGCCGACGCTTTCAGCCGGGTCTCGATCTCGACAAGCGCCGCGGACGTCTGTTCGAGGCTGGCCGCGTTGCTTTCGGTACGACGGGCCAGGTCTTCGGACGCCTGGGCGATTTGCGCAGATCCGGTGCCGATGGCGTCGGTACCGTTCGCGACATTCCCGATGACATCGCGCAGGCTGTCCACCGCCGCGTTGAAGCTCGATTTAAGTCCCTCATACGCGGGCGGAAAGTCGGCGGTGATGTTCGCGGTAAGGTCGCCGTCGGCGAGCCTGCCCATGTTTGCCGACATGGTGCGTACGGTCGCCGCATTGCGTTCGGACTCGGCATTCATTTCGATCTGCGTGGCCGCTGTTTCCTTGAAGGTGAACATGGCCTTGGTGAGGCGTCCCACGCAGTCGGCATAGTTGGTGAACTGGATGGGCGAGTTCAGGTCCCCGGCCGCCAGCGCCTCCCTGCGGACGACGGTCGTGACATAAGGTCCTGCGATGGCCTCACGAAACCACACACACGCGGCAGCAAAAATCACCGTCACGCCGATCGCGACGACCCAGCGCGCCGTACCGCCAAGCAAGCTCGGTTCGATGGCAATGAAGGCGGTCAGGCCCCAGAGCAGGCTGAACGCAACGAGCAATTTGAGACGGATCGGGGCAGACTGTTTGAACCATTGCATGGCATGCATCTCCGGAGCCCCTCTATGAGGCAGTAGAAAGCATCATAGGTTAAGCATCGCCTGCACTTGCCGCTCGGCCAGTTTTTTTGTTTTTTTTCAGATAATTAAGTTGCGAGTGAGCGGTCCGGAGGGCACCGCAGAACGCCTCGTGACGAGGCGGGCAGACATGAAAAAGGCCGCCGGTGCGTCTCTCGACGTTCCGGCGACCCTTAGCATGGTCAGCGGCTTGGAGAGGTTATCTCAAGCCCGGGAGACCATGACCGCATTCAACCCATCAGGGTATTCAGGCGATATGCTCCCGAACGAAATTCTCCGTGCCACAAGCTGAACCATGAGACATCGGATCACCTCCCTTCGCTAAAAGCCCGTGACCATCAGCGGCCACAAAACGAATCTGAATCATCCGGGGTAAGCATTCAAGGACTTGTGGAAAAAAATTTATGCCGTCATGAATCGGCACTTCGCGCCGCGTCGAATTGTCGACGCCCGTTCAGCCGCGACAATCCTCGACCACGCGCGTGAATTCAGGCCAGGCCGGCACGGTCGTCGCGCGGGTCTCGAGGGCAACCGTAAAGCGCCCGCGGCTGAAGGCCAGCGCGTCGAGAATGGGATCGGCCGGGGAAAGGTCCGCAGCGACATAGGGCGGCGTGGAGCCGGTCGGGCGCGCGGCCACCGACTTCACCGTATTGGTGGCCCGCAAGACGAGCGTCCCTGCCGCGCTGCCCGGAACCGATACATAGATGCGACGTGCCGCCCGGTCGCAGCGGATGAGCAGCAGCGCATCGCGACCCGTCTCGCCGAACAGCGCGCGCGACCCTCGGGCATCCGCCGCATAGGTCCAGACGCCCGGTGCGACCGCTCCTTCCGCAACCGGCGCAGCGACGGGACGGGGGGGGGGAGGCGCCACCGTGGGGCGCGGCGGCCGGCCCACAGGACGGACCGGCGGCGCAACGCAGGCCACCAGCGGCGCAAGCACGAGAGCCACGAAAGAGAACGCAATTCGCTTCACGCTGTCCCGCCTATTGCGCGGCGACACTGCGCACAACCCGCCGTGCTTGCCCGGCGGCGCAGCTTCGTCGCATAAGTGCCACGGTCCACAGGGGGAAACGTCGCATGGCCATGGAATTGAAGCGCCTGCGGTCGATCGTCGGGGGCTCGGCCGGCAATCTGGTCGAATGGTACGACTGGTACGCCTATACCGCGTTCAGCCTGTATTTCGCGTCGAGCTTCTTTCCCAAAGGCGACCCGACCGCGCAGCTGCTGTCGACCGCCGCGATCTTTGCCGTCGGTTTCCTGATGCGTCCGGTGGGTGCCTGGATCATGGGCAGCTATGGCGACCGGCACGGACGCAAGGCGGGCCTCGCGCTGTCGGTCGCGCTGATGGCGGCAGGCTCGTTGATGATCGCGGTCGCCCCGACCTACGGTTCGGTCGGCGTGCTCGCCCCGGCCTGGCTGCTGGTCGCGCGCCTGCTCCAGGGTCTGTCCGTGGGCGGTGAATACGGCACCAGCGCCACATATCTGTCCGAGATGGCGAGCCAGGGTCGGCGCGGATTCTGGTCGAGTTTCCAGTACGTAACGCTGATCGGCGGACAGCTGCTGAGCCTCGGCGTGCTCCTCCTCCTGCAGGCGACGATGACCGAGGCTGCGCTGACCGAATGGGGCTGGCGCATCGCGTTCGTCTTCGGCGCGCTGCTCGCGATCCTCGTGTATATCCTGCGGCGCGGGCTCGCCGAGACCGAGGCGTTCCGCCAGCAGGCGAGCGACCGGCCCAAATCCAGCTTCGGGGCGCTGTGGCGCGGACACCCCAAGCTGTTTCTCATCATCGCCGTCGTCAGCGCCGGGGGCAGCCTCAGCTTCTATGCCTTTACAACCTATCTCCAGAAATTCCTCGTCAACACGGCGGGTCTGCCCAAGACCATGGCGACGGAGATCATGACGCTGGCGCTGGTCGTTTTCATGTTGCTTCAGCCGATATGGGGCGCGATCAGCGATCGCGTGGGACGCAAGCCCCTGCTGCTGCTGTTCAGCATCGGCGTGGGCGCCGTCGCCGTGCCCGTCTTCAGTGCACTGGCGACCGTGCAGAGCTTCGGCGCCGCGCTCGCACTGACGCTCGTCCCGCTGACGATGCTGGCCGCCTACACCTCGATCGGCGCGGTCTACAAGGCCGAGCTGTTTCCCCCGCATATCCGGACATTGGGGGTCGCCCTGCCCTATGCCATCGGCAATGCGCTGTTCGGCGGGACCGCGGAATATGTCGCGCTGTGGTTCAAGAGCATCGGTGCCGAGAGCGCCTTCTACTGGTATGTCAGCACGATCCTCGTCGCCACGACGATTGCGTTCCTGATGCTGCCGGAGACGCGCCACGTCGATCTGGAGACCGCTCCGGCCGGGTAGGCAGCGCCGCTACTTTTTGCCGAGCAGCTCCATGACCGCCACCGTCATCGCTGTCGCTCCCGTGACGATGCTTGCCTTCGGGTCGATCTTGAAGAGGCCGGAATGGTGGCCCGCGACCGGCGGTCCGCCCGCCTTCGCGGCGTCGAATGCCGCTTGCGGCGTGCCGCCCACGGCGAAGTAGAAGCCGGGGACGTGGAGGTCGGGCTGCACGAAATAGGCGAAGTCTTCGGCGCCCATGTCCTTCTGCTCGAATTTCGGCACCGCATCGGCACCCAGTTCGCGGACAAAGGCCGCGTTGACCCGGCGCGCGAGCGCGCCGTCGTTGATCGTCACCGGCGTGCTCTCGACGACCTTGACCACCGGCTCCGGCGCTCCATTGGCCATGGCAGTTCCCTTGGCGACGCGTTCGATTCCGGCGATCAGCATGTCGCGGGTCGGCGTGTCGTTCGACCGGACGGTGATCTGCAGGTCCGCATGGTCCGAAATGATGTTGTGCTTGGTCCCCGCGCGGAACGCGCCGACCGTAATCACACCGGCGCTCAGCGGCCCTTTCTCGCGGCTGATCAGCCCCTGCAGGGCGACGACGATCTGCGACGCGATGTAAACAGGGTCGCGTCCCAGTTGCGGCGCAGCACCGTGCGTGGCGACCCCGCGCACCGTAAGATCGACCGAGTCCGACGACGAATACTGGATCGATTCCGAGCCCGACACCTTGCCGGTCGGCATCTGCGAGGCAACGTGGAAAGCCAGCGCGTAATCGGGTTTCTTAAAGCGCGTGTAGAGGCCGTCCTTCAGCATCGCCTCGGCCCCGCCGACCCGTTCCTCGGCAGGCTGGACGATGAACATGACGGTGCCCGACCAGCGGTCCTTCATGGCGGCGAGCCTTTTCGCCGTCGCGACCATCGCCGTGATGTGCGTGTCATGGCCACAGGCGTGCATGACCGGCGAGTCCACGCCGTCGACGCCGATCTGGCGCGCCTTTGACGCATAGGCCAGGCCCGTCTTTTCCTCGACGGGCAGCCCATCCATGTCGGCGCGGACGAGCACCGTCGGCCCCGCGCCGTTCGACAAGATGCCGACCACGCCCGTCCCGCCGACTTTTTCGGTGACGACGACCCCGGGCACGGCGCTCAATTCCTTTGCCATGCGGGCGGCGGTGTTGGTTTCCTTGAACGACAGTTCGGGGTTCTGGTGGAACCACAGGAACAGGTTGCCCAGCGAGGCGTCGTAATCGGCACGGATGGCGGCGGCATAATCGGGTTCGGCGAGCGCAGGCGTGCCGAGGGCAAGAGCAAGGGCGGGAAGCATGCGGGCGCGTTTCATGAACAATCTCCAGTGCGTTCGGCGGTGTGGGTGGCATTGACGGTCAGCCGCGACGTCTCGCCACGATCGGTGGTGACGGTCATGATGATATCGGCGTCGACCTTGAGGTAATCGGGTTCGTAGGTGCCGTTGACCTTGATCCAGCTCTTGCCGTGATCGATCTTGTAGCCGGCGCCGCCACCCGCCGACGCGATCCTGGCGGCGAGTGCCGGACACTGCCCCTCGGCGGCGATAATGCCCTTGTCGGAAGTGGCGCTGGTCAGGTCACAGGCGCTCTCGTTGAAATTGAACATTTCCATGAACCGCGCGCCGGTGCGGACGACCGGCATCGTGCACTCGCTCCGTTCGCGATCGGCCGGCAATTGCTTGCGCAGTGAATCGACGCTCAGTCCGTCGATCTTGGGCGTCGAGAATTCGGTGGTGAGCCGCCACTGGCCACGGTCGAGCGGCGTTCCCGCGGGCTCGACCGGGCCGCAGCCACCGATACAGACCGCCACGGCCAGGACGATTGCCCCGACCGGATGCGGCGTCATGGCGGCCAATGGCGTCGCCCGTGCTGTCCGTTTCACGCCTGCCCCCAATTCCCGGACCAAGCGTAGCTTCCCCCGATGGGCGCGCAACCGAAACTTTGGCAAGCCGGTCGAACGTGATCGCGCTGGACGACGTCCTTCTCGCATGTCAGAACATAAATAGAACATTGCTGAAAGGAGGGTGTGGGTGGTGCCGTGGCGCGGCGCGCATCCGCACCCTATATCGTCCTTATGTCCATCGCGATCCGCACCAGCCTCGAAGAACCCGAAACATCGGCCGATTTCGTGCCGCACCGTCCGGCGCGCCCCCCAAAGGTGGAGGGCGGCAAGCGCTTCAAGGTCGTGTCCGACTATCAGGCGGCGGGCGACCAGCCGACCGCGATTGCCGAGCTGGTCGAGACCGCGCTGACCGGCGAGCGCAACCAGGTGCTGCTCGGCGTCACCGGCAGCGGCAAGACCTTCACCATGGCGCGGGTGATCGAGGAATTGCAGCGGCCCGCGCTTATCCTCGCGCCCAACAAGATTCTTGCCGCCCAGCTCTATGGCGAGATGAAGTCGTTCTTCCCCGACAATGCGGTCGAATATTTCGTCAGCTATTATGATTATTACCAGCCCGAGGCATATGTCGCGCGGTCGGACACCTACATCGAGAAGGAAAGCTCGGTGAACGAGAGCATCGACCGGATGCGGCATTCGGCCACCCGTTCGCTGCTCGAACGCGACGATGTCATCATCGTGGCATCGGTTTCGTGCCTGTACGGTATCGGGTCGGTAGAGACCTATTCGGCGATGATCTTCGACCTCAAGAAGGGCCAGACGGTCGAGCAGTCGGAAATTATCCGCAAGCTCGTGGCGCTCCAGTACAAGCGCAACGATGCCGCCTTCCAGCGCGGTAATTTCCGCGTGCGGGGCGATAACCTCGAGATCTTCCCGTCGCATTACGAGGAAAGCGCATGGCGCATCTCGTTCTTTGGCGACGAGATCGAAAGCATCGTCGAATTCGACCCGCTGACCGGCAAGAAGTCGCTGTCGCTCGACTATGTCCGCGTCTATGCGAACAGCCACTACGTCACGCCCGGCCCGACGATGAAGCAGGCGATGGACGCGATCCGGCACGAATTGTCCGAACGGCTGAAGGAGCTGGTGATCGAGGGCAAGTTGCTCGAGGCGCAGCGGCTGGAGCAGCGGACGAATTTCGACCTCGAGATGATCGCGGCGACCGGCAGCTGCGCGGGAATCGAGAACTACAGCCGCTTCCTCACCGGCCGCCTGCCCGGTGAGCCGCCACCGACGCTGTTCGAGTATTTGCCCGAAAACGCCTTGCTGTTCGTCGACGAAAGCCATGTCACCATCGGCCAGGTCAACGGCATGTCGCGCGGCGACCACCGGCGCAAGCTGACGCTCGCCGAATATGGGTTCCGCCTGCCCTCGGCGATCGACAACCGGCCGTTGCGCTTCAACGAATGGGACGCGATGCGGCCGCAGACGGTCTGCGTGTCGGCGACCCCCGGCCCATGGGAAATGGAGCAGACCGGCGGCGTCTTTGCCGAACAGGTCATTCGCCCGACCGGCCTCATCGATCCGCCGGTCGAGATCAAACCGGTCGAGGACCAGGTCGACGACTGCATCAACGAGATCAGGAAGACGACTGCCGTCGGGTACCGGACGCTCGTGACCACGCTGACGAAGCGGATGGCGGAGGACTTGACCGAATATCTGCACGAGGCGGGGATCAAGGTCCGCTACATGCATTCGGACGTCGAGACGCTCGAACGCATCGAGCTGATCCGCGACCTGAGGCTGGGCGTCTATGACGTGCTGATCGGCATCAACCTGCTGCGCGAGGGACTGGACATTCCCGAATGCGGCCTCGTCTGCATTCTCGATGCCGACAAGGAAGGCTTCCTGCGCAGCGAAACCTCGCTGATCCAGACCATCGGCCGCGCGGCGCGCAACGTGGACGGGCGGGTGATCCTCTACGCCGACCGCATGACCGGCAGCATGGAACGCGCGATCCGCGAAACCGACCGGCGGCGTGAAAAGCAGCTGGAATATAATGCCGAACACGGCATCACCCCCGCGACCATCAAGCGCAACATCGGCGACGTCATCTCGCACCTGTCGAGCCGCGACCAGGTGACGATCGAGATCGACGAGGATCGGCCACACATGGTCGGCCACAATCTGCGCGCGTACATCGAGGACCTCGAAAAGAAGATGCGCAAGGCCGCCGGCGACCTGGAATTCGAAACCGCCGGCCGCCTGCGCGACGAGATCCGCGCGCTCGAGGCCGAGGAACTGGGGCTGCCCGGCGCGGCGGTCTCGGCCGCACCGATCATGGGTCGGTCCAACGAGGGCAAGCCCGGGACGCGCAAGGACCGGTTCGGGAAGACCCAGCGGAAATGGGGCAAGGGGCGGTAGCCCGACCCATTTGACGGCAAGCCGCGGGATGGCTTGTGATGTGCCGCCAAGTAGACGGGGTCGATGATCACCGATCCCTCCACGGTCGCCACGTCGCTTTCCAGCGAAGGATGGGCCCTTGTGCCCCGCCTGATGTCCGCAGAAGACTGCTTGCAAGTGCAGGCGGGCTGGGCGTTGCCCGCGCTCTTCCGGAGCGAGGTCAACATGGCGCGCCACGGCTTCGGGCGGGGGATGTATCGTTACTTTACTGACCCTTTGCCTCCCAAGGTCGCGGCGTTGCGTGCCGGGCTATATCCGGCGCTGGCAGAGATCGCCAATCGCTGGGCAGAGGTGCTGGGGACAAGTCAGACCTACCCTTCCACCCACGCCGAATATCGCGCGCGGTGCCACGCGGCAGGACAGACGCGGCCGACCCCGCTGCTCCTGCGCTATGGCCCCGGCGACTGGAACGCGTTGCATCAGGATCTCTACGGCACGGAGGTTTTTCCCTTGCAGGTCGCGATCCTGTTGTCCGACCCCGAACGCGATTTTTCCGGCGGGGAATTCGTGCTGACCGAACAGCGTCCGCGCATGCAGTCGCGCGCGGCCGTCGTGCCGCTACGACAAGGCGACGCCGTCGTCTTCCCGGTGCGCGAGCGACCGTTCGAGGGCGGGCGTGGTCCTTACCGTGTCCATATGCGTCATGGGGTCAGCAAGGTGACGCGCGGCCAGCGGTTCACGCTCGGCATCATTTTCCACGACGCCGCCTGACCGTCATTTGGACGTTTTGGCGGCCGCGCCTTTCTTGCCCAATTCGCTCTGCGCGGCAGAGCTTTCACGCGGGTTGCTCTTGCCCTCCTTCGCGGCCTTGGCATTCGCCTTTTGCGCGGTCGCGCTGCCCTTGCCCTTTTTGTCGGCCATGATCTGATCCTCGACTGTGCGAGAAGTTCAAATCACGGGAGGTGCGCCCGGTTCCCGACGCCGCCTGAGCGCCAGCACATAGATGAGCGCGGCCACCCCTGCGAAGATGAACCACTGCACCGCATAGGCGAGGTGGTTGTTCGTTATCGCCGAAGGATCAGGCGGGCTGCTGGCGGCAAGGCCGGGCGCCGGGACATCGGCTACGAGCATCGGGCGCAGAACGCCCGTGCCGAACAAGCGGCCGACCAGGCTTTCATGGCTCGGCTCGGTCGTGATCAGGCCGTCGACGATGCCACCGTTCCAGCTGAGCTTTTGCGCAGGATCAGCGGACACGCCCATGTCGATCAGCGCGCCGGGCCCTTCCGCGCCGGTCACGCATTCCGCGATATGGCGATACCCGGCCTGTCCGCCCGGCGTGCGCCCCCCTTCGGTGCGCCAGCTGGCGACACGCAAACAATGCACTTGCGCCTTGCGGAACATCGCTTCGGGCGGGACCGGCGCAAGCTGCGGATAGGCCATCGGTGGCAGGTTGAGGTTGGCGGTGTAGCGCGTGATCAGCGCTTCCTTCTCGCCGCGCCGCTGCAGCTGCCAGACGCCCAGTGCGAGCATCGCCAGCACCGCGATACCGACGATGATCGTGGGCAGGACCGGCAGGCGCTTCATGGCTTCAGCTTACCTTCGCGCGCCGCATTGCGGTATTCGGAAACCAGCAGCGCCGCCTTGCCGATGCGCAGGCCACCGATGACGAGGCCGAGCGTTACCGCCGGCCAGATCAGGAGGTGAACCCAGAAGGGCGGGCCGACGGCCAGTTCCAGGCTGACGGCGCCCAGCACGACGATCGCCCCGACGATGAGAGTCAGGAAAGCTGCCGGCCCGTCACCCACGTTAAACGCACTGATATCAAGCCCGCAGGCGCTGCACTTCGGGGCGAACGACAGCATGCCGCCGAAAAGCGTACGCGCACCGCATTGTGGACATGCACCTTTGAGCGCGAGCATGACGAGGTTGTCGGGCGGTGCGGTCACCGGTTCAGGCGCGACCCGCGCACCACGGGTCGGGGTTCATGTCGACGGGCGCGCCGAGCAATCCGGGCGCGGGAAAACTTGCCTTGAAGGTGAACGCCTGCTCGGTCGGCCCGAAGCGGTCGAGCCGCCACAACCGTGCCAGCCCTTCCTCGATCGTCGGCCGCGTTCCCGTAGGCACCCACCACAGGGACTGATAGGCCGCATCCGACCGTTCGAACCATTGCCGCCGCTGCGCCATCACCTGGGTATGCGCGCTCCGGTAGACATAGGCGAAGAGTGCCTCGGCATCGGTCCACATCGACATGTTGACGATGAACTGCGGATCGGGCGTCGGCAGGATATCGGTCGCATTGCCATCTTCACCGGCCAGCCGCCAGACGAAGCCGGGGCTGGCATCGGCCAGCGCATTGATCCGGTCGAGTTCGGCGAAGAAGCCGGCGACCTGCGCATCGTCGTGCGGCGCGATCAGGCGCCCCACGTTGATCTGGGCAAGCTGCCAGCTGCTCGGCCGCCCGGCACTCACCCAGAGTGGACCGGTGCGCCCCAGCCGCCCCAGACATAGACGGCGATGAACAGGAACAGCCACACGACGTCGACGAAGTGCCAATACCAGGCCGCCGCCTCGAAGCCGAAGTGCTGACGTGGGGTGAAGTGCCCCTTGTAGGTGCGCACTAGGCAGACGATCAGGAAGATCGTGCCGACGATGACGTGGAAGCCGTGAAAGCCCGTCGCCATGAAGAACGCGGCGCTGTAGTTCAGCCCCTTGAAGGCGAAGGGCGCGTGGACATACTCATAGGCCTGAATGCTCGAAAAGAGCAGTCCGAGCAGGATCGTGGCCCACAGACCGGTCTTCAGCCCCTGGCGATCGCCATGAATAAGCGCGTGGTGCGCATAGGTGACGGTCGTGCCCGAGCAGAGCAGGATGAGCGTGTTGAGCAGCGGGAAGTGGAACGGGTCGATAACCTCGATCCCCTTGGGTGGCCACTGCTCGACCGCGGCAGCGCCTGACTGGCCGATCAGGTTGGTTACGGTCATCGTGCCGGCAACCTGGTCTTTCACCACGTCGAGGGCGGCCGGGAAGAGCGAAAAGTCGAACCAGGCCCAGAACCAGCCGACGAAGAACATGACTTCGGACGCGATGAACAGGATCATGCCGTAGCGCAGGTGGAGCGACACGACGGGGGTATGATCACCAGCGTGCGCCTCACGCACGACCTGCTGCCACCAGCCGTAGAAGGTGGCGATGACCGCCGCGACGCCAAGGCCGAACACATAGCCGCCGACGGGTGACTTGTGCATCCACATGATGCCACCGGCCGCCATGATCAGCGCCGAAAACGCGCCGACGATGGGCCACGGGCTGGGTGGCAGGATATGGTAATCGTGGTTCTTGGCACCGGCCATGGTTCGTCCCTAGTCTTGTCGAGAGTCTGGTTTGGAGGTCGTTTAGCCGCGCACGCGCGCGTCGTCTATCGGGTAGAAGGTGTAGCTGAGCGTGATCGCCTCGATGTTCTTGGTGTCGGCATCCTTGGCGATGCCGGGATCGACGTAGAAGATGACCGGCATGCGCACCGACTGGCCGGGCTGCAGCGTCTGCTCGGTAAAGCAGAAGCACTGGACCTTGGCGAAATAACCTCCCGCCTGCGTCGGCGTGACGTTGTACGTCGCGCGGCCCGTCACGGGATAGCGGGCATGGTTCGTGGCCACGAAGAACGCCATGTTCTTTTCGCCGATCGTGACCACCTGGTCGGGCTTTTCGGGCTCGAACGTCCAGGGGATGGTCGGCACGTGGTTGGCGTCGAAACGGATTTCCACCGTCTTGCCCGGCACGGCCTTGACGAGCTGGCCGTCCGCGCGCTGCGTCGTCCCGTCGAAGCCCGTCGCTTCGCAGAACAGGCGGTAGAGCGGCACGCTGGCAAAGCCGAGCCCCGTCATCGCGGCGACGCCCATGACCGCCAGCAGGGCTGTGCGCCGGACCGGATCCATTACGAGACGGTCGACCCGATACGGGCGAGCGTGATGAAATAGAACAGCGCGACGAGCCCGCCTAGGATCAGCGCCGTCACGATTGCGCGGCTCTTGCGGCGACGGTCGAACTCGGCGCGGTTGGGGTCGTCGGGTGTCATGCGAACACCGTGCGGTCGAGGGCGAGCGCGGCGAAAGTCACCAGCATGTATCCGATCGAATAGAGGAACAGCAGCTTTTCTGCGCGCATTTCCGTTGGCACCGGCGCGGCATCGACCACGACCCAGATGGTGATCGCGAGGAAGATCGCCGATCCTACCAGCGCAGTAATGCCGTAAAAGGCGCCGGCCATGCCGAGCGGCCAAGGCGCGACAGCCACCAGGGCCATGAGGACGGCATATCCGAGCATCTGGAGACGGGTGCTCCGCGCGCTCGCGACGACCGGCATCATCGGCACGGTCCCAGCGGCGTAATCGTCACGGATGCGCAGAGCCAGCGCCCAGCTGTGTGGCGGGGTCCACAGGAAGATAAAGGCGAACATCAGCACCGGTAGCGGCGCGATATGGCCGGTCGCGGCGACCCAGCCGATCAGCGGCGGAAAGGCACCCGCGGCACCCCCGATGACGATGTTCTGCGGCGTGATACGTTTCAGCCAGACAGTGTAGATAAGCACGTAGAAGAGGATCGATCCCGCCAAGAGCGCAGCCGCAAGCACGTTGGTCGCCAAGCCCATGATCAGGACCGAGGCCACGCCGAGCCCGACGCCGAAGTGCAACGCCGCCTGCGGATCCATACGGCCTGCCGCCAGTGGGCGGTTCGCGGTGCGGCGCATCATTGCGTCGATGTCGGCCTCATACCACTGGTTCAGCGCACCGGCGGCGCCTGCTGCCATTGCGATGCAGAGCACGGCCGTGAATGCGAGCGCTGGCGGCAAGGCGACCGGCGCGGCAATCATGCCGCACAGCCCGGTGAACACGACCGACCGCATCACGCGCGGCTTCGTCAGCGCGAAGAAATCGCGCCAATCGGCAGGCATCGGGGTCGCAAGGGTCGTCGTGGTCATATTCTTTCCTGCGGCGCCCCGGCGGTGGCCGGGGCCGCTATCGGCTTCAAGGGCACTTCACCTGCCCGCAGCTCCGGCCAGTGGCGGAGCAACGGCCAATGTCAGTCGACGACAGGCAGCGTCTCGAACTGGTGATACGGCGGCGGGCTCGACAGCGTCCATTCGAGCGTCGTCGCGCCTTCGCCCCAGTAATTGCCTTCGACCTTTTTGCCCGCGAACAGCGACCAGAACAGGTTGACGAAGAACACGCCCATCGACGCGGCCATGATCGTATAGCCGTACGACGTCGCGATGTGGTTCCAATAGGCATAGGCATCCGGATAGTCCGGGATACGCCGAGGCATGGCGTCGAGGCCCAGGAAATGCATCGGGAAGAACAGGATGTTCACGCCCACGAAGAACATCCAGAAATGCAGCTGGCCGAGGAACTCGTTGTACTGACGGCCCGACATCTTGCCGAACCAGTAGTAGAAGCCGGCAAACAGGCTGAACACGGCGCCAAGCGACAGCACGTAGTGGAAGTGCGCCACGACGTAATAGGTGTCCTGCATGTACGTATCGATGCCGCCGTTGGCGAGCACGACGCCGGTCACGCCGCCGACCGTAAACATGAAGATGAACCCGATCGCCCACATCATCGGCGTCTTGAAGCTCAGCGAGCCGCCCCACATGGTCGCGATCCAGCTGAAGATCTTGATGCCGGTCGGCACTGCGATCACCATCGTGGCCGCCGTGAAGTACATCTTCATGTTCACCGACAGGCCGGTCGTGAACATGTGGTGCGCCCAGACGATGAAGCCGACGACACCGATCGCGACCATGGCATAGGCCATGCCGAGATAGCCGAAGACGGGCTTTTTCGAGAAGGTCGAGATCACCTGGCTGACAATGCCAAAGCCCGGCAGGATCATGATGTAGACTTCGGGGTGGCCGAAGAACCAGAAGAGATGCTGGTAGAGCACCGGGTTACCACCGCCCGCCGCATCGAAAAAGGTCGTGCCGAAATTGCGGTCGGTCAACAGCATGGTGATTGCAGCCGCGAGAACCGGCAGCGCGAGCAGCAGCAGGAAGGCGGTAACGAGCACCGACCAGACGAACAGCGGCATCTTGTGCAGGGTCATACCCGGCGCGCGCATGTTGAAGATGGTCGTGATGAAGTTGATCGCACCCAGGATAGAGCTCGCGCCCGCCAGGTGGAGCGACAAGATCGCCATGTCTACGGCCGGCCCCGCCGACCCGCTCGTCGAAAGCGGTGCATAGACCGTCCATCCGGTTCCGGCGCCCATGCCGGTGCCGCCCGAAAAGAACGACGATCCGAGCAAAAGCATGAAGCTGGGCACGAGCAACCAGAACGAGACGTTGTTCATGCGCGGGAAGGCCATGTCGGGCGCGCCGATCATGATCGGCACGAACCAGTTGCCGAAGCCACCGATCATCGCGGGCATGACCATGAAGAACACCATGATCAGGCCGTGCGCGGTGATGAGCACGTTCCACATGTGCAGCGCTTCGTTGAGGTTCGACCCGTCGCCGCCCATCATCGAGGTCCAAATGCCCAGATACTGGATGCCGGGCTGTGCGAGTTCGGCACGCATCAGGCCCGAAATCGCGCCGCCGATGACGCCGGCGGTGATCGCGAAGATCAGGTAGAGCGTCCCGATATCCTTGTGGTTGGTCGACATGAACCAGCGAGCGAAGAAGCCCGGCTTGTGGTCTGCGTCATGTGCGTGATCGTCGGCGTGGGCCTGGAAGGCGCTGGCGCCGGTGGGAGCGATGGTTGCCATGATCTGATCTCTTACTTTGTCGCCGGAGCGGTAGCATTGGACGTCGCAAGCGGAGTGGCGGACGGTTCGGATTTACCCGTTCCGTCGCCCACCTTAGGCGTTATGCCCATGCCAACGGGCTTGCCGGCATCCGCCGAAACGCCAAGTGCTGCGGCGCCCGGCATTTTGCCACCCTTCGACGCAATCCACTGCGCGAACTGTGCGGGTGACACGGCCTCGACGGCGATCGGCATGAAGCCGTGGCGCGCACCGCACAACTCGCTGCACTGGCCATAATAGACGCCTGGCTTGTCGACCGTGAAGCTTGTCTCGTTAATTCGGCCTGGAACCGCGTCCATCTTGGTCCAGAAGGCAGGAACAGCGAATGCATGGATGACGTCGTTGGATGTCGTAAGCACGCGGATGGGCACACCGACGGGCACCACGATACGATTGTCGACCGCCAGCAGGCGCGGTTGGCCGGAAGCCTTGGCCTGATCGTCGGGCAACATGTTCGACACGATCTCGAAATCGCCGTGGTCAGGGTAGGTATACGACCAGAACCACTGGTTACCCGTGGCCTTGATCGTCACCGCATTCTTGCCAACCGGCTTGTACTGGGCGGCGAGCAGGCCGATCGACGGGATCGAGATGCCGACCAGGATGAGCACCGGTACCAGGGTCCAGACCACTTCGATCAGCGTGTTGTGCGAGGTCGTCGACGGCACCGGATTGGCCGACCGGCGATAGCGAAAGGCGACCCAGAACAGCAGGCCCAGCACAAAAATCGAGATGGCGGTGATGATCGGCATGAGAATCGCATTGTGCATCCACATCGCGAACTGGCCGTTCTTGGTGACCTGGGGCTGAAGCCCATAGGCGTTGGGCGTGGGTTGGCCGACATCGGCGACAGGTTTGAGTTCCGCTGGTGCGGCAACCGCGGGCGTCGCCGCCACGGTTGCAGTGGGCGCGGTTGCCGTAGCGGCAGCCGGCGTTCCTTGGGCGATCACGGGAACCGAAAAGGCCAGCCCGAGAGCGATCAGCGCAGGTGTCAGCAGTCTCACGAAATATATCCCTCTAGGCGCGTGGTCCGGCGCGGGGATACGCGCAAAGGACGTTCGCTGCCGCGGCCTATACGCGCGGGTGTCGACAGTCTCAAGCGGTTAGGCGCGTATTTTGCTGCAACTGCTCAGCAGCATTGTGTTGGGGGGGCGCGACGCTTACGGAACCGGTCCAAATACCGATGGAGCGACGCGTGACCGACGACGAGGTGCTGGCGGAATTCAGGGCAGCGGACGCACTGCTCGAGGGGCACTTCATTCTGTCGTCGGGCTTGCGGTCGCCACGCTATCTACAATGCGCACGCGTGCTGGCCGATCCGAATCGTGGAAGCCGACTTGCCGAGGCGCTCGTCGCGCGCCTGCCCGCCGATCTTCCCATCGACATTGTCGTGTCCCCCGCCATGGGCGGCGTGATCGCAGGCCACGAGATGGGGCGCGCGCTTGGCATCGAGGCAGTGTTTCTCGAACGTCCCGAAGGCATTTTCGAACTGCGCCGCGGCTTCCGCCTCAAGCCAGGTCAGCGCGTCCTGATGATGGAAGACGTCGTGACGACCGGCCTGTCGTCACGCGAAGCGATTGCCGCCATCCATCGCGCGGGCGGTGTCGTCGTCGCGGCAGCCGCATTGGTAGACCGGTCGGATGGCACCGCCGAACTCGGAGTTCCCTTCTATCCACTGATCCGCCTCTCGGTACCGACATATGCGGCCGACGCGCTGCCGCCCGAGCTCGCGGCGATCCCTGCGATCAAGCCGGGGAGTCGGGCTGCGTGACTAAGCCAGCCCTTCTCGCGGCACTGATGCTCGTCGTCGGCGCCCCCGCCGCTGCTAAAATCGACGCCGCCGCCGAAGCCACGGCCGATGCCATCACCCAGGCGGCGTCGCAGGGCGGCTTCAACGGGGATGTCTTCGCGACGCGCGGCAATGTCCGCCTTTCCGTCTCCCTGGGCGTCAAGGGGAACAGACAGTCCAATATCTGGCGCTGGGCCTCGGTTACCAAGCAGGTGATCGCGACCCTTGTGCTGCAGGACGTCGCGGCGGGGCGCATCGATCTCGACAAGCCCGTGTCGACCTATCTCCCTGCCTTCAAAAGCCCCAATGCGGCAAAGGTGACGGTACGCCAGCTGCTGCGTCACCAAAGCGGTCTGCCCAATCCCGACGACACGGCGGCAACGCCTGATGACTTTCCGGCCTTTTATCGGCCCGATTACACCGGGAGCCGCAATCCGCTCACGGGCTATTGCGCGGGCTCGGTGAAGGGCGAGCCCGGCGGAAACTGGTCGTACAACAACTGTGATTATATGGTGGCGGGCGCCGTGCTCGAGGCGGTCGACGGCAAGCCGTGGCAAAAGCTGGTGCAGGAACGCATCGCCAGACCCTTCAAGCTGCGGACGCTGTCAGCCTTCCCCTCGAAATCGCCGACGATGCCCGGTTTCATCGACGCCAAGCCCGAGCCGGCAATCGCCCTGGACAGTTTCGGCGCGTCTGCAGGGCTCTATGGTTCGGTCCGCGACCTCTGGCTGTTCGACCGCGCGTTGTTGACAGGCAAGTTGTTGCCCGAAGCGCAACGCCACGAAATGTGGGACGGCCAGCCGAAACTCGGCTCTATCGCGCTCGGCCAATGGGTCTTCGAAGCACCACTCAGGGGGTGTGCCAGGCCCGTGCGCATCGTCGAGCGGCGGGGCGGGATCGGCGGGGTAGAGGTGCGCAACTTCATCCTGCCCGACAATGATACCGTCGTCATCGCCTTCACCAATCGCGCTGAATTCGATTTTGGCGAGGTTTGGCAGGGCAGGGGATACAGCTACGACCTGCTCAGCGCGGCAGCCTGCTCATGACCGGCCCCTTGCGCCTCGGCGTCAACATCGATCACGTTGCCACCATCCGCAACGCGCGGGGGGGAGAGCATCCGGACCCGATGCGCGCGGTCCGCATCGTCGAGGCAGCGGGCGGGGATGGCATTACGGTGCACCTGCGCGAGGACCGGCGCCACATCCGCGATGCCGATCTCGATGTGCTGATGGCGGGGACCGCATTGCCGGTAAACCTCGAAATGGCCGCGACAGAGGAAATGGTTGCGATTGCGCTGCGCCACAGGCCGCATGCCGCCTGCATCGTGCCCGAGCGGCGCGAGGAGCGCACGACCGAGGGCGGGCTCGACGCGGCGGGACAGCACAACCACCTGGCTCCCCTAGTTGGGAAGCTGCTGGACGCAGGCATTCGGGTCAGCCTGTTCCTCGAGCCTGATGCCCGCCAGATCGACACCGCGCTGCGGCTGCGCGCGCCAGTGGTCGAGCTGCACACAGGCAAATACGCCCATGGTGATCCGGACGGAAAAGAGCTGCGCCGCCTCGCAGATGCCGCCGCCCTGTGCGCCAAAAACGGTATCGAGCCGCACGCGGGGCATGGCCTGACCTTCGACAATGTCGTTCCGGTCGCAGCCATTCCCCAGATCGCCGAGCTCAACATCGGCCACTTCCTTGTCGGCGAAGCGATCTTCGTGGGGCTGGAGGAAAGCATCAGGCGCATGAAGGCGCTGATGGAGAGCGCGCGATGATCGTCGGTCTCGGTTCCGACCTGTGCAACATCGAGCGGATCCAGAAGTCGCTGGACCGGTTCGGCGAGCGCTTCGAGAACCGCGTGTTCACGCCCCGCGAGCGCGCCAAGGCTGCCCGACGCCCCTTCACGCGCGCTGGCACCTACGCCAAGCGCTTTGCCGCCAAGGAAGCATTCTCCAAAGCCGTCGGCACCGGTTTCAAGCGCGGCGTGTTCATGAAGGACATTGGCGTCGTCAACGCGCCCAGTGGTGCGCCCACCCTGGC
>JANMJZ010000055.1:0-2186 GCA_031371635.1 Sphingomonadales bacterium | reverse complement strand
GATCCGCTTCCTGACCGACTCCGCGCTCGACGGGCAGGCGACGGGCGACCCGGCGTTCGACGCGCTGGGCATCGTCGCGCGCGAGTGCCAAATCCCGCGCGCCTTCATCGACGACCATATCGCGGGCTTCGCGCTCGACGCCGAGGACTGGTCTCCGCGCAGCGAGAACGACCTGCTGCGCTATTGCTATCATGTCGCGGGGGTCGTGGGGTGCATGATGGCCGTGGTGATGGGTGTAAACCCGGCGGACGAGGAGACGCTGGACCGTGCGTGCGACCTGGGCCTGGCGTTCCAGCTCGCCAATATCGCGCGCGACATCAGCGAGGACGATGCGGTCGGCCGCTGCTACCTGCCGATGGACTGGCTCGTCGAGGCCGACATCCAGCCCGGCGAGCATATGAAGCCGCACTTCCGCAGCCGCCTCGCCGACATGGCATGGTGGCTGGCGAACATGGTCGGCGAGTACGAGGCCTCTGCGCGGGTCGGCGCGGCGAAGCTGCCGTTCCGGTCACGCTGGGCGGTGCTGTCGGCTGCGGGCATCTATGGCGACATCGCGCGCAAGGTCGACGCGCTCGACCATGCCGCCTGGGACCACCGCGTGGTGACGACCAAGGCCGAAAAGGCCGGCTGGGTCGCGCGCGCGCTGGGTCAGGCGCTGGTCAACCGGCCGAAACCGGTCAGCCGTGAAGGGCTGTGGACGCGGCCGCGCGCCGGGGTTGCGGCGACGGCGGATCTGTAAAACGGCAGAAAACTGCCGAAGGTCACAAAGTTCACACCTGAAACCCTTTGCCGCGCGCCCTGCCCCCCGGCCCGGACGAGGGGTTGGGCGGCATCGGGTGCTGATGCTTCAGCGACTCCAGATACTCGTTGTGGAGACGCTGTTCGCGCTTGCTGCGCGGGTCGGGCGTGTCGCGGTCGATGCGCTGTTCCTGCAGCCATTCGGGCAATTTCCCGTCGGCAATGTCGGCGATGTCGAGTTCGTGCGGCAGCTCTTCGCCCAGCAGCTGTTCGGGCGGGGCAGGCAGCGCGGGTTCGAGCGCGCGCAGCGTGATCGCCAGCGGCGGCGGCGCATCGGCGGCCCCGGGCGACGGCGCGGCGCGCAGGTCGTCGCCATAGCGGTCGGCGCGCAGCCGACGCAGCAGGAAGACGAGCAACCGGTTGTCGTAGCGGGTGCGCGAGGCGATCTCCTCGCCGTGTTCGTTGAACACCGGCACCCCCACCCCCTCGATCGCGCGTTCGAAAGCGATGTCCTCGATCAGCCCGCCGGCATGGTGGCGCGCCGCATCCCAGGCCGCAGCAAAGGCCTCTGCCCCCGCGGCGCGGCGCAGCCGGTACGCACTCTCGCGGGTCAGCCCGACCGCTTTGACAGCAGTGCCTACCAGCCCGGTATCGGCCAGCACCTCGATAAAGCGGCGCTGCTTTTCCTCGGTCCAACCGTCATAGCGCGCGACGCGCCGGACGGGGACCCAGCGGTAATCGTCGGGGGTGTAGGTGGTGGGGTCGCCGAGCGTTTCGAGTTCGTTGGCGGGTGAGGCCTCGGGGTTAGTTATGGCGGCAGGGGGGTGCGGTGAGTCGTCCATCTGCAAGGGTGAAACAGGTTCATGCGCATGTAGGACAGGCCGAGTGTTGCGAGCTTGTTCTTTTCGCCAAAGGTTGTTGCAGTTGTGCAACCATCTGCAGCGAGCGATGCAGATGTACCGAGTGTCCGTTTTTACCTGAGAGGGGCCACCAACCCCACAAACGCCCCCTCGTCCACCGTCTCCCCCTCGCGCAGATCGATGGCCCGCCGTGTCCCGCCGTCGAGGCTCGCGTTGAACACGCCGCTGGGGTCGGGCAGCCTGGCGCCCTCGGCAAAGGTCAGCTTCACCTTGTCCTTGTAGACTTCGCCCGTGCATAGGATGCGCGGCTTGCCGTTTGCGCCCGGCACCGACCAGACCGGTACGCCGGCGGGGTTGGTGGGCTTGCGCCATTTGATCGATTCCTCGACGTCCGGGATCGCCTGTCGGATCAGCGCGCGCAGCCTTGCCAGCGTGGCGCCGCGCCAGTCGTTCAGGGCGGCGATCTTCGCGTCGATCTCGGCGGTAGCGTCCGAAGGGGCTTCAGCCGGGGCGGCGGGGCGGTGTCGGGCATGGCCGGGTCCTCCTTGCGACTGTCATATTTTCATGGTCTATTCGACACTTATCCAA
>JANMJZ010000175.1:0-17139 GCA_031371635.1 Sphingomonadales bacterium | reverse complement strand
GAAGAGGACTCGAACCTCCACGCCCTTGCGAGCGCCAGCACCTGAAGCTGGTGCGTCTACCAATTCCGCCATCTGGGCACAGAGTAGGATAAGTCGTCAGGTAGGCGGCGGCCTGTAGGTGACCCCGCGCGGCATTGTCAACAGCGCGCGCCTTTATCATTGCAACCGGCGTCCGACTGCCCGAAACGGTGGCCAAACGAAACGCATGTGGAGAGTCGAGATGCACAGCTATCTTAAGCACTATATTAACGGCGAGTGGGTCAACTCCCTAGGCGGCGCACGGCACGAGGTGATTTCACCCTCGACCGAAGAGCCCTGCACCGAAATCACCATCGGGACACAGGCCGATGTCGATGCCGCTGTCGTCGCGGCACGACGCGCGTTCGAAACATTTTCGCAGACCAGCGTTGCCGAACGGCTCGCGCTGATCGGGCGGATCGTCGACGAGTTCAAGAAGCGCTTTGCCGACCTGGGCCAGTCAATGGCGATGGAAATGGGCGCGCCGGTTTCATTCGCGACCACAGCCCAGGCGATGTCGGGCATGGCGCATTTCCGGATTGCAGCGAAAGCGCTGGAAGACTTCAAGTTCGAGGAGATGATCGGCACTGTCCGCGTCGTCCACGAACCCATTGGCGTCGTCGGCATGATTACGCCTTGGAACTGGCCGCTCAACCAGATCGCGCTGAAGGTCGCGCCATCGCTGGCCGCGGGCAATACGATGGTCCTGAAACCCAGCGAGGAATGCCCCGGCAATGCCGCCATCCTCGCCGAAATCATGCACGCTGCGGGGGTGCCTGCGGGCGTGTTCAACCTCGTGCAGGGCAATGGCCCGCTGACCGGCAACGCCATTTCGTCGCACCCCGATATCGATATGGTCAGCTTCACCGGATCGACACGCGCCGGCATCTTGATTGCAAAGGCCGCTGCCGACACGGTCAAGCGTGTTCACACCGAATTAGGGGGCAAGGCCGCGAACGTCGTGCTGCCCGATGCCGATTTCGCGACGCACCTGCCGCCCACAGTGCAGGGCATCGTCGCCAATTCGGGACAAAGCTGCATCGCCCCAACCCGCATCCTCGTCCACAAGGACCGCGAAGCCGAAGCTATCGGGTTCGTGAAAGCCTATCTGGAGGCTGTGCCCGTCGGCGACCCGATGGTCGAAGGGCCGCACATCGGCCCCGTGGTCAACAAGGCGCAGTTCGAAAAGATCCAGGGATTGATCCAGTCGGCAATTGACGAAGGTGCGACGTTGCAAACCGGCGGCACCGGTCGCCCGGCCGACCTCAACCGGGGCTATTACATCCGCCCCACATTGTTCAGCGGCGTCACCCCCGACATGCGGATTGCCCAGGAGGAAGTTTTCGGCCCCGTCGCGACTGTCATGACCTATGCCGACGAAGACGAAGCCGTCCGCATTGCCAACGGCACCCCCTTTGGCCTGTCGATGACGATTTCGGGAGATCCGGCCAAGGCGGCGGCGCTCGCGCCCAAAATGCGCGCCGGGATTGTGACGATCAACAGCTGGGGCCCCGATGCGGGCGCGCCCTTCGGAGGGTACAAGCAATCGGGCAACGGGCGCGAGAACGGCGTCTACGGCCTGCGGGAATTCATGGAAGTAAAGTCGGTGATCGGGGCGCCGGTCGCGGGCTGAGGGAACAACGCCCGGCATGGGACGTCTGGTGGTGGCAACACCACAAAGGACGCCCCATGCCGCTCACCGCCATCGCCCTGAATTGCACGCTGAAAGCCGGGGGCGAAAGCTCGACCGACGCCATGATCGGGGTGCTGGCCGACGCCTTTGCCCAGCATGACGTGACGCTGACCGAGACGATCCGCATTGCTGCAGCGGGCGTCAGTTTCGGGGTGAGCAGCGACGAGGGCGATGGCGACGGCTGGCCTGCGATCCGCGCCAAAATCCTTGCGGCGGATATTCTCATCCTCGGCACCCCGATCTGGATGGGCCAGATGGGCAGCGTGGCAAAGCTCGTGCTCGAACGCATGGACGCCTTTCTGTCGGAAACCGACGATCAGGGAAGGATGCCGAGCAGCGGCAAAGTGGCCGTGGCCGCCATCGTCGGCAATGAAGACGGGGCCCATATCGCGAGCGCGCAGATCTTCCAGTCGCTGAACGACACGGGCTGGACCATCCCCGCCGGGGCCGCCTGCTATTGGGTGGGCGAGGCGATGCACAAGATCGATTTCAAGGACTTGCCTTCGACACCTGACAAGGTGCTGGAAACCGCCGCCATGACCGCTTCGAACGCGGTCCATCTTGCGAAATTGCTGAAAGCCGAGAATTATCCGGGCGTGGAATCTTGAAGGGCAACGCATGCTGCGATGGGGGGCGACCAAGGGCAGGGTGATGTCGACGCGCGCTTTGCTGCGCGCGTTCCAGATCACGCACCGCGATGGCGTCAGTGAAGATTTCAAGGTCGACCTCGACCTGCTGAGGCACAAGGACCTCGACCTGTCGGTGCGTCTGGGTGCCTTGCTTGCCTTCGACGCCTTGCTGATCGGGACCGGCATTAATCCGATCGCGGCGTCGCCCGGCGCTCCGCTCAGCCTCGACGCGCCGACCCAGCCCTGGGAGACCGTCGTTACCATGGCCGGCATGTTGCTGGTCGCGATTTCGGCGGCCATCACCGTGCGCGCGATCACTATCGGCGAGGAGTTTTCGGACGAGGGTATCGAGGATGACCCACAGGCCATCACCCGTCGGCTGTTTGCCGCCTTTTGCGTGTCGGTCGATGCCCAGACGGTCCTGCTTCGTCGAGCAACGCGCTACACGCTTGCTGGCGGGGTGGTGATCGCACTGACCTTTGCATGGATCTTGGCGGCGAAGATCCTCTAGCGCCGTTTAGACGGGCCGGTTCACGCCGCCCCCGTCGAGCACGTCGCGGACCTTCCGCGCCAGATCGGCCATGCCATAGGGCTTCGACAGGAACGCAACCCCCACGTCGATCATGCCGTTATGCACTACGGCGTTGCGGGTATAGCCGGTCGTGTAGAGCACCCGCAGGTCGGGCCGTTTGACCAGCGCGGCCTCGGCAAGCTGGCTCCCTGTCATGTCGGGCATGACGATATCGGTAAACAACATGGTGATTTCAGGCTGCTCTTCGATCATGTCGAGCGCAACCATCGGCGAAGCGGCGCTAATGGCGGTATAGCCCAGTTCGCGCAGGGCATCGACAGCGAAGTGGCGGACCCGGTGTTCGTCCTCGACGACGAGGATGACCTCGCCCGACCCGCCCGACGGAAGCGCTTCATTCTCTGCAACCTCGCCAGCTGGCTCGGCACCCATAAAGCGCGGAAGATAGAGCTTGATCGTCGTCCCCTGGCCGAGCTCCGAATAGATGGCGACATGCCCGCCCGACTGTTT
The DNA here is from genome assembly GCA_031371635.1 of Sphingomonadales bacterium. Lineage (GTDB taxonomy): Bacteria > Pseudomonadota > Alphaproteobacteria > Sphingomonadales > Sphingomonadaceae > Sphingomonas_O. Next base: position 13,760 of record JANMJZ010000175.1, on the reverse strand, counting down.
CACGAACCCGAACACCTGACTAAGGCCCAGGCCCGTCCCTTTGCCGACAGGCTTGGTCGTGAAGAACGGGTCGAACGCGCGCTCGATCGTTTCGGGTGACATGCCGGTCCCCGTGTCGGTTACGCAGACCAAGACATATTGTCCGGGATTCACATCGATTCGCGACCGCGCATAATTGTCGTCGATGTGCGCGTTGCCAGTCTCGATCGTCAGCTTCCCGCTGACGCCCATGGCATCTCGTGCGTTGATGGCAAGGTTCAGTATGGCGTTTTCGACTTCGCCCGGATCGACATAGCAACGCCACAGCCCCGCGCCATAAACGCATTCGACCTGAATCGCTTCACCCAGTGTCCGGTGAAGCATATCGCACATGCCCCCGATCAGCTTGTTGACGTCGAGCGGAGTCGGGGCGAGCGGCTGGTTGCGAGAGAAGGCCAGCAGGCGAGAGGTCAGGGTCGCGGCGCGCATGGCGCCCTCGCGTGCATTCTCCAGAAGCTGGTCCGCCTTGTCGGGATCGTTTCTCAGCCGGCGCTTGGCGAGTTCGATCCCGCCGAGCACGACCGCGAGCATGTTGTTGAAATCGTGCGCGATGCCGCCGGTGAGCGCGCCGAGTGTCTCCATCTTCTGCAACTGGCGCAGTTGTGCTTCCGCCTGTTCGCGTGACGCGACTTCGGTCTTGAGCGCCAGCAGCGCGCCTTCGGCGTCACCGCGCGCGCGATCCACTTCCGTGAACTGGCGACGCGCCTGGGACAGCCAGAGCAGCGACAGGCAGATGACCGCCAGCGCGCCGAAGATCAGCCCTGCTACCATCATCCGCAACAGCATCCGCGACGAGTCCGTCAGGCCGGTCGTCTGCTTGACGCCCCAAGTCCGCTCGGTCTCGGCAAGTACCCGGATCCTGTCCATGATCTGCTTGCCGCGGTCGGTGTGGACGATGTCGAGCGCGGCCTGCCGCTTGCCGGCTTGATCGAGTGCTATCGTCTGCTGCATCTCGGCCATCTTCTCGTCGAGCAGTACCGACAGCTGCGCTGCGGTCTGGCTTCCGCGCTCCCCCTGCATCGAACGAATACGCGCAAGCGTGGGAGCTATAAGGCCGACGCTCGCGCTATAGGGTTGCAGATATTTCGGATCGTTCGTCAGCAAATATTCGCGTTGCCCGGTCTCGGCATCGCGCGCGGCGTTTATCACGTCGGTGATCGCCCGGCGATACTCGGAAACCTCGACCATAGTGTCGTTGTTCGCGGTCAGCCGGGTAGCGAGATACAGGCTGCCCAACACCATCAGGCCAAGCAGCAGGAACGACAGGATAATCGGTCTGGGAAGGCGGCGCGTGCGGGCAAGCGGCATCGGCTAGTAATCCTTCGACACGCGCACAGTCGCACTCTGCCGGCCAACTGTCGAGATGGTCGAAAGCAAGGAAAGCCAGCGCGTGATCGCAAATTCGACGCGTGTCGCGGAATAGCCCTGTCCGTCGGTGATGAGTTCGACATAGGTTCGTTTCGTAATATATTTCCCGACCGCGATCGCGGTCTTGTTGCCGACGCTCGCGTCCGCCGCAACGAAGCGCAGTCGGTCGAGGCCGATCGCCTTGCGCACCGCATTGATTGGGTCGAGCCCGGTGCCTCCGCGCAGCGACCCGACTGCGGAGGCAAGCTGCAGGGCTTCCGGCGCCGACAAATTGGTGATCGATGTCCCGAACAACAGCCGTGACAACAGTTCGTCCTGCGGCAGCGCTGGAATGCTGGTGAAGGCGATAATCGGCTTCTGCCCGGTCCCCGTCACCGTCACCGTCGCGTTCAGCGACTGGATGTTCGCATTGGCGACGATGTCGAGCACCGGATCCGGCGGGAAGGAGCCCTGGAACCGGATGACGCCCCGGGTCAGCTCGAAGCGCTTGCCCGCGAACTCGTACGCGCCGCGCACGACATCGGCACGACCGAGTATGCGCGGTGCATCGAGCGATCCGGTCACGCTCAGGTCCGCGCTCCATTCGCTGTCGAGGCCGAGGCCGGTCACCGCCAGCTGGTTCTCGGCTCGCGCCTTGACGTCGAGCGCCCAAAGCGTGGGTGCCGCGCGCACGCGGGGCGATCCGAACGGCCGGTTGATCTCGCGCACCCTCAGCGTGGGCACCTGCTGCGCCGCGCTCGCCTGCCCGAGGCGGAAGGCACCGCGATCGAGCACGACGTTCCCGCTGATCCGTCCCTCCGGCCCGTTCGACACGATGCGCAGCGGGCCTGTCACCGTCGCCGCAAAATCGTCACGCGCAATCAGCGAGGCCTGCTTGGCGTCGAGCGTCAGGTCGATCCCGAAGCCATTGGCGGCGGCAAGGTCGAAAGTCGCGCGGCCCGACACGGTGCCGCGCCCCGCATTGCCGGTGAACTGGTCGATGACGAGGCGCGACTGGTCGAAGCGGCCGAACGCCTTGAGCCCCGTCAGCACCGTGCCGCTCACCGGGCTTTCCAGCCGCATATTCTCGGTGCGCAGCGAACCGCGAATGACCGGGCGGTTGACGCTGCCCGTCACGTCTGCGCCGATGGCAAGCGGCCCCGACACGTCGAAGCTTTCGACACCCGTCAGCCGCCACAACGTATCCGCTGGGCCATTGTAACGCAGCTGCGCGAACAGTGGCGCGTTGGTCAGCCGCGTCATCAGCGAACCGGCGCCCAGCGGCGAGATGCGCACTTGTGCCTGTCCGATGGTCTTGCCCGTCGAAACCGCAATCGCCCGCACAGCCAGCCCCTTGCCGTCGAGGATCGCATTGACCCCCGCGTCGACCGGGGTCGACACCAGCAACAGGCCCGCGCGCGTCAGGTTGCGCACCCGCAGGTTCGCGCTGCCCGTGGGCACGCCGCCGCCGGTCGGCTGACGGAAGGTTATGCGCCCGCTCGCCGAGCCGCCCAGCCCCAGATCGGGCTGCACGATATCGAGGACTGTCAGCGGCAGGCGCTCGACCGTTGCGTCGAGCTCCGTCGCCGCCCCACCGAACTTGCCCCCAATCGTCGCGCTGCCACCGGCAAAGCTGATTGCGGTCGGGGCAAGCCGCCAGGCGTCGCCTTCCCTCGTGATCAGCGCAGCGGAATTCAGCTTGATCGGCCGGTTGTCGACCGACCCTTCCGCATTCACGACAAACCGGTCGCGGGCGACGTCGACGACCGACCGGATATCGAAACCGCGCCCGCGCGATCCGGCGAAATTCGCTTTCACCTGGCCGACTCCGTCGACCAGCTTCGCGTTTCCGGCGGCCCGCGCCAGCGCGATGTCCCCATAACGCAGGCCCTGACCCACGAAAGTCGCGTCGATGTCTGTGCCCTTGGGGTCGAGAAGTGCCACGAGATCGAGCCGCCCGCGCTGGACCACGATCAGCGGCGGCCCGACGAGCTTCACGTCGCGGGCGTTCAGATGGGCTTCCACCCGCTGGATGCCCTGCTGCACGCCGAGCGCCACCGTCCCGGTCAGCCCGCCACCCGAAACATCGACCTGGCCCGAAAGGCCGCCGGTCACCGCGCGCAGGTCGCCGCTTGCCTTGATGCCCGATGCCGTCAGCGAGACGATCCGTACCACCGCCTGTCCGCCGCTCGGCAGCAGGATCTGGCCATTGCCGCGGAACGGCCCGAACTGCGATCCGCCGCTCGCCGTCCACTCGAATCCCTGCGCCGTCGGCACTAGCGAAGCGCGAACGTCGCGAAGGCCGACAGCCGGCAGGGGCCGGGCAAGGATCAGGTCAACCCTTGGCCGTGCGATATTGCCGTCGATGCGCAGCCGCACCGGACCATAGCGGCGCTGTCGGCCACTGCCTTCGAAGAAGAAGGTGCCGTCGAGCCGCCGGTACCCGTTGCCGCTGATCGCGATGTCGCGCGCGGTGAGCCGCAACTCGGTAAATCGGATGATCCCGTCCGCCCCGCGTTCGAGCGCGGTGTCGATATAGGGCAGGCCGCCCGCCAGCCCGGCAAGGAAGCTGTTGTCCAGCCGCCGCACCCAAACCTGTCCGCGCCCGGCGACCCGCACGCCCTGGCCGTTCGCGCCGGGCACGACCTTCAGCACCGATTTCACGTCGACGATGCCAAGCCCCGGAATGAGATAGCGGTTGAGCTGGCCCGACAGGCCGACATCGTAGCGTCCGGTCGCAAGGTCGACGAGCAGCGAGATCGTGCCGTTGAGCTTGTCCGACCTGACCTTCAGCCCGTCGCCCGTGATCAGCTTCGAGGTGACCCGCAGCAGCCCGTCGACGCGCAAATTGTTGAGGATCCCGCCCGCGATGTCGCCGACGCCGGTCACCCGCCGGGCGGAGAGCGCGACCGGCACGAGGACCGGCTCTGCCGACAGTTTGCCTCGACCGGTGGCGCGAACGTTCTCCAGCCCCGTTGCATCGAATGCCAGGCGCGACGCCGTGATGCGATAGTCGAAATTTGCCGAGCCGAACGGCCCGTCTAGCAGGACCAGCGCGGCGATGTCACGGCCCGACATCGTGGCCATCACCGCCTGCGGCTGGCGCAACCTCACGTCGATCCGCATGGCGTCGAAACTGCTGCGGGCCAGATCGACGTAACCATTGGCGCTCAGCGCCAGCGCCGGCGAAACGATGCCGAGATGCGTGTCGAGCTGCCGGTTTGCGAGCGTGGCGTTGCCCGTCACCCGCATCATCGGGCCGGTCAGCCGCGCGATCTGCCCTCGCGTGACCAGCGACGGCCGCACGACGCCGTTCAACCCATAGCGGCCTTCACGGGCAGTCAGCGCGAGCTGCGCCAGCTCGCCTGCACCGGCGCGCGCGACCAGCGCGCCTTTCCATTGTTTCCAGCTGCCGTCGCCATCGACACGCAGGGTCAGCGGTTGCGTCGCGCCGAGCATCCCGGCGATCACGCCCTTCGCCGGGGCATCGACGCTGGCGGAGACATCGAAAATATTACGGTCGGGCGCGCTGTCGAGCTTCAGCACCAGCCGGTCGCCACCGCGTGATGCCGCGTTCAAGTCGACCAGCGCGCGCCCGTCGCGGATGTCGGCACGCCCGGCAATGCGCGCGACGCGCGCGGGCTTCACGATCCCTTCGCCGAAAATCATGCGGTCGATGCGCAACTCCCCGATCCGGATGTCGAACGAGGGGAGTATGGGCTGCGGCGTCTTGCTCGGCACCAGTGCAGGCAGCCGGTCGAGCGTCGCGGCTGGCGCGATCAACCGGTCGATGTCGAGCCGGTTCGACAACCACGCCCAGGGTGTCCACTCCACGCGGACGTCGCTCGCCTGGAAAAATTGCCCCTTAGTATCGGCAAGCCGGAGGTTGCGCAGCCGCGTCGATCCATAGATCGACCCCTCGATCCGGCCGACTTTGATCCGCAGGCCATTGGCGGGCTTCAACGCCGCGATACGGTCGGCGATGTAGCGATGCCCCACGCTCGTATCGGCAACATAGGCCAGCGCGCCGACCGCGAGCAGCGCCAACAGGACCAGCGCCGCGCCCCAGCGCAGGACCGCCCTCAAAATGCCTGCCCCAGCGATACCTGGACAGAGATACGAGACTCGTTCGGGCGCCGGGCGAGCGGAGTGCCGACGTCGATACGGATCGGCCCGAAGTTCGAATAATAGCGCAGACCGACACCTGCGCCGACGCGTATCCCGCTAAAATCGGGAAGCGATTTTTCATACACATTGCCCGCGTCGACAAACGGCACCACGCCGAAATTGCCGCCGAAGATCGGCAGGCGCACCCGCGCCTCCAGTGAAAATTCGGCGAGCGATCGCCCGCCCGTCGGCTGGTTGAGCGCATTCAGCGGCCCGATCTGCTGATAGCCGAAGCCCCGCACCGATCCGCCGCCGCCCGAATAGAACAGCCGTGACGGCGCGATCGTACTTTGCGATGCCCCGGCAATGCCGCCGAGGCGCGCCCGTCCCGCGATGACGAGGCGTTCGCCGACCGGCCGGTAATAGCTGCCGTCGAGCTGCACCTTCACATAGCCGAAGGTCCGGGCCTCGAGCGAGACTTCAGGCGATAGCCGGGCGGCCAGCCTGAACCCCGTCGTGGGATCGAGCAGGTCGTTCGACGCGTCGTACGACATCGTCACGGGCAGCGCCGCGATATAGAATTGCCGGCGGATCAGCGCCCCGCGCAGCGGATCGAAGTTCCGCTCGCTCGAATACAGGATTTCACCGCCAAAGCTGTACGACCACGGCTTTTGCCAGATGATCGTCGTCTGGCGTTCGATGCTCCCCGCAAGTTCGACCGTATAGGCATTGTACGAAATCAGGTCTTCGTGGCTGGCCAGCAGCCTCGCATTGAGCACCTGGTCGCGCCGCCGGAAATTGCCCATGCGCAGCGTCGCACCCAGCAGCTGTTCGCGCGTGCCGGCGATGCCGCGCAGGGTAACGGCGCCCTCGGGCTGGATGAGGTTGCGATGCTGCCAGCTCGTCTCGACCCTGAATCCTTCGCCGGTGCCATAGCCCGCCTCGCCCGCGATCGTGCGGAACGGCGCGGGGTCGAGCGTCGTCTGCATGTCGACCGTGCCGGGCGACGTGCCCTCGACCGGCGTCACACGGACTTGCGACACAAGTCCGGTCGCCACCACGGCGCGGCGGAAATCGTCGACCAGATAGCTGTCGTAAAGGTCGCCCGGGTTCCAGCGCGCGATCACTTCGGCATGTTTCTCGCTGAACGGCGGCTTGCCCCCCTGATAGAGGATCGCCCCGAAATTGCGCTTGCTGCCGGTCTCGACGTTGAGGTCCAGCGTCGCGCCGCGCGTTTCGTGATCGACAACCACATAGGGCTCGCCGACCTTGGCAAACGGGTATCCGGTGCGCCCGAGCTTATCGAGCAGCGCCGCCTGCCCCGTAATGACGTCCTCCGCAACGACGGGCTTGGCCGGTGCGATGCCGAAGGCGGTTTCGAGGGCCGGCTGATTGGCTGTGCCTTCAACGCCCTTCACGTCCACGCCGGTGAACTTGAACTGTTCGCCCGGGGTCACCGTCAGCGTAACCGAAACCCGTCCGCCGTCGGTCGCGGGCTTGATGTCGGTGGCGACGGTCGCGTCGTAATAGCCTTCCGATCGCATGATCGCATCGAGCAGCTCGACATCGTCCCGCGCGCGGCGATCGATTTGCGCGACATTGGCCGGTTTGCCGTCGTTCTGGCGCAGCACCGACAGGCTGTCGAACCGTTCGCGCGCCTTGGGAATGGCATCGATGCCCACGAGTTGTACGGAATAGCGCGGGGTGGCATCGGGGCGTGCAACGGCAGTATCCGGCACGGCTTCCAGCGGATCGCGGACGTTCAGGTCAGGCCAGTCGACGCCCAGGTCGGGCAGCGGTGCTAATGGGGTTTCGGGATCGAGGTCGCCGGCGGTGCTGGGCGGCTGGGACGCAGGCGCGGGTTGCTGGGCTACGGCCATGCCGGATAACAGCATGGCAACAGCCGCAAAACCGATGCGCATTTGACCCGAACTCATGCCCGTTCCGCTACCCCCTGACACGCGGGCGTGTCACGGCGAAATCGTTCAGTGGCGTGTTTGTTCCGATTCGGGGTCGTTCATCACGTCGATCAGACGCTCTATCTGACGCCAGCGGCAGAAATGCACCACATTGCCCAGGCCCCGGCTGATTTCGGCACGGGCTGCGGCCGCGGCGGCCGCCGCTTCGCCTAGCTCGGCAAGCAAGCGTGCTGCGTCGAGGGCGGAGGCACGGTCGGCAACAAACGGATGCTGGATCAATGAACGGCTTTCGCTGGGAACGTTCTCCTTGTGCAACATTCTGGTTTCGCGTTGGCGCACTGAATTGGTGAAGCATTCCTTGACCACAAGAATTGCGCTGCCATGAGCGGGGGCATGAAGGACAGCAAGAACCCCGTCTCGGGCGGTTTCGCCATTGGCCTCGGCGCGCTGGTCGGCGGCCTGTGGGGCGTGCACAGCGGTCAGCCGTTCCTGGGGCTGGGCGGCGGAATCGGGATCGGCGTCGCGATTGCGCTGCTGGTCTGGCTTGTCGACCGCCGGCGCGGCTGATCAGCGCCAGCTGGTCCGCGCAACCAGCGTCAGCACCGGCCATTCGCCCGAACCGGTCGCAACAAGCCGCATGTTCTGGTCGACATAGGCCCGCGCCACTGCCTTTGCCTGTGTGTCGAGCAGGCCCGCCAGCACCAGCGTGCCGCCCGGCGCAACGCTGGCAGCGACCCAGGGTGCCATGTCGATCAGGGGCTGGGCCAGTATGTTGGCGATGACGAGGTCATAGGGCGCGCGCGTGACCAGATCGCGGTGCGTCAGCCCGTCGGCGACGACCAGCTTCAGGCCCGTCACCCCGTTCGCAGCCGCATTCTCGCGCACGACTTCGATCGACACCGGGTCGATGTCCGACGCGGCAAGCCGTGCCGCCGGCCACAGCCGTGCGGCGGCAAAGGCAAGCAGGCCGGTGCCGGTGCCGAGATCCAGGATATTGCGGAATACCTTACCTCGACGCTTCAGGCCGTCGAGCACGGCAAGACAGCCCGAAGTGGTTGCGTGCTGCCCGGTCCCGAAGGCGAGCCCGGCCGGGATGACCAGATCGATCAGGTCGGGGTGCGGCGGGTAGTCGGGGGTGCGGACGTGAAAGCGCCCGACACTCAGCGGCTCGACACCCGCCTGGCTCAGCGTCACCCAGTCCTGCGCGGGCAGGGGCCTGGCCCGCGGCTCTTTCTCATGGGCGCTGGGCACCAGTCCCGCGATCCGCCGCAGCGTCGTTCGCGCCGGCTTACCCTCGAAATAGACGTCGATCTGCCAGCGGTCGGGGCTGGCGGCGTCGGGCTCCGACGCTACGACGACTGGCATCGGGTCGAGGTCAGCCAGCTCGGGCAGCTCCCCGCTCATCCGCTCGGCATCGGTGCGGTCGCAGGGGAGGGTCAGTTTCCAGATGTCGCTCATGCGCCCCGCATAGCGTCACGCGCCTGTATTGAAAGCGATCACGCGCAGGTCGTAGTCTAGCCGGAGGGGCAGGCGCGTCCCAGACCCGGTGACCGGGGCCCAGTCGACGTCGAGATAGACGGGCGCGTGCGGCGGCCAGTCGTCGATCGACACTGCATCGCCCAGCGCCGTCATCCCGAACAGCGTCGGGGCAAAGCCGAACGGGACACGGATGCACCCGTGCGAGGCGGGGACGCCAGGCAGATGTCCCGCGTGGATCGCAATGCCGTCCCACGTCAGCCGCTGCATGAAGGGCATAGGTGCATTGCTGTAGATGTTCGAACGGTGCCAGCGCGCCTTTTGCAGGATGGCGAAATCGCCTTGCGGCGTGCGGTGGCCGGGCCTGCCGGTCGATACCGTCGACACCGCCACAAGCTCGTTGCTGCGATAGACGTACAGCCGCTGCATGGCGATGCTGACGGCCAGCGTGATCGTCCCTCGCGAGGGCGCTTCCAGATCGTCGAACCCGGGCCCGGCGCGATCTTCGTCCAGCACGAACTGGCCGGGACGCAACGTCGCCGCCGCTGCATCGAGCGCCGGATTGCCCGCGAGCGTTTGCGCCTGCGCCTGCACGACGACCGGCAAGGCCATCGCAGCAAGGATCGGCAGAAAGCGCGCTGGAACAGGCATGTACGCACCATCACATCCCGGCGCGGCGTTCGCAATCGTCCATTAACCAAATCAGTTTTCCGACCGCAGGCTATCGGGTGGGCGAGGGACCTTCGCCTTCCAGCCGCTTGTCCAGCGCGGCGGTCGCACCCTCGGCCAGCCGCTTGCAGCCGGTCGGGTCGACCAGCGGGGCCTCCCCGGCCAGCCGGGCAAGCAAATTGCTCGCCCCCGGGTGCGGGGTGATCAGCACGTCGCACTTCATGCCCGCCACGGTCGCAAGCGTCGTGCGGAACGGCGCGACGCGTTCGGGGTGGTCGGTAAAGCGATAGCCATCGCGCGACACCGCCGACAGGCTGTCGACATAGGCCATGGTGACGCAGCGCGTCGCTTGGCAGGTGATCCAGTGATAGCTGGTGCCGCCGTTCGTATGCCCCGGTGTCGCGAGGGCATAGAGGAGCGGGAAACCACGACCTTCGAGATCGATCGCGTCACCGTCGCGAAGTAATCGGTCGACTCTGACCGGCGAAGTGTCGGCAATTATTCCGGCCTGCGGATCATCCGGATTGGTGCGTCCGCTTTCAAGAACCGTGCGGGCCGGTTCGCGAACCCAGATTTCCGAGCCCGTCGCGGCTTTAAGGGCGGCGAACCCGCCCATGTGGTCGAAATGCTCATGGCTGCCGACAACCAGCTTCACGTCGCGGGGGCGAAAGCCAAGTTTGCGGATGTTGGCGAGCACGAGCGGCACCGCCTCCACGGGGCCGGTGTCGACCAGAATGTGCCCTGTGCCCGATGTAATCAGCAGAACCGTGATCCCGCACGTCCCGACATAATATGTATCGCCGAAGATGCGCGCGGGCGGGGCGGGATCGGCCCAGCCGCTGCGGTCCTTGCAGGCGGCGGCAAGCGCCTTGCCCTGTGCCGCACCGTCTGCCGGTTTCGCCGACGCCGGCAGCGCCGCGACGATCAGCGCCAGTGCGACCGCTGCCCTAGCGAACATAGCTCGCGCCGTTCACGTCGAGCACGGCGCCGGTCATGGAAGGGGGCGCATTCAGCGCACAAAATGCAGCGATCTCCGCGACTTCCTCGGGGTCCGCGACCTTGCCGAGCGGGATGTCCGCCAGCAGCTTGTCGCCGCCACGGCTGGCCAGATAATCCTCGGCCATACCCGTCATCGTAAAGCCCGGGCAAATCGCAAAGGCGTAGATCCCCTTTGCGGCATAGCCGCGCGCAATTGTCTTCGTCATCGCGACCATGCCCGCCTTCGACGCTGCATAATGCCAGTGCGCCGGGCTGTCGCCGCGATAGGCGGCCCGGCTTGCGATATTGACGATGCGGCCACCCTCGCGCTTCAGGAAGTGCCCCACGGCAAACCTGCAGAGTTCGGCGCTGGCAGCAAGATTAACCTGCATGGTGCGAGCCCATCCCGCCGACCAGTCGCTGTCCGGCAGGTCGATCGGCGTCGCCTCGAAGATTCCCGCGTTGTTGATCAGCACATCCACCCGCCCCCCGAACCGCTCGAGCGCGGTTGCCCAGAGCTTTGCAGGGGTGGCGGGATCGGCGAAATCGCCATCGGCACTGCCGGTCGCGAAGACGTCATGGTCGGAAAGGCGCGCCGCGATTGCGGCACCGATGCCCCGCGTGCCGCCGGTGAGGAGGATGTTCATGGCGTTGTCATAAGCAGTGTTCGCGCCGTGGCAAAGCCACGTCGTCGGTCCTTGCTGTGGCAAGGTCGGCCGCTCCGGCCCGCCGGTTCGGCGGGGATTAGCGCCGCTAATCCTACGCCACGAGCCGGACGTAATCCCCCGCCGCATCCTGCAGCAGCGCCAGCTTGCGGTTCACATTGTCGAACCCGGTTTCCAGTTCGTCGATCTCGGTCGCGACCGTCTCGGTATCGCTGCGGATCGCTGCGATGGTCGACGACATCGTGTCCGCCGCCAGCGCCGTCTCGTCGACCGCCGCCGTGATCATCGTCACCGTCTGCGCCTGTGTTTCCATCGCCTTGCGGATGCGGTTCGCGGACTGCTGCACTTCGGCCACGGTCGCCCGGATCGAATCGTTGGTCATGACCGTCGATTGCGTCGCCGACTGGATCGCCGCGATCTTCGAGGCGATGTCGTCGGTCGCGCGCGCCGTCTGGTTGGCGAGCGATTTCACTTCCTGCGCCACCACCGCAAAGCCGCGTCCGGCATCGCCTGCGCGAGCGGCTTCGATCGTTGCGTTCAGCGCCAGCAAATTGGTCTGCCCGGCCACGTCGCGGATCAGGCCCAGGATCGACTCGATCGACTTGGCCGTTTCCGACAATGCCTGCGAGACCCTGACAGCATCGGCCGCCTGCTCAGATGCGCGCGTCGCGATATCGGCTGCGACTTCGACTTCGCCGCGTGCTTCCTCGATCGCGCGGATCAGCCCGGCTGCCGTATGCGCGGCATCGCGCATCGCAGTTGCCGATTGTTCGGCTGCGGCCGCCACTTCTGACGCCTTGCCCAGCATGCCCCGCGTCGCACCCGACGCATCGGCGGCCTGCCCGCGCAAATGGGTGCCGAGGTCCGAGGCACTCGTCAGTTCCGACGCGATCTTTTCGCTGAACAGGTCGGCACGCTCGACGCGCTGTTGCTCGACCTCGCCCGCCTTCATCGCGGCCATGGTCGAGGAGATCACTTCGGCTTCGATCATCGCGAGGCGGAAGACCGCGCCCGACGCACGGTGGAATTCGGCACAGTCGCCCAGCTTCGCCGCGCAGAAATCCACAGCCAGCCGGTTGGCGGCTTCGTAGCATGAGATCATCAGCGCGATTGGCTCGCCCGCCAGATAAGTCATGCGCGCGTGGTCGCCCGCCATGTCGGCCCAACCCTGGCCGGTCGCGTCGCCGAATTTCAGTCCGACATAGCGGGCCGCCTCGTCCTTCATCGCTTGATATTGCGCGGCGGGGATGGCCGGTTTGCCGGCGCACGCCACATGATGGTCCCACCAGCAGTCGACGATCTCGTGCTCGCGTCCCTGCACCGCTTCGTGCACGATCCGCGCATCTTCGGCCAGCGTGCCGGCGACGTCGAAAAAGCGAAGCCTTTCAGCCAGATCGATCTTGAGGCGGGCGTCCCGGACAAAGCCCCTGGGGGTGGACATGGCGCTGGTGCTTTCTGGCAAAATGAACTGGCATCGTTGCTAGCCCCGTCTGGTTAACGAAGCGTTAGATCGCGGCTCCCATCGCCGCCCCGATTGCCGACCATGCGACCAACCGGTTGCATCGCTTATCTAACGGGGTAAGGACGCCCGCAAACACCGATCGACGTCTTTCGAGGACACCCCATGAGCCAGTCTTCCGCCCGGCCGCAAAGCCGCCCGCTATCGCCGCACCTCTCCATCTGGAAATGGGGCCCGCACATGCTGGTCTCGATCCTCCACCGGGTGTGCGGCGTCGTGATGGCAACGGTCGGCACGGTCGTATTTGTCTGGTGGCTGGCGGCGCTTGCCGGCGGGCCCGACAGCTATGCCGGCTTCCATTATTGGGTCGTCAAGGAAACCGACGGCAACAGCCTGGGCTGGGCCGCGAACCTGCTGGCGAAAATCGTCGCGGTCGGCCTGACCTGGGCGTTTTTCCAGCACCTTGCGAATGGCATCCGCCACTTCATCCTTGATATCGGCGCCGGATATGAGCTGAAGATCAACAAGATGGGCGCGATCGCGACCATTGCGTTCAGTGTAACGGCAACCGCCCTGACCTGGGCCTATATCGTCACCAAGGGGATGGCAGCATGAGCCGGGGCATGAAGGGCGGCAGCGAGATCAAGCGCGTTCGCGGGCTCGGCTCCGCGAAGCACGGCGGCACGCACTGGTGGCAGCAGCGGATGACCGCTTTCGTCAACGTCATCGTCATGCTCTGGCTGGTCGTCTCGCTCGTCCGCCTGCCCAATCTCGATTTCGGTACCGTGCGCGGCTGGATGCAGTCGCCCTACGTCGCCGTGCCGCTCGCGCTGATCGTCTTCAACACCTTCGCGCACTTCCGCATGGGACTGCAGGTGGTGATTGAGGATTACCAGCATGACGAGACCCGGGTTGTTTTGCTCGGCCTGCTTAATATCTTCACTTTCGGCGCCGGGGCTCTTGCCCTGTTTTCTATCCTGAAAATCGCCGTCACAGGGACGCCCGTTTAATGTCCGATTCCGCTTACAAGATCATCGACCACAGCTATGACGCCGTCGTTGTCGGCGCCGGGGGCAGCGGCCTTCGCGCCGTGATGGAGGC
>JANMJZ010000165.1:0-16205 GCA_031371635.1 Sphingomonadales bacterium | reverse complement strand
ATTTGAGACGCTGTTGAGCGTCTGCGAAAGGCCGGTGAACAAGACCCCCAGCTTTTCGGAGAACGCCGGCAACGCGCGGTCGCGCAAATCGATCAGACCGCCGAGCTTGCCCCCTACCGAAGCGGAGTCCAGCTTGTCACCCGTCGCCGCCCCGGGGCCACTCGCCGTGTCTGCAAAGCGCACGGTGATTGCCGGATAGCTGACCTGCGCCCCGTTCGATGCAGGGAGCGACAATTGCCGTAGCCGGTTGTCGAGCAGCGGAACCCCCGACGCCGTGTCCAGCGACAGCTTCCCGTCGGGCTGCTGCCGCACCGTGAGCTTGATCAGGCCGCTCAGTTCCTCGATCGCCGCCATGCGCTGATCGGCGACGCCCGCTGAGCTGTATCCGGTGCCATCGAGCCGGGCGACGCTGTGGTTCAGGTCGTTGATCCGCACCAGCAACGAATTCACCCGCTCGACGGTGTCGCCTACTTCGGACTGGACATCGCCCTTCAGCCCTTCGACATCATTGCCGAGCTGGTTGAGCGAGGAAATCGCTCCCTGCACATTGGCCGCGAACGACGCAACGGCTTGGGGCGAAGCCTGTGTCCCGGTCATGGCTACTGCAGCGGAGTCGATCGCGTCCAGGCGCGCGGGCAGCCCGAATTCGGACCCCGGCGCGCCAAGTAGCGACTGCAGCCGGTTCAGGTAGTTGGAGGTCACGTCCGCTGACCCCATGTCGCCCGAACGGCGAAACACCGTGGCTTCCAGGAAGCGGTCGGCAACCCGGCTCGGTTCGCCAACGGTGACGCCGTTGACGCGACCGGCCGTCACGCCCGTGGTCTGGGCGACGGTCTCGCGCGCATAGCCAGGCGTGCCGACATTGGCGATATTGTTGGAAACCGAGCGCAACCCTGCCTGCGATGCCGCAAGGCCCGAAATGGCCGATCCCAAAATCTCGTTCAGTGACACGTCGGAAATTCCTCTAGCGGGCGGCTCCTATCGTCCGCCCCTTGCCCGGCTCATGCGATTATCGTTTCAGGTTGCTGACTTCCTGCAGCATTTCGTCCACGGTCGTGATGATCTTGGACGACGCACTATAGGCCCGCTGGAAGCGGATCATGTTGGTGAATTCCTGCGCGAGATCGACGGTCGATGCTTCCAGCGTATTGGAGGCGATCTTGCCGGTGCCGAGGGCGCCGGGGCTGTTGATCGCCACGCTGCCCGACTGGTCCGATTCGCCAAAGCCATTCCCCGGCAAGCGGGTCAGCCCGTCGGGATTCTGGAAGCTGGCGAGGGGAAGCTGGAAAACGGCGCGCGACGTTCCATCGTCGAACACGGCGCTGACGATCCCCGATTCAGAGATGCGCGTTGACGCCACGCTGCCGAGCAAGCCGCCGTTGACGGTCGATGAGATCACCGCCGAGGGACTCCCGAACTGGGTCAGGCCGTCGAGGCCGCCGTTCGTGCCCAGGCTCAGCAGGATCGGTCCGGTGCCCGCACCATTGGTCCAGACAGGTGTGATCGTGCCGAAAAGTGCGGGGCTGGAGTTGGCAAGGTCGAGCGAACCGTCCGGGTTGAACTTTACCGTGCCACTGGCGAGCAGGCCGTTCGGTTGCGAAACATCGGTCGCCGGTACCGCATAGATCTCGCCAGCCCAGGTGTTCGAACCGGTTTTCGCGAACGCCAGGGTCACGGCATGGCTGCCACCCTGCGCATCGGTGACGTCGACCTGACGCGAGAATTGCGGGACGACCGCGCCCGTTGCCATATTCCCGGCAACATAGGGGCCGGCGATCGCCGCCGCGGTCGAATCCAGATTTGCGCGCATTTCGACCTTGCTCGTGGCCGCGGCAGTCCCGGTCAGCTGGGTAACACGGATCGGGATGAGCGCATCCGTGCTGCCGCTATTGACGAAGTTCCCAAGCGAATCGAGCGGCCATCCTTGCAGGAAATAGCCACCCGAGTTCTTCAGATAACCCTGGGTGTCCGGTGCGAAGGAGCCCGCCCGGGTATAGGCGATGCTCGCATTCGGGCCGATGCCGTCGCGTGTGACGAAAAAGCCGGCTCCGGCGATGCCGAGGTCGGTTACGCTGCTCGAAGCTTGGAGGACGCCCTCCTTTGAAACCAGCGTGCGTGTCGTCGCGCTGACGCCCGCAGCCGAATAAGGTACGTTGCCGCGCCCGTCGGAAACGAGCGTGCGGAACTGCGTTTCCGCATTCTTGTAGCCCACGGTGTTGATGTTGGTGATGTTGTCGGCGACGCTGGCCATTGCATTGGCCTGCGCGCTCAGACCGGACACACCGGCATACAGGGCAGAATAGAGGCTCAAGGAGGTTCTCCGGCAAAAACTATTCGGGCGTCGGGTGGCGCTCGTGTCCTTAATTGTAGGATGAACTTTGGCTGGTCGGGGCATTTGGCAAAAATTCGCCAACACCCGGCCATCGATGCGTCTCCATCCTATAAGATGACTAAGCCACAAAGGACCCTGTGATGACGCTACGTATTTCCCTGCGCGACGGTGAAAAGATGATCGTGAACGGCGCCGTGATGCGCGCGATCGGCCGCACCGACTTCATCGTGGAGAATAACGTCTCGCTCCTGCGTGGACGCGAAGTCATGGCGGCAGAAGACGCCGTGACCCCTGCCCGGCGCCTGTATTTCGCCTGCATGATGGCGTACATCGACCCCAAGTCGCAGGCCAAGCATCAGGATGCGATCGTCCAGTATCTGGGCGACCTGCTGGGCGCACTCGAAGCCCTCGAGGCCAAGGCCCTTTGCGCCCGCTTCGCCCACAAGGTGGCGACCGGCAACTACTACCGCGCGCTCGCCGACTGTCGGCTGCTGATCGACTATGAGACGACGGCACTCGAACGCGCCGTTCCCCAGGCCGCCTGATCCACCCGATGAGGTCGCTTGCTGCTGCTGCGCGCACGGTACGGGAACACGTGCCGGACCAGCGCTTTGGCCGTGTGATCGGGGTGCGAGGCGCCTTGATCGAGGTCGAGGGATTGACTGGCGCCGCACAGATCGGCTCGCACGTGGACGTCGTTGCCGCCGAGGGAATTGTTGCCGCAGAGGTCACCGGGCTTGATCGCGACGTGGCACATTGCCTGCCGTTCAGCGACCCCCAGGGCATCATGTCGGGCGCTCGCGCTAACCTGATCGCCGGCCGTTTCTCGGTCCGCCCTGGCAATGCCTGGCTCGGCCGCATGGTCGACGGCCTCGGCAATCCGATCGACGGCAAGGGAGCAATGCTGCCAGGCCACGACCATTATCCCATAAAGGCCTCCCCACCCCCAGCGGCACAGCGCGCCCGCGTCGGGAACTACGTGGCGACCGGTGTGCGCGCGCTCGATATCTTTGCGCCCCTTTGTCAGGGGCAGCGACTTGGCCTGTTTGCCGGCTCCGGCGTCGGCAAGTCGGTGCTGCTCTCGATGCTTGCCCGCTGGACAGGCTGCGACGTCGCCGTCATCGGCCTGATCGGGGAACGCGGCCGCGAAGTTCAGGAATTCGTCGAGGACGACCTCGGACCCGAAGGGCTGGCGCGCAGCGTCGTCGTTGTCGCGACGTCCGACGAACCCGCACTGATGCGCCGCCAGGCGGCCTGGACCACGATGGCGGTTGCCGAACACTTCCGCGATCAGGGGCTGAATGTCCTGTGCCTCATGGACTCGGTCACCCGCTTTGCCATGGCACAGCGGGAGATCGGGCTCGCCAGCGGCGAGCCGGCCGCGACCAAGGGCTACACGCCCACTGTGTTTGCCGAACTACCGCGCCTGCTCGAGCGCGCGGGGCCGGGTCTTCCCGGCCAGGGGTCGATCACGGGCCTGTTCACCGTGCTCGTCGATGGCGACGACCACAACGAGCCTGTTGCCGATGCGGTGCGCGGCATTTTGGACGGGCACGTTGTTATCACGCGACGGATTGCCGAACGCGGGCGCTACCCGGCAATCGACATATTGAAATCGGTATCGCGCACGCTTCCCGGCGCCCTCGACGACGAGCAGAACCGGCTGCGCCTCGCGGCGCGTTCGATTCTGTCGACCTACGGCGACATGGAAGAGATCGTGCGCCTGGGCGCCTATGCCGCCGGCGCAAACCCTGAGGTCGACCGCGCTATCGCTCTTGCGCCGCAGATCGAAGCGCTGCTGACGCAGACCAAGCAGGATCGCGGCTCTCCGGAAGACAGTTTTGCCCGGCTGGCAGCGTTGCTCGAGGTCGCCGAATGAAGACGCCCTTCGATGCCGTGCTGCGGCTGCGGCAGCGCCAGATCGACGCGATGCGCCTGTCGATCAGCGCGGAAATGAACCAGCTCGAGATCCTTGGCCAACGGCATCAGGCCATCGAAACGTCGCTCCGCGAAGAGGCGCATCTTGCCGCCAGCGACTGGCGCTGCGCCGCCCCGGCTTTCGGTGCACGCATGCGTGCGCAACGCGCGCAGGTCGTGCGCGATGCGGTCGCGGTCGGCTCACGCCTTGGTGAGCTGCGGCAAGAGGCAGCAAAGGCCTTTGGCGAAATGGCTGCCATCGAAGAAGCTGCCGACCGCTTCCGCAGCGCTGCGGACCTTGTCGTCGCCAAGGCAGATCAAGCCCAGATCGATGATTTCTCGGCCGCACGTTTCAACCGCGAAAGGGGCGATCATGGTCGCGCCGTGCCGATGATTGAGGGGCCGGCTGCATGATGATCGCCAACGATATCAGCAGGATGAGTCCGTCGGAAAAGGCCGCGCTCATTTATTCGCAGGCGCAGAGCGACGTCACGTCGCGCCTGTGGCGTGCGGCGCTGGGCAGCCAGGACGACGCTGAGCAAGATGCGCAGTCGGCACAACGCTGCGAAACGTTCAACCTCGATTCCCTGTTGTCGCTGCTCGCACCCAGGTCGGCCAGGGCCTCGGCAGCCACAGACCCTGGTCCGCACGCCGATCCCTCGGCGACGGAATCGCCCCCCGCTGTCGCGCCCCAGCCAGCGGCTGCGAGCGGGGGCCCCGTGGCGGGGCTGGGACCCAATGCTGCCTACCGTGGCGTCATCGACGCTGCGGCAGAGCGGACCGGGCTGCCCCCCGCCGCCCTTGCAGCGATCGTCGACGCGGAAGCGGGCAAGAACTGCGACGGAAAATGGAATACGACGTCGCGCAATCCACGGTCGAGCGCGGCCGGTCTCGGCCAGTTCCTCGCGGGTACCTGGCAGAGCGAGGCAGAACGCGCTGGCACCTGGCTCAATGGTGTCGCCAGCCGGCAGGGATGGCTGGGAGACGACGGGAAAGTTCTTCCCGGCGCGCGATCGGCGCTACTGGCGCTCCGCTACGACGGAACTGCCTCGATCAATGCGACCGCCGATTATGCCCTGCGCAGCGTCAGGCAGCTCAAGAACGCCGGCATCAGCGTGGGCGACGACATCGCCACGGTCGCGCGCGCTGCGTATATCGGCCATCATCTGGGCACCGGCGACGCCATACGGTTCCTCAAGGGCGGGCTCGACAGCGGGCGTGCCAGGACCCTGCTCGACGCGCAGGTTGGCGCGGCCAGCGCAAACCGCCGGATCGCCGCGACAGGCGACGCTGCCAGCGCCCATCGCTCGTGGCTGCTCGACTATGTCGACCGCCATGTAACGCCGGGGCGTTTCGCGTCTTAACCGTTTTCCCCCGCCGTTAAGCATCATGGGCGAAACGTTTTTTATAGGATGGTTACGTATATCTTCGTATAGGATGATAACACTCCTATTAACTCTCCGATGCCAGAAAGAGGTGGTGAGGGCGACGGTTGGCGCGGGGCCAGCCTGCACTTCTTTTCTGGGGGTTAACCATGTCAAAGACCACGATTGCGCTGGAGGCGGCCGTTGCGGCGGTGATCGAGAGCATGCCGAAAGGTGACGATGTGTCGAGCGCGCGCCAGCGTGCCGCCGTCGACCGCGCCTTCGCCTCGATCCTGAAGCTCATTGCGCCGCGCATTCGTCATTTCATCCGCCAATATGGGCTGACAGCCCATTGGGAAGACGCCGAGCAGTGCTGCGCCATCGCCGTGCACCGCGCGATCCAGGGCTATGATCCCGAAAAGGCGCTCTTCACGACCTTCGTCAACTGGCAGATCCGCGGCGAGCTTCAGTCGCTGCGCTTCCGGGTCATGACCGACCAGCGCCCCTCCGCAAAGAAGGTCGCGGCGACAACGGTCTCGCTCCACTCGGTCACCTCGGGTGCCGATGGCGAGGAATCGACGCTCGAGTCCATCATCGAAGACGAATGTGCGCTCGCCCGCACCGAATCTGCGGCGTCGGACTATCTTGCCCATGCGGCGACCCGCTCGCTCGTCGACGGCTATATCAACCACCAGCGCGCCGCCGCGCTCGACCAGCTGCGCAAGCGGCCCCGGGCAAAGCGCCTGTCGGTCACGGATCCCGTCGAACGCGCCGCAGCCTTGCTCCGCCGCACGCGCACCCATGGCATCTGCCCTGAAGAGCTCGAAAAGCTCGAGCAGAAGCTGGACCGGGACCGCGAAATCGTCGAGCGCCGGGTTTTTCAGGCCGACACGCTCGACCAGCTGGGCGAAACGACCGGGGTCACGAAAGAACGCGTCCGCCAGATCACCAAGCGTGCGTCGCGTTCGATCGCCGAACTTGCCGCCAGCGAACCTCAGTTCGCCGTGATGGCCGAATACGGCAAGAGCTATTCAAAGCCGACCCGCACCCGGGCGGCGAAGGTGTCTGCCGACCAGCCCAAGGTGTCGTTGCTGCCCGCCGAAGGTCAGCCCCACAACACGCTGTCGCGGGTCATCGCCATTCCGGCCAACGTCGTGGCCGCATCGCATCCATCGCTGGTTGATATCGACTCCATTGCGCCCAGCCCCTCCCAGGTGCCCGACATGAAGCGTCAGGGCGGGAACGCGCCCGGCAGTGCAGCGCGCCATTGAGACTCTCTTGCGAGCGTGCGCCGCGTTTGCGGCGGGGTCTCGTCACGTGACGGCCGGGCAAAAGCGAGTGTTGTTCCTTTTAGAGGTTAGGGCCAGATGAAGTCGTCCAACGGATGGAGCGCGCCACGCCACGGTGCACCGATGTCCAGGCCACGCAAGCTCCCCGGCGCCCCGACAGCTTTGGTACGTATCGCCGAGCGTATGGCACTCCACGCAAGACCGGTCCTCGTCGCCAATGATGCCATCCTGCTGAGTACCACGATCACCGGGCGCGGCGCGCAGGCGAAACTTACGACCAGCGCATGGGATGGCAGCTGCCGAAACATCCAGCTGCCGCCGCTTCCGTCCGGCGACCCGTTAAGCTGGAGCCTCGCCACGCTGGAGGATTCAGCCCGGGTCTTGCTTGCCGAACTCGCCCGCCGCTGGCCGGTGAATGCCCTGCCACCGGCCATCGGGATTTTCACGGACGGCGGGGGGGTCGCCTTTTCTCCGGATAACCCCTCGCCGCTCTCGCCCGACTGGCTGGCGCGCCACCAGTCGGGCCTCTGCCCGACGACCTGCCTGCTTCCATTCACTGCCAACAGCGTGTGGGCGCACCTTGTCGCACCAACCTCCAGCGAAGTGCTCCATTAGCAACTGCTTGAGCGTCAATTGAATTATTAGGATTGCTCCTATATCAAAGGCCCCGGGCAAGGGGGCGGGTGGCCCCTTGCGATCCGGGGTTACGATCAATGGCAACAGCAGGCCGAAGGGCAAGCCGGTCGACGGGCGCTCTAGAAGCACAACTGGCGACAGCGCGGGTGCTCGACGAAATCTCCCCTGACCGGTTTCGTGGCTTTGTATTTCCCAACCGCGTGCGTGAGCATCGCCAGTCTCGCGGATTGTACAAGCTCATGGCGCTCAGCAACCAGCTGGCCGATATTCCCTACATCCGCCTGTCGAAGATCGAGCGGGGCGAAGTCGCTGCACGGGCCGACGAACTGATCCGCATCGCGGATGTGCTCGGCGTCGCCCCTGAAGATCTGCTGATCGACATGGATGCGCCTGACTTCGATATCGCAGCCTGGGCAGAGCCATTTCACGATCCCCGGAGCTGGGACATCCAGGACGAACGGAACGCCGTTCTGGTCGGTGCGGCCGTGCGATGGCAGCGCAACAAGGACCGGAGCCTGACCATTGCCCGCCTTGATCAGGAATTCGGCCTTCCGGCCGTCATTCTTTCCCGCCTCGAAAACGCGCAGAAGCCGCTCACGCGCTGGAACGATGCCACGCTCGCATCGATCTGTCGCCTGTTCGACGCGGGCAATGTCGAAACGCTGGTTGCCCAGCTCGCCGAACGTTACCTTCTCGGCGAGTTTGACCCGTTTGTGTCGACGATAACCGACCCGGCAACACGGTCGTCCCGCGCACGCCTCAAGGCTGCCGAGCTGCGCATGGAGTTCCAGGCGGCTGCCGATGAAGCCGATACCGCTCCGGCAACGGCCCGGTCGTCCGGAAAACGAGTGAAAAATCCAGCGCGCGAAACATATCCGCGCTCAGGTCCGGCGATTTCGTCCCTGGACCATCGCCTGCTGCCCGTGCTCGGCGCGCCACTCCAGGGGGGCCTGATTGCCCGCGAACCCACCGGCGCGGTCGTCGATGCGCCGCCTGGCGCGGGGCCAAGGGCTTTTGCGCTGCGGGTTTGTCGTGCGACACTCGGTGCAGGATTGCCGCCAAGTGCCATTGTGATCGCCGACCCTGACCGCCCGCCTACATTGGGGAGCCTTGCCGCCATCCGCTGTGGCGACGCCTATCGCATCGTCAGCGTCACGCTCGACCGCTCGGGGGCAACCATGGGCTACAGCATCGTGCCCGACATTGCGATCAACATCGACGACCTCGCACCCGGGGACATTGCCGGCATTATTGCTGCTGCATATCCCTGACGGGACCGCCGCCGATCGGCATCGCTCGGGGTTGAACGCGCCTAGTTGAAGCTGCTCTGGGATCTCGGGGACTGGTCGAGAAAACCGGCGGCTACTTCAAGCTTCACGACCTCGGCGATGCTTTTCAGGCCAAGCTTGCCGAGCGCATTTGCCCGGTGCATTTCGACCGTGCGGGCGCTCAGGCCCAGTTCGCGGGCCGCCACCTTGTTGGGGGCGCCATCGGCAAGGCTTGCCATGACTTCGCGTTCGCGCCGCGACAATTTGTCGAACCGCTCGCGCGCCTCTGCCCTCAATCGCAAGGTTCCGTCCGCCCGGTCGACAAGCGCGAATGCATGATCGAGGACCTTTTCGAGAAGCTCCGTCTTGAACGGCTTTTCGAGGAAGTCGATCGCACCCAGCTTCATAGCCCCCACGGCAATCCTGACATCGCTGTGCGCCGTCATAACGATCACGGGCCAGTCGACGGCACGCTCCTTGAGCATCGACAACATCTCGAGGCCGTCGATCTCCGGCATGCGGACGTCGAGCAGGATCGGCCCCGGCGCCAGTTCAGGGAGCTGTTCGATGAAATCGGCGGCCGTGGCAAAGGGCCACGCCGTGATCGACGAGACGGACAACAGGAAATGCAGCGATTTGCGGACGTCGGCGTTATCGTCGATCACATAGACGCAACGCGACACCTGGACAGAGTTCTCGCCATTCATCATCAGATCGCACAACAAGTTGAATTCCCTAAGTTCTTCAACAAATTAATCCTCGCAAGTGCAGCGAGCAACAAACGCCCATAAACCCTGCCTTACAAAACCCAAACATCCGCCGGATGACATATACTTAAGCTTCACACCAGATCCGTTAGCCTGAGCCAAAGTTGAAGCATAATCCGACATACTTTCCTAAGTACACGATTATTAGATGTTTCTGTTTTCTTACTTAGTCATTTACATGAACGCTCAGAACACGTCTAGTATCGGTAATAGGCCTAGGCGAGACGACCGAAAACCTTCGGAAATTACCTACGTCAGAATCCGTGGGGACGATCCCGGCGGAAACCGCGCTTCTCCTATTTATAGGACGATGGTTGCTGATGGGCGCACTAGCGGTCGATTCAGGACAACGCATACCGGATCCGGCATCAGGAAGGCCGAAAATTGCCCGCCGGTTCGGGCGATTTAAAGCGTAACGGGGGCGGTGTCTGGCGCGCGGTGCTATGCGTCGGACGGGCGAGCCGTTCGATGGCTTTGCTGCACGCGGCGCAGCGAGCGCCGATGGGCCACCTGCTTCGCCTGTGTACCTATTCTCTTTTATTTCAACGTTTACCGCTCTCGCCTGACAGTAGGACACCATGAGCGTCAGCGTCAGTAAAGCAGAATTGTGCAAAATCCCGGGCCCCCAGCAGATACAATTTCGATTGCATCGAAGCACAAGAGGCTGATCCCGAAGGAGCGCCTCTATCTCTCCGGTTCGACTTTTCGAACACGACCCTGATGGGAGCGGTACCATTTTTGTGATCCGGCTCAAAGAACATTAACAACATTTCGCTACCTACTAATATCCCATACGGATTTTTCGCACAGACGTTGAAGGTCTGGTCGCTGGCCCCTGCATCGAGACGCCCTTCCCTTGCCCGGCCGAATGCCGTTATCTGGAGAGGTGTCCCCTACCCCCGAACCCTGCTGGCGCTTCTGGATCGACCGGGGCGGCACTTTCACCGATGTCATTGCGTTTTCGCCCAGCGGGGAAATGCGCGTCGCCAAATTATTATCGGTCGACCCCGGCCGCTATGAGGATGCAGCCGTCGCCGCGATCCGCGACCTGACGGGAACGCCGTCTGGCCCCTTGCCCCTGCTCGACGTCCGCCTCGGCACGACGATTGCCACCAACGCGCTGCTCGAACGCAAAGGTAAACCGGTGCTGCTCGCCATCACGCGCGGATTTGGCGACGCGCTGGTCATCGGCACGCAAGACCGTCCGGACATCTTCGCGCAACACATCGTCCGCCCGCCTCCCCTGTTCGCAGAAGTTGTGGAGATCGACGAGCGCGTCACATTTGACGGGGCCGTCCTGACACCGCTCGACCTAGGGGCGGCGCGCGCGGCGCTGGCAGCGGCCTGCGCGCGCGGCCTGCGCGCCGTCGCGATCGTGCTCATGCATGGCTACAGCCATGTCGCCCATGAGGCTGCGCTCGCCGACCTCGCCACGGACATTGGCTTTACCCAGGTTTCGGTCAGCCACCGGGTCGGCGCACTGGCAAAGCTCGTCGGGCGCGGCGACACCAGCGTGGTCGATGCTTATCTGTCGCCCGTGCTGCGCCGCTACGTCGATGGGTTGCAGGCGGCGCTGGACGGTACGGAACCCCTGTTCATGCAATCGAACGGCGGCCTCACGCCCGGGCAATATTTTCAGGGCAAGGACGCAATCCTCTCGGGTCCGGCCGGCGGCATCGTCGGCATGGCCCAGACCTCGGCACGCGCCGGGTTCGACCGCGTCATCGGCTTCGACATGGGCGGCACCTCGACCGACGTCTCGCTCTACGCCGGCCGCTACGAACGCGACAACGAAACCATCGTCGCCGGGACCCGCATCCGCGCGCCGATGCTGCGCATTCACACGGTGGCAGCAGGCGGGGGGTCGATCTGCCGGTACGAGGATGGACGGCTGGCCGTGGGCCCCGCGTCGGCGGGCGCCGATCCCGGCCCGGCCTGTTACCGCCGCGGCGGGCCGCTCACGATCACGGACTGCAATGTCGCGCTCGGCAGGTTGCAGGCACGGCACTTTCCCCATGTCTTCGGCCCGGACCGAAATGCGCCGCTCGATGCCGATGCAGCCACTGCACGCCTTGGCGCAATTGCCGAAGCAATGGGCGGCTCCTCGCTCGAGGATCTCGCCGAAAGCTTCATCAGCATAGCCGTTGCCGACATGGCGAACGCCATCCGGACGATCTCGATCGCGCGCGGCCATGATGTCGCGCGCTTCGCGCTGGCCTGTTTCGGCGGTGCCGGGGGCCAGCACGCGTGCCTCGTTGCTGAAACGCTGGGCATCGACACGGTGCTGATCCACCCGCTCGCCGGCGTGCTGTCGGCCTATGGCATGGGCCTCGCCGACCGCCGAACCTTGCGTGAACAAACGCTCGGCATGGCGCTCTCGACACAAACATTGCCGTTGATCGAGCGCGCCGCGGCAGCGCTCGGCGGCGAGGCGCGTGAGGCCTTGCTCGTCCAGGGCCTGAAAGCAGCTGACGTCAGTGTCGAGGTCACGGCACTGGTCCGCACGCAGGGGTCGGACAGCAATTTCGACATCGTACTCGGGCCCGTCGAAGCGATGACTTCGGCATTCACCACGGCCTTCCGCCAGCGCTTCGGCTATGCCGACACCGGACCGCTTGTCGTCGACATGCTCCGCGCAGAAGCCGTTGCCGCCGGGGCGAAGGACACCGGTCCCGCTGCCCCGCTGCCCAAAGTCAGCGCCCCGCCCGTCGAAAGCGTCGGGATATGGCAGGACGGTCGGCGTCGCCCCGTATCCGTGTTCGACCGCAACGGCCTCGCGGCAGGCGCAAGCATCCCGGGCCCCGCGCTGATCGTCGATCCGGTCGCGACCACGATGGTCGATCATGGCTGGAGCGCCACGGTCGACCCTGACGGCGTTCTCATCCTAAAACGCATGGCCGCACGAACCCTCGCCACCATCGGCACCGCGCGCGACCCAGCCCGTCTGGAAATCTTCGCCGGCATGTTCATGGGCATTGCCGAAGAGATGGGCGCCGCGCTCCGCCACAGCGCGTCGTCGGTCAACATCCGCGAACGCCTCGACTTCTCGTGCGCGGTGTTTGCAGGCGACGGCGCGCTGATCGCCAATGCGCCGCATATTCCGGTGCACCTCGGCTCGATGGGGGAGAGCATTCGCGCCATCCTGCGAGGACGGGCAAACGACGGGCGCGGCATCCAGCGCGGCGACGTCTATGCGCTGAACGCTCCCTATGACGGCGGCACCCACCTGCCCGACATCACGGTAATCCAGCCCGTCTTTGCGCATGTCGACAGCAAAGCCCCCGACTTCTTCGTCGCCGCCCGCGGGCACCATGCCGACATCGGCGGCATCAGCCCGGGGTCGATGCCCCCCGACAGCACCAGGCTCGGCCAAGAAGGCATCATCTTCGACAACTTCTTGCTGGTCGAGGACGGGCAGCTGCGCGAAGCCGCAACCCGCGCGCTGCTCGGCTCGGGCAGTCATCCGGCGCGCAACATCGACATGAACATCGCCGACCTTGCAGCCCAGGTCGCGGCCTGCGCGCGCGGGGCGCAGGGCTTGCTCGAAGCCTGCGCGCTATACGGCGCATCCGTCGTCCGGGCTTATATGCGCCATGTGCAGGACCATGCTGAGGACGTCGTCCGCCGCCTGATCCCGACCTTGTCGAGCGGGAGCTACGCCTATGGGCTCGACGACGGATCGGTGGTGCAGGTCGCCGTCACCGTCGGCGACGACGCCACCCTCGACATCGACTTCACCGGCACCAGCCCCCAGCAGCCGACGAACTTCAACGCGCCCCTGGCGGTCGTCCGCGCCGCCGTGCTCTACGTGATGCGCACCCTGATCGACATGCCGGTCCCGCTCAACGATGGCTTCCTGCGGCCCGTCACCATCCGCGTGCCGCCAGGCTCGATGCTCAACCCCGGCCCCGATGCGGCCGTGGTTGCCGGCAATGTCGAAACGAGCCAGGTCATCACCGACGCGCTGTTCGGCGCGCTCGGGGCGCTCGCGGGGTCGCAGGGGACGATGAACAATTTCACCTTCGGCAATGCCCGCCACCAGTATTACGAGACGATTGCCGGTGGTTCGGGCGCGGGGCCGGGATTCGACGGCACCGACGCGGTGCAGACCCACATGACCAACAGCCGCCTCACCGACCCCGAAATCATGGAAGCCCGCTTCCCGGTTATTGTGGAAAGCTTCGCCATCCGCGCCGGTTCGGGCGGCGCGGGCGCACACCGGGGCGGCAATGGCGTCGTCCGGCGAATCCGGTTTTGCGAGGCGATGAGCGCAGGCATCCTGTCGAACCACCGGCGCGTGCCGCCATTCGGACTGGCGGGGGGCGCACCCGGCCGCACAGGCATCAACCGCGTCGAGCGCACCGATGGCACGGTCGAGATACTCGGTGCCACCGCCAGCGCCGACATGGCCCCGGGCGACGTCTTCGTCATCGAAACGCCCGGCGGCGGCGGCTTCGGAGGACCGGCCTGATGCTCGTCCTCGCCGGCATCGGGGTGATCGTCGCGGGCTTCCTGCTGCGCTTCAATCCGCTGTTGGTCGTCACCGCATCGGCGCTGGTCACGGGCCTTGCCGCCGGGCTCGATCCGCTCGCCATCGTCGCCGCCTTCGGCAAGGCATTCAACGACAGCCGCTATGTGAGCGTCATCTACATGGTGCTGCCCGTCATCGGCCTGCTCGAACGCCACGGCCTGCAACAGCGCGCCCGCGACCTGATCGGCAAGTTGCGCGGCGCCACAGTCGGTCGGCTTCTCCTCGCCTATCTCGTTTTCCGCCAGCTGACCGCGGCGCTCGGCCTGATCTCGATCGCGGGTCATGCCCAGACCGTCCGCCCGCTCGTCGCCCCGATGGCAGAGGCCGCCGCCGACAAGCAGGACCCCGACCGTGACAGGGACGACGACCGCGTCCCCGCCATGGCCGCCGCGACCGACAATATCGGCGTGTTCTTCGGGGAAGACATCTTCATCGCCATCGGATCGATCCTGCTGATGAAGGGAGTACTCGAAGGCTACGGCATCATGGTCGAGCCTCTGCACCTGTCCGTCTGGGCGATCCCCACCGCCGTCGCCGCGCTGCTGATCCACGGCACCCGGTTGCTCCTGTTCGACCGCCGACTTGCGCGGGACTCCCGGCGATGATCGGCCTGAACTTCATCTATATCGTCGGCGGCCTCACCTTCGCGGTCTTCGCCCTGCTCAGCACGCGCGACGCGACCAATCCGAAACGCTGGGGAAATGCCGCCTTCTATGCGCTGATCGCGACCAGTTTCCTGTTCGGCGACCGCCTCGGCAATCTCGGCAACGGCTTCCTCGTCCTCGGCCTCGTCGCCATTGCCGGCAGCGGCGCGATGGGCAGGGGCGCAGGCGCCACCACCAGCCCCGACGAACGTGCGCGCGAAGCCGACCGCCGCGGCAACCGCCTCTTCCTTCCCGCGCTGATCATTCCCGCGGTGGCCCTCCTCGGCACCTTCGTGTTCAAGCAACTGCCGGGGCTCGTCGATCCCAAGCAGACGACGCTTGTCGCCCTGACCGTCGGCACGCTGTTGGCGATCGCGGTCAACTACGCCTGGCTCCGCCCCCATGCCGCCACGCCCTTCCATGAAGGCCGCCGCCTGATGGATGGCGTCGGCTGGGCCGCCGTCCTGCCGCAGATGCTCGCCAGCCTCGGCGCGGTCTTCGCGCTGGCGGGCGTCGGCACCGTCGTCGGCGGCATTGCCGAAAACGCGATCCCCGCTGGCAGCATCCTCGGCGCCGTCATTGCCTATGGCCTTGGAATGGCGCTGTTCACGATGGTGATGGGCAATGCCTTTGCCGCCTTCCCGGTGATGGCGGGCGCCATCGGCATCCCGCTCCTCGTCCGTACCTATGGCGGCGACCCGGCGATCGTCGCGGCCATCGGCATGCTCGCCGGCTTTTGCGGCACGCTGCTCACGCCCATGGCCGCAAATTATAACCTCGTGCCCGCCGCGCTCCTCGAACTCCGCGACAGGAACGCCGTCATCAAGGCACAGATCGCCACCGCCCTGCCCCTGCTCGCAGTCAACATCGCGCTGCTCTATTTCCTGGCATTCAGATGAGCGCGCTCACGCCCGATCTCGCCAGCCGCTTCGCGCAGATCACCCTCGGGCATCAGGGCCGGCAATGGCCGTACAAGCCCGACCATGTCCTCACCGGCCCCGACGACGTCCGCGCCCCGGCCGAGGTTCACCCGATCTTTCACGGCAGTTTCGACTGGCACAGCTGCGTCCATGGCTGGTGGCAGGTCATGACCTTGCTGCGCCGCTTCCCGGACCTGCCCGAAGCCCCCTCTATTCGGGCCAGCGCCGACGCCATGCTGGTCCCGGAAATGGTCGCAGGTGAAGTCGCTTACCTGTCGCGCCCGTCGAGCAGCGGCTTCTCGCGCCCCTACGGCTGGGCTTGGGCGCTGGCGTTGCACGGTGAACTGGCACGCCACGACGCCGACTGGGCCGCCGCCTTCGAACCGCTGGCCCGCGTCGTCGCGGCCGGATTCCGCACCTACCTGCCAAAGCTCACTTACCCGATCCGCGTCGGCACGCATTTCAACAGCAGCTTTGCCCTGACGCTCGCCCGCGACTGGGCAGTTGTCCATGACCCCGACCTCGTCGGCCTGATCG
>JANMJZ010000141.1:0-27032 GCA_031371635.1 Sphingomonadales bacterium | reverse complement strand
CGTGAACCAAGGTCGCATCCCGGACGAAATCGACGGCCTCTACCTGAGCAATACAGAGAACCAGCTGCACCAGCCGCTGGGGAAATATCATCCGTTCGACGGAGACGGCATGATCCACCAGATCAGCTTTACGGGCGGGGCGGCAAGCTACCGCAACCGCTGGGTCCGCACACGCTGTTTCGCTGCCGAGCAGGAGGCAGGCGACTCACTATGGGGCGGTCTGATGGACAAGCCCGGCACCTCAAGGCGTCCCGGCTTCGGCGCGCATGGCAGCCTGAAGGATTCATCGAGCACCGACATTATCGTCCATGCGGGCAAGGCGCTGTCGACCTTCTACCAGTGCGGTGAGGGCTATCTGCTCGACCCGGAAACGCTCGAGCCGCTGGGCCTCGCTCCCTGGGTGCCGCTCGACGGTATTTCGGCTCATCCCAAGGTCGATCCGAACACCGGCGATCTGATGTTCTTCAACTATTCGAAGCGCGCCCCTTATATGCACTACGGTGTCGTCGACCGGCACGAGCGGTTGACGACCTATATCCCGGTGCCATTGCCGGGCCCGCGCCTGCCGCACGACATGACCTTTAGCGAGAACTGGGCGATCGTGAACGACTTGCCGATGTTCTGGGACACCGAATTGCTCAAGCGCGACATCCACGCCGCGCGCCTGCACGAGGGGCTGCCGAGCCGCTTCGGCCTCATCCCGCGCACGGGCGATCCCACGCAGATCCGCTGGTTCGACGCCGCACCGACCTATATCCTCCATTTCCTCAATGCCTATGAAGAGGGCGACGACGTCGTGATGGACGCCTATTTCCAGGATAACCCCCAGCCCGCGCCGCTGCCTAACGAGGAAGGCTATGGCCATATGATGGCCTATGTCGACGAGCACAGCTTCCTGCCCAAGCTTCACCGCTGGCGCTTCAACCTGACCGATGGCACGACGCGCGAGGAACGCCTGGACGACCGCATCCTCGAATTCGGGATGATCGACCAGCGCCGCGCCGGGCGAAAGCACCGCTACGCCTATTCGACGACCACCAGGCCTGGATGGTTCCTGTTCAACGGCTTCGTGAAGCATGACCTGCAAACGGGCGAGAGCTGGTCGCTGAAGTTGGAGGAAGGACGCTACGCCAGCGAGGCTCCCTTCGTCCCGCGTGTGGGCGGCACGGAGGAGGACGACGGCTATCTCGTCAGCTTCATCACCGACGAGAACAGCGGCACCAGCGAGTGCATCCTGATCGACGCGCGCGATATTGTGGCGGGCCCCGTCTGCCGCATCGCACTGCCCCACAAGATTTCGAGCGGCACCCACAGCTGGTGGGCAGAGAGGCGTGACTTGGCCGCCTAGGTCTTCGGCCACCAAGGCACGAAGCTGCTCGTGCGGCGGACGTAAGCCTCATAGCCCGGCTTTTTGCGCTTCATCCGGCCCTCGGTCGTCGGCACGCCCGACCATTTCATCAGCGTCCAGGTCAGCAACACCGGCCCGGGCAGTGCCCAGAGGCCAGTCGTCGACTCCGCGGCGACCAGGTACAGCCCCCACCAGGTGCAGGCGTCGCCGAAGTAGTTCGGGTGGCGGGTATAGCGCCACAGCCCCCGTTCCATGACTTTGCCTTCGTTCGCGGGATTGCGGCGAAAGCGCGTGAGTTGCGCATCGCCGATTGTCTCGAATGCAATCCCGATGAGCGCCACCAGCGCACCGAACAGGGCAAGCCTGCCCACCGCCGGCCCGCCATCAATTTGGCCGAGCTGCACCGGCAGGCAGACGATGAAGAGCAACGGCGCCTGCGTTGCGAACACCAGAATTAAGGACGCCTTTGCAAAGCCCCAGCCGCGCGTCGGCTGCGCGTGCGCGAGGATTTTTTCGTAGCGGCGATCTACCCCATGCCTGCGCCAGCGCACGAGCAGGAAGCCGCCGAGACGCAGGCCCCAAAGCGTACAGAGCGCCACGAGCATCAGCCGCCGCCCCGGATCACCCCGCGTCTGCATGAACGTCGACCATGCCATGACGACCATGCCGATCGCCCACAGGCTGTCGATGAACGTCACGTCACGCAGCCTGAGCGCGACAAGCCATGCGATCAGGAATGTCGCCACAAGCACCAGCGCGTTCACGCCCAGCACTGTCCACACGCTCATGCCGCGTCCCGCTCTACGATGAAGCTGACCGTTGTGGTCGCAGAGCCCCCGATATTCAGTGTCTGCACGCGCCGTGCTCCCTCCACCTGATAACCGCCCGCCGTGCCGCGAACCTGCCTGGCCGCATCGAGCAGCATCCGCACGCCCGTCGCGCCGACCGGATGACCAAGCCCGATCAGCCCGCCCGAGGGATTGACCGGGCAGCGCCCGCCGATTGCAATGCTGTCATCCTCGACCGCCTTCCAGCTTTCACCGGGCGCCGTCAGGCCGAGGTGGTCGATGGCCATATATTCGGTGACGGCAAAGCAGTCGTGGGTCTCGACCGCATCGACCCGACCGATGCTGTCGATCCCCGCGCGTTCCTGTGCGTCGCAAATGGCGCGGCGCACCTGAGGAAAGACATAGGGCCCACCAGCACTCGCCGCGACCTTTGCGGCATAGGAAATTGGGGCCGTCCGGTGTCCCCATCCCGAAATGCGCGGCAAAGTTTCGAGCGCGATCCCGCGCTTCCTTGCATAGTCCGCGGCGCGCGTCGGCGATGCCAGAAAGACGACGGCAGTCCCATCGGTCACCTGCCCGCAGTCCATTTTGCGCGTGCGACCCTCGACGATCGGGTTCGCCGCGTCGTCGGCCGTGAAATGGGCGGGCGTGAAGTGATAGCCCCGCGTCTGCGCATTGGGATTGCGCTTCGCGTTGTCGAACGCGATTTCCGAAATCCGCATCAGATGTTCGTAGCTCAATCCGTAGCGGCGATCATACTCGTCAGCGAGGTCGGAAAAGGCACGCGGCCAGACGTATTCGGCATCGCCATATTCGTGCCCTGTCCAGGCGGCGACCCCAAGATGCTCGGCGCCGGTCTTACCCGGCACGTTGCGCATCTGCTCGATGCCGACGACGCAGGCGAGTTCATAGCGACCCGCTTCGATCTCGGCCGTTGCTGCAAGGACCGCAACGCTGCCCGATGCACACGCGGCTTCGTGCCGCGCGGTGGGCAGGCCGTCGAAGGCGGGGTCGGCCCCCGCGAAAAAGCCGCCGAGCAGGCCCTGACGGGCGAACAGTTCCGCTGTAAAATTCCCGACATGGCCGGTCTCGACCTCGTCGGCGTCGAGCGCAGTCGCGTTCAGCCCTTCGCAGACGGCCTCGCCGAAGACATCGGCGATGTCGCGCCCTTCGCGGCTCCAGACTCGTGCAAAATCGCTCTGCCACCCGCCCAATATATAGACCAACGCCGCTCTCCCCGCTTTGGGGCAGTGTTGCGCGCCTGGCCGGACTTGGCAAATCGCCTTGCTAGATGAATGATCGTGCCGTCGCCGCCGCCCCTTCCTCGAACGACGTGACCTCGCCGCCGAAGCGCTCGATCCACTTGCTGGCGTCGACCCGATAGGGCCGGTCCCACTGAAATCGCATTTCGGCCATTTCGCGCATGAACGGGACGGCCTGGCCCATCACCGGCAAGGTCCAGAGCGGCACGCTGCGGATGCGTGCCTTGGCCCCGATCGCCGCCGCCCCCAGTTCGAGGATGCGACGCGGCGTCGTGGTCGGCGCACATGGGCTGTGCCACGCCTGGCCATAGGCATCGTCGCCGGCATCAAGCAATGTTACGATCATCCGTCCGAGGTCGGGCACATAGGCAAAATCGTGCGGCGTGTCGGGCGGGGCGATCAGCATTGCCGGCTTGCCCTGCGCGATGGCGACGAAGCCCGTGTCGCCGACGTGCGACAGGCGTACTCCGGGTCCGTAGAAGTCCGGTGCCCGAAGCGCTGCGACGCGGACGCTGCCCGTGGCGGCCGCCCCTTGCCAGAGGCGCGTGACCTGCGCCCGCGCGCGCGCCTTGCGCCCGAACTCGCTCACTTCCATCGTTTCGGTCAGCGGGGCTGTCTGCGGCCCATACATGTAGAGATTGTCGAAAAACACCATGCGCGTGCCCGCCTCGGCACAAGCGTCGAGCAGGTTGTTCATCGCGACCGGCCAGTCGCGCAGCCACGTCTCGCCATCATAGGCAAAGCCGATCGCGACGACGATCTGCGGCGCGCGTGCGGCGAGGCAGGCGACCGACTGCGCTTCGAGCACGTCGCAAGGCACATAAGTCAGGCCGGGAGCGAGATCGTCGGGACGCGACCGCTGGGCGACGATGACGCGATCACCGCGTGCCATCAGAATGTCGGCCGCAGCTTTGCCGACGGGTCCATAGCCAAGAACAACGACATCGGCGTTCATGCGTGATCTCCTAGACGGCATGAAGCCTTCCTAGGTCGCATCGACTTATGCATCCAATGCATGTAAGGCATAGGACATATGCAGCAGACACATTTACGCGGCGTCGATCTGAACCTGCTGCCGGTGCTCGACGCGCTTCTGACCCATCGCAGTGTGAGCGCCGCGGCAACAGCCATCAACCTGAGCCAGCCCGCCGCGAGCCGCGCGCTGGCACGTCTGCGGGATCTGCTCGACGATCCCCTGCTGGTGCGGGGCTCGCAGGGCTATGTGCTTACGGCACGTGCGACGGCGCTTCGTCCCATGCTGGCCGAAATCCTGCATGAAATCGGCTATCTGATCACCGAGCGGCCACTCGTGTTGGCGACCGAAGTCCGAAAATTCGCGATCGTGATGAGCGACGTAAACGCTATCCTGCTTATGCCGTTGCTGATTGCCCGGCTCGCCCGCGATGCCCCCGGCATCACCATATCGCTGGCAGCTTACGGCCGCGACACCCCGGCGCGCATGGGCGCAGGTGAAATTGATATCATTTTCGCACTGGCAACGACGCCTTTGCCGCCCGGTGCGGCAAGCCGGTCGCTGGCGCGCGACGAATATGCCGTTGTCGTCAGTGCGTCACATCCCCGGGCGGAAAGCGGCTGGAAGACCGGCGACTATGCTCTTTGGCCCAGCATCGCGATCTCGCTCATTGGCGACGGCACGTCCGACCTCGACACGATCCTCGCGCGCCAAGGCGTTACCCGTCGCATCGCCAGTGTCGTTCCAAATTTTGTAACTGCCCTGTCGATCGTGGCCGCAACCGAAGCGGTGACGACCGTCTCGCGCGCCGCCGCTTCGCGATTTCGGGACACCTTCGGCCTTGCCATCCTCGACGCGCCATTTGCCGAAACGGAAATGGAGATTACCCTTGTCACCTCGGGCGCGCGCAGCAACGACCGCTTGCTCGACTGGTTGTGCGAAGTGATCCGTGAAGAAGCGAGCCGCTGTTACGCGACGCCGGCCTGACCGACGCGCAGCAAGGAATGCGCATCGACAGCCCGGATAGCCGCGTTCCCGTCAGCGGACCCGTGGCCCCCCGAATGGCAAGGGCGGCGGCGCGCGGCGGTCGCGGCGCGGCATCTGGGCCTGATAGGCCTGGCCGCAATGCGCCACGCAGTAGGGGAAGCCCGGATTCACCGTGTCGCCGCAGAAATGAAAGTCAGGTTCGCCCGGATGGCCCAGCGGCCATTTGCAGATGCGGTCGTTGAGGTCGAGCAGGCTGGTCTTGCCGGCGATCTCGGGGCTCGGTCGTGCGGGCACGAGGCGACGCGGCGGCGCAGGGGTCGCTGGCGGTGCCTGATCGCCAGGGCCCTGACGCAGGAACCCGCCAGGGCCGATCGAGCGCAACTGGGCGCCTGTAGGGCCGCTGGGAATGGCCGGCGGGAAAGGCGAGGGCGGCGGTGCCGGCTGGCGCGGCACATTGTCATGGGCGACGGCGGCGCGCGGCGGGGCCTTTGCGACCGGCGGCGTCGCCGTCACGGGCGAGGGCGCGGCGGTTGCTGGCTTTTCCTCGGTTTCGTTCGCCTTGACGGGCGAAGGACGTGCCTCGAGCGACAGGCGATGCGCTTTGCCGATAACGGCGTTGCGGCTGTCCCCACCCAGCGACTCAGCGATCTGGCTGGCAGACATGCCCTTTTCCCACATCGTCTTGAGCTGTTCGATGCGTTCGTCGGTCCAGGCAATTCATATTCCTTGTCGGCGTCCTTTTCGGCAAGGAACGCCGCTATCTTGCGTTGAGGGCAGCTTGCCGGTTGCCGCGCGAAAGCGGAGCCGATAGTCGCAACCGCGATGAACGACCAGCCCCAACACGCCGCGCCGCCAAGTGCCATTCGTTTCGAACCCGGCGTGCCGGTGATCAGGAACGTCAACTGGGGTGGGTTGAAGACGCTCTATATCAAGGAGGTGCGCCGCTTTTTCAAGGTGCAGCTGCAGACGATCTGGGCACCGGCGATCACGACCTTGTTGTTCCTTGCAATTTTCACCGTTTCGACGGGCGGCCGGACACCGGTGGGCATCGGCGGCGCGACCATCGCTTTCGCCGATTTTCTCGCGCCCGGGCTTATTGTCATGGGCATGATGCAAAACGCGTTCGCAAACTCCAGCTTCTCGTTGCTGGTCGGCAAGATGCAGGGGACGATCGTCGATTATCTGATGCCGCCGCTGTCGGTCGGCGAACTTCTGTCGGCGCTGGTCGGCGGCTCGATCACGCGGGCCATTCTCGTCGGGGCCGCGATCTGGGTGGTGATGCTGTTCTGGCCCGGCGTCCACGTCGGCGTCCAGCATTTCTGGGCCGTTTTCTGGTTCGGCCTGATGGGCGCGACCATGTTGTCGCTCGTCGGCGTGCTGACGTCCATCTGGGCGGAAAAGTTCGACCATGCCGCCGTGGTCGGCAATTTCATCGTGGCACCGCTGTCGCTGCTGTCGGGCACTTTCTATGCGATCGACAAACTGTCACCTGCCTTTCAGACGTTCAGCAGGTTCAACCCGTTCCACTATGTGATTTCGGGGTTCCGCTATGGCTTTATTGGCGCCGCCGATTCGCCGGTACTGGTCGGTTCGCTCGGCTTACTGGGCCTCAATCTGATCCTGACGGCGATCTGCTACGCAGTACTCAAGAGCGGATGGAAACTTCGGAGCTAGGAATCGGTTGCAAACTGCTACCGGCATGATACCACCTCCGTAACTATCGGGGGCTGCATGCGAAGCGCGTTGATTGTGTTGGCGATGGCATCGCTTGCGGCATGCAGCCAGCCCGCTGCAGCACCGGACAATGCGCCGCCCCAGGTTCGCCTTGCGCAGGTCGGCGGCACCACGGTCCCCGCAACCATCACTACGACCGGGAGCGTTGCCTGGCGTCGCGAAACGTCGCTAGGCTTCACCAGCGCGGGCCGCATCGCCACCGTTGCCGTCAACGAAGGCGACAACGTCCGTCCCGGCCAGCTCCTTGCCGCCCTCGATTCGACGACGGTCGCCGCCAGCGTCTCCGCCGCCCGCGCCGAGCGGGATCGCGCCGCTGCGGAATATGCACGCAGTGCAAAGCTGCTCGAACAGGGCTGGGTGACGAAGCCACGGGTCGACAATGCGCGCGCGACGCTTGCCGCTGCCGAAGCCAATGTCCGCAGCGCCGGCTTCCAGTCGCGCAACGCCGCCATCGTGGCGCCCGGCGCCGGGGTCGTCCTCGCGCGTCTGACCGATGCGGGACAGGTCGTTGCGGCGGGAACGCCCGTGCTGGTCGTGGGAGAGGCCAGCGGGGGCAGGGTGCTGCGCCTGCCACTCGCCGACCGTGATGCGGCCCGCCTGCGCGTTGGCGCCCCGGCCGCGGTTCACCTTGCCGCAGTCGAAGGCGAACTGACCGGCTCGGTCATCGAGATCGGTGGCCGTGCGGACCGCACCACCGGAACCTTTGTCGTCGAAGTCGGCCTGCCCGACGATCCCCGCCTGCGGGCCGGGCAAATCGGCACG
Organism: Sphingomonadales bacterium; assembly: GCA_031371635.1. GTDB lineage: Bacteria > Pseudomonadota > Alphaproteobacteria > Sphingomonadales > Sphingomonadaceae > Sphingomonas_O. The sequence continues at coordinate 19,178 of JANMJZ010000141.1, read as the reverse complement.
GTGACGATCGTCGCAAGCGGACCCGGCACGCCGTCGCTGCTCGTCCCGCCTGCCGCCGTCTTCGCCCCCCGCGCGGGGCAAGCGTTCGTCTATGTCGCCGACCCTGCGGGCAGGCGGGTCAAGCTGCGTCGCGTGACGATCGGCGAGGCCAGCGACAGCGCAATACAGGTGACCGGTGGCCTCCAGCGCGGCGAGTGGGTCGCCACCTCGCGCCTTGACCGCCTCAGTGACGGGATGGCGATCACGCCACTGCGGGCCACCAAGTGAACCTCACCGCGTTTGCCGTCCGGCGCTGGCAGGCGACGCTGGTCATCTTCCTGCTGCTCGCGGTCCTCGGCGTTTCGGCATTTCTCGGCATACCGCGTTCGGTCGATCCGCATTTTCCTTTTTCGGTGACCGTCACGACGGTTGTCCTTCCCGGTGCCGATGCTGCCGATGTAGAGGAGACGATTGCAAAACCGCTGGAAGAGGCATTGCAGAGCCTCGACCATGTCCGCGAAATCCGCTCGACGTCGAGCGAAGGCGTCGCGGTCGTGTCGGTCGAGTTCGAGCACGGCACCGATGCCGATCAGGCGCTCGACCGGACCGTACGCGTGGTGCAATCCGCGCGCGACCAGCTGCCCCAGGGCATCGCGCGCATCGCTTTTCGTCGGCCGCGCCCGACCGAGGCGGCCGTGCTCCAGCTGGCCCTCGTCAGCGACAGCGGCTCATGGCTGCGCATGGCCAAATACGCCCAGGATCTGAGCGAGCGGCTCAATGTCGTGACCGGGGTTCGTACGGTATCGATCGACGGTGCCGCCAAGCCCGAAGTCCGTGTCGCGATCGATGCAGGCCGGCTCGCCGAGGCGCGCATTCCGGCTTCGGCGGTTGCCAATGCGATCCGCCAGGGCGGGGTCGATCTCCCCGCTGGGTCCGTAAGTACCGACGGACGCCGCTTCAACATTCAGGCGGGCGGTGCCTATCGCAGCGTCGAAGCCATCCGGCGCATTCCGGTGCGCGCCACCGAGGGGCAGCTCGTGACCGTTGGCGACATTGCCCGGGTCGACTGGGGCGAAGCGGAACAGACCCATATCGCGCGGTTCAACGGCCACCGCGCGCTGTGGGTCTCGATCCGGCAAAAGGACGGCGTCGATGCCGGTACGTTGCGCAAGGCGCTGGTGTCCGCGGTCGACAGCTTCAAAACCGACCTGCCGCCCGACATGAAGCTCGAAGTCGCCTTCGACCAGAGCCGCGACATCGCCCGACGGCTGGGCGAACTGGCGCGCGATTTCGGCATTGCGCTGGCTCTTGTGATGGTCACCATCCTGCCGCTGGGCCTGCGTCCTTCGCTGATCGTGATGATCTCCATCCCGCTGTCGCTTGCGATGGGCGTGCTGGTGCTGGCGCTGTGCGGGTTCACCCTCAACCAGATCAGCATTTCTGGCTTCATCATTTCGCTCGGGCTGCTCGTCGACGACTCGATCGTCGTCACGGAGAACATCGAACGCCACATCCGCAACGGCGACCCGCCCGAGGCGGCGGCGATCAGTGGCGCGCGCGAGATTACGGCGGCCGTCATCGGCGCAACGGGCGTGCTGATCTTTGCTTTCCTGCCGATCGCTTTCCTCCCCGAAGGGTCCGGCGACTTCGTCCGCGGCCTGCCGCTTGCCGTGATCTTCACGGTCGCAAGCTCGATGATCGTCTCGCTCACGCTCATTCCCTTCGTCGCCAGCAAATTGCTGCGTCCCCATGCGCCCGAGGGCAACCGGCTGTTGCGCGGACTCACCGGGCTGATCCAGCGCTTCTACGCGCCCCTGCTGCACCGCGCGCTCGACCAGCCGCGTCGCTGGTTCTGGGGCGCGATGATCCTTTGCATCGCTGCCTTTGGGCTGGTGCCGGTACTGGGGTTCAGCCTGTTCCCCTCGGCCGACGTCCCCTATTTCCTCGTCCGCGTGGAAACACCGGAGGGCAGCACGATCGCGGCCACCGACAAGGCGGTCCGGGATGTCTCGGCGATTCTGGCGCGAGAACCCGCGATTGCCGCGCGGATGGAGAATGCCGGACGCGGCAATCCGCAGATCTATTACAATATCCTGCCTCACGAAGAGGAACCGCGTTACGGCGACGTGTTCGTCAACATGAAGGGCTGGGACACCCGCGAGGGACCGGCGATGATCCGGCGCCTGCGCGAAAAGCTCGATGCCTATCCCGACGCGCGGGTCAGCGTCATCAAGTTCGAGAACGGCCCTCCGGTCGAAGCGCCGCTTGCCGTCCGGATCAGCGGGCCCGACACGCGTGTGCTCAAGTCGCTGGCGGCGCAGGTGGCGACCGAGCTCGGCCGGATCCAGGGCGTCCGCGACATCGAAAATCTCGTCGCCTACGACCGCGTCGACATGAATCTAGGCCTCGACGAGGGCAAGGCTGCGCTGCTGGGCGTTGCCCCGGGCGAGCCGCGCCGTGCACTTCGCCTTGCGATTTCGGGCGAGCAGGCCAGCACCTTGCGCGATGACGAGGGCGACAGCTGGCCCGTCGTCGTCCGCCTGCCGATGGCGAACGGCCAGCCTGTTTCCGCTCTCAACCAGGTCTATGTCTCGACCCTGTCGGGCGGCAGCATTCCCCTGTCGCAGATCGCGCAGCCGACCCTGCAAAGCTCCATCCCGGTGATCACCCGCCTGAAACTGCAACGCACGGTGACGGTACGCGCGTACAACCGCGACGGCTATCTGGCGTCGGCACTTACGAAAAAGGTCGAACAGCGCCTTGCCGGGATCCACGTGCCCGACGGTTATCGTTTCAGCCTTGGCGGCGAAGCCGAACAGGCGACGCGGAGTTTCTCGGGGCTGGGGCCGATCATCCTGCTGACGGTCTTCGGCATTTTCGGCGTGCTCGTGCTCGAATTCGGGCGCTTCCGCGAAACGATCGTCGTCGCCGGCGTCATTCCGCTGGGGACTTTCGGCGGGCTGATTGCCCTGCTTCTGACCGGCTATTCGATGTCGTTCCTGGCCATCATCGGCTTCGTCGCGCTCATCGGGATCGAGATCAAGAATTCGATCCTCCTCGTCGATTTCACGACGCAGCTGCGCGAGCGCGGCCTGCCGCTGCGCGAGGCGATCGAAAAGGCCGGTGAAATCCGCTTCCTGCCGGTGCTGCTGACATCGGTGACCGCGATCGGCGGATTGCTGCCGCTCGCGCTCGGCGGCAGTGCGCTCTATTCGCCGCTTGCCTGGGTGATCATCGGCGGTCTGGTCAGCTCGACGCTGCTCAGCCGCATCATCACGCCCGTCATGTACCTCCTCGCCGCACGCGGCGAAGAGGCCCGGTCGCTGGCGATTGACGGCGCAACCCCCGCTTCGATATAGAACGTCCTCGCAACAAGGCGGCCAATCGGGTCGCCTTTTTCGTTTGGAAAGGCTGTTCCCATGTCGATCACCGCCCTGATGCCCGTCTATCCCCGGAGCGGGGTACGGCCGGTACGCGGAGAGGGCGCGTATCTCTATGGCGAACGAGGCGAGAAATACCTCGATTTCGCGAGCGGCATTGCCGTGAACCTGCTCGGCCATGGTCATCCGCACCTGACGAAAGCGCTGCAGGATCAGGTTGCTACCTTGATGCATGTGTCGAACCTCTACGGCTCGCCGCAGGGAGAGGCTCTGGCGCAGCGGCTTGTCGACCTGACTTTTGCAGACACCGTGTTCTTCACCAATTCGGGCGCCGAGGCGGTCGAATGCGCGATCAAGACGGCGAGGCGTTTCCACTACGCCACTGGCAACCCGCAGCGGCACACGCTCATCACCTTCTCGAACGCTTTCCACGGGCGCACGCTCGGCACGATCAGCGCGACGGACCAGGACAAGATGCGCGCCGGCTTCGAGCCGCTGCTGCCCGGTTTCTCCTATGCGCCGTTCGATGATCTCGAGGCGGCGCTGGCACTGGTTGACGACCACACGGCCGGTTTCCTTGTCGAGCCCATACAGGGCGAGGGCGGCATCCGCCCCGCCAGCCAGGAATTCATGACCGGCCTGCGCAGGATCTGCGACGAAAAAGGGCTGATGCTCGTCCTCGACGAGGTCCAGTGCGGCATGGCCCGCACGGGCAAGCTCTATGCGCACGAGCATTACGGAATCGTCCCCGACATCATGGCGACCGCAAAAGGAATTGGCGGCGGTTTCCCGCTCGGCGCCTGCCTCGCGACCGAACATGCCGCACAAGGCATGGTCGTCGGCACGCACGGCTCGACCTATGGCGGAAATCCGCTTGCCATGGCCGCGGGCAATGCCGTGCTCGACGTCGTCGCCAACGACGAATTCCTGGCACAGGTCACGGCAACGTCGGAACGGCTGCGTGCGGCCCTTGGACAGATGTTGCCCAACCACGACCAGATCTTCGACAGCGTAAGGGGCAAGGGGCTGATGCTGGGCGTCAAGCTCAAGGTCGACAGCCGCGCCTTCGTCGCCCATGCCCGCGACCATCATGGGCTGCTGACCGTTGCTGCCGGGGAAAACGTCGTCCGAGTCCTGCCGCCCCTGAACATCGAAGAATCGCACATCGCCGAGTTCGTCGAAAAGCTTTCGGCTGCCGCCGCCAGTTTCGAGGTTCCGGTCGCGGCATGATCCGCCATTTCCTCGACCTGTCGTCGGCGGGGGCCGATGGGATCGCGGCAATGCTGGCCGACGCGCTCGACCGAAAGGCAGCGCGGCAGGGCTGGCCGAAGGGCAGGGGCGACTCCGACGCCCCGCTCGCGGGACATACGCTGGCGATGATCTTCGAAAAATCGTCGACCCGCACGCGCGTATCGTTCGACATGGCGATGCGCCAGCTCGGTGGCACGACGATCGTGATGGACTCGGGGTCGATGCAGCTGGGCCGCGGCGAGACCGTGGCGGACACAGCCCGCGTCCTGTCGCGCTATGTCGACGCGATCATGATCCGCACCGACGATCCGGCCAAGCTAGCGGAAATGGCCGAACACGCTACGGTTCCTGTCATCAACGGCCTGACCGACGCGTCGCATCCCTGCCAGATCATGGCGGACCTGCTGACCGTCATCGAGCGCGGCGTGGCGCTTCCTGGCACGAAATGGGCATGGCTCGGTGACGGCAACAATGTGCTGCATTCCATCGTAGAGGCGGCGGGGCTCATGAAATTCTCGGTCGCGATCGGCTGCCCCGAAGGCTATGATCCCGATCCGCGCTGGATCGACGAGGCCAATGCCCGGCTGGCGGGTACCAATTCCCGCGTGACCATCGAACGCGACCCCGCGCGTGCCGTCGCCGACGCCGACATGGTCGTGACCGACACCTGGATTTCGATGGGGCAGACACAGGCGGACGCGAAACTTGCCGCGATGATGCCCTATCAGGTCGGGGGCGGGCTGATGCAAGGCGCAAAGCCGGGATCGACTTTTCTCCACTGCCTTCCTGCCCACCGCGGCGAGGAAGTCACGGCCGAGGTCATCGACGGCCCGCAATCGGCGATCTGGGACGAGGCCGAGAACCGCCTCCACGCGCAAAAGTCCGTCTTGCTCTGGGCGTTCGGCCTGCTGGACTAACGCGTTCCGGTCGCGCTGCGCTTGTCGAAGCGCCGACCATGCCTACATTGACGGCGACTAGGACGGGGCTTCGACAGGCTCGCCCGCACGGCAGAGTTTGTAACCCCATGACGACGACCCACGACATCGACCGTACCCTCGGCTTTACCATCACCAGCCGGCATGCCCGGGGGCGCGTCGCGCGGCTCGGGCCGGTGCTCGACACCATTCTTGCAGCCCACGCCTATCCCCCGGCAATCGAACGGCTCCTTGCCGAGGCGCTGGTGCTCACGGCCCTTCTGGGCGCGCTGCTTAAGAACACCGACGGCCAGATGACGCTTCAGGCGCAGACCGAGGCCGGTATCGTCGACCTGCTCGTCTGCGACTATAAGGACGGTGAGCTGCGCGGTTACGTGCGCCACGACGGGGAGCGGCTCGCCGAGGCGCCCACCGACCCCTCGCTCTACGCCCTGTTCGGCAAGGGCTATCTTGCCATCACTTTCGACCAGGCAGTGTCCGGCGAGCGCTATCAGGGCGTCGTCCCGCTCGAAGGTGGCTCGCTCGCGGACGCGGCGCAAAGCTATTTCGCGCAGTCGGAGCAAATCCCCAGCCTCGTCCGGATTGCCGTCGGGCGGGACGAGGATGGTTGCAAGGCCGGCGGCCTGCTGCTCCAGCATCTGCCCGAAGGCGAAGAGGGACGGGATCGCATCCACACCCGCCTCGATCATCCCGAGTGGGAGCATGTCGCCATCATGGGCAGCACGCTCGGCCCTGATGAGCTGCTCGACCGCGCGCTGCCGCTGGAAACGATTGTCTGGCGCCTGTTCAATGAAGAGGACGAGGTGCTGCTGCTCGGCGGCGCGTCGCTGGCCAAGGGGTGCCGGTGCGACCTGGCGCATATCCGCAGCGTGCTGGCCCAGTTTCCCGAGGATGAGCGGCTTGCAATGGCGGATGCGCGCGGGACGATCGGAGTGGACTGCGCCTTCTGCTCGCGCGTATTTCCCATTGCGGCACGCGAGATCGTTACTTCCCCCTAACATTCCGCCTATGAATCGATTATGTGCGGTGCCGGTCGCAAAATAGCTGGTGTCGGGGCGGGGGCGCGTGCGCTGCCCTTCTGGGGTGATTGTGGACCATGGCCATACGTTTCTTGCTGCTGCCGTTTTTCGGCCTTGTCGCCACGGCTGCTGACGCGCCACCGCTGATTGCACTCCAGCAACTTCAGCCCGGCCGATGGATGCTCAGCTCGCACGACGCCGATTTTGAGACGCGCGCGATCTGCATTGGCGATCCAAAGGTTCTGCTCCAGATTCGCCAGCCGACCGGTTCGTGCAACCGCTTCGTCGTGGCGAACGATGCACGGCATGCCGTCGTCAGCTATAGCTGCTCCGGGGCCGGTAATGGCCTGACGACGATCCGCGTCGAAACGCCACGCCTGGCGCAGATCGAGACGCAGGGCGTCGTCGGGGGTGCGCCTTTCGACCTTGCTATAGAGGCGCGGCGAACCGGCGACTGTCCCTCGCTGTCGATGCGTTGAACTACGGCAACATCGTTATCCAGCCGTTAACCATCTGGATCGTATGGAGAAGCTGCGCATCGGGGTTCCGACACGCATTTTTCCTCCCTAGTGGGCCGCAAGGCCGTATCTGGGCGGTTCTCCGGAACCGCCCTTTTTTTGTCGTGCTTGCGGACCGGCGACGTGCGTCCTAGCGGGCGCGTCATGATTCTGCCCCCCGCTTCCCCCAATGCCATTGCCGTTGCGCTGGTGTCCGGCGGCCTCGACTCGATGGTCGCGGCCGGCATGGCACGCGCGGCCGGCTATCGCCTGTTCGCCCTGACGATCGACTATAACCAGCGCCACAGGATCGAACTCGAGGCGGCGGGCCGCGTCGCAACGATGTTGGGGGCCGAACGCCATGTCGTGCTGCCGCTGGATCTCACGCGATTCGGCGGTTCTGCGCTGACCGATGCTGCCATTGCCGTGCCGGGAGGCGGCGTGGAGCCCGGTATTCCCGTCACTTATGTCCCTGCGCGCAATACCATTTTTCTGTCCGTCGCGCTGGGCTGGGCGGAAGCCGCTGGATCGAACGATCTCGTCATCGGCATCAACGCGCTCGACTATTCGGGCTATCCGGATTGCCGTCCGGAATTCATCGCTGCGTTCGAGGCCATGGCACGCACGGCCACCCGCGCGGGCGTCGAAGGGGCCACGCTGAAGGTGCATGCGCCGCTTGCGCTGATGAGCAAGGCCGACATCGCCCGCGCGGCAGTCGATCTGGGCCTTGACGCAGGCGCTACATGGTCGTGCTATGATCCCACGCCGCAGGGGACGCCCTGTGGGGTGTGCGACAGCTGCCGTCTGCGGGCGAAGGGGTTTGCCGAGGCGGGCCTGTCCGACCCCGCGCTGACGAACCCGGCCCGGTGAGCTACGCCGTCAAGGAAATGTTCCTGACCCTGCAAGGCGAAGGTGTGCACGCTGGTCGCCGGGCCGTTTTCGTGCGTTTCGCGGGCTGCAATCTGTGGAGCGGGCGCGAAGAGGATCGCGCGACGGCGGTCTGCCGCTTTTGCGATACCGATTTCGTGGGCGTGGACGGAGCAGGTGGGGGCCGTTTTGCTGATGCCGCGTCGCTTGCCAACGCGGCTGCTGGCTATTGGGGTGAGGGGGAACGGCTCCGCTATGTCGTTCTGACCGGGGGCGAGCCGATGCTCCAGATCGACGATGCCCTTGTCGAAGCCCTGCATGCGCAGGGCTTTGAAATCGGGGTGGAAAGCAACGGCACCCTCGCTGCGCACCCCGGGATCGACTGGCTGTGCGTCAGTCCCAAGGCCGGCAGCGAAGTGGTTCAGCGCAGCGGTAACGAACTCAAGCTTGTCTGGCCCCAGCCGACCAGCGACTTGGAGGCCATGGAATCATGGAGCTTTGATCATTTCCTCATCCAGCCGATGGACTGCGCAGAGGCCGCTGCCGCCTGCGACGCTGCCATCCAGTTCGTCATGCAACGTCCCAGGTGGCGGCTGACGACACAGGCGCACAAGATGCTGGGCTTGCGCTAGTAAACCAGGCCGCACTTGTCGATGTAACGCCCCTTGCGGTCCCAGCATTCGGGCGCAAAATTTACGGCAGGTATGTCGAGGCGGGTGCGACGGAAAAACTGCTCGCCGGCAGGGGCCAGGCTGTTACGCAACTCGCGCAGGCGCTCGACGGTAAAGATCGTGAAAGCGCCGCGCGGCGTGAACAGCGCCTTTTTGCCGACCCGCGAGGCGGCCTGGCAAAAACCGTACTGGCTGGCGACCGTGGAAAAGGCGCTGTACGTCTTCGTGCCATACTTATCGAGCGCGCTTTGCGCCGCTTTTGGCGCCTTGTTCGTGCGCAGGAAGTACTTCCGCAGCGTGTCATACGCCTGGGCGAGTTCGACTGCATGGTTGATATAGACGCCGTCATAGCTGTCGGCTGTCAGCAATGTCGGGTCGAACTTGCACTGCAGCTTGGCAACATTGAGGCCGGCACGCATCTGCCACGCCCAGTTTGCCCGCTCCTCGGCAACCGTCGCCCCGGCAAGGGGAACACCCATCGCGATTTCGCCAGGCATCAGCGGCGGCCCTGATACCGGGGGTGACTGCCAGAAAATCTGGGCGGCGGCGGGCAGGGGCGCAAGTGCCGCTAACGGGGCAAACAACAGGCCTAAAAAAGTCGGCAAACGCATGTACAAAACCTCTCGTCTGTCTCGCGCCACTCTCTAGGTGGCAACATAGCCGAACGGAACCCTTTGCGCGTAAACCAAATTGCCGTGCGATGAACAGCCATCCATCGTCCGGTGGTTCGTGCCAGCCCCAAAAGAAAGGGCCGCCCGGTTGCCCGGACGGCCCTTCCCGAAAAAATCGCTCGAAAGCGCGAAATTACATCGCGTTCGTGGCGTTCGTCGTCGTGGCGTTCGACTCCATGGCGTTCGACTCCATGGCGTTCGTTTCCGTGGCGTTCGAAGCCATCGCGCCGTCGGCGTTGGTCATCGTGTCGTTGGTCGTGCCTTCGACAACGTTCATGGCGTTCATGTCCGTGGCGTTGACTTCGGTCGTGTTGGTCGACTCGGTCTTGCTGCAGGCGGCAACAGCGAACGCGGCGGCGGCGATCATCGAAATAGTAGCAATCTTGCGCATATTAGTGCTCCCTAGGAAATGGCGGACTTGGACTGGCTTTGCCCTAATACCCAAATCGTGGTGGGCTTTAGCTTTTCTTCTTCAGGCGCTCAAGCGAATTGTGTCAATTTTCCGGCAATCGCGGCAGAGACGCCAGAAATCCTTGAAATTCTGCCATTAATGCCGCGTCGAAATCAGTCATTTTTGCGGCAAGCTGCAATTTCGCAAGGCTCGTTACGGCAAAATCGGGCAGGCCGCAGGGCACTATCCCGCTGAAATGAGACAGGTCCGGATCGATGTTAACCGAAAATCCGTGAAGCGATATCCACCGCCTGACCCTGATGCCGATCGCGCCAACCTTGGCCTCCTGCCCGGCGTCGTCCGTCCAGATGCCGATGCGCCCAGGCGCGCGCCATGCCGTCACGCCAAGGCGGCCGAGGGCGGCTATGACCCAGCCTTCGACTGCATGGACGAAACAGCGCACATCCCGCCCGCGCTTGCCGATGTCGAGGATCAGATAGCCGATCCTCTGGCCCGGGCCGTGGTAGGTATAGCGCCCGCCGCGCCCTGCCGCGAACACGGGAAAGAGCGAATCGAGCAGCTCGGCCGGGTCGGCGCTCGTCCCGGACGTGTAGAGCGGGGGGTGTTCGACCAGCCACACGGCCTCCCGCGCTTCGCCCGCCGCAACGGCGCCCGCGCGAGCCTCCATCCACGCCAGGGCCTCGGGGTAAGGCACGGGCGCCTCGGCCACGATCCAGTCGATATCTGAAACAAGTGTCACTTGTGCGCCATGCACCGATTGCCTAGCGGCGGTCAAAGCAGAGACGGAGCGCACGAGACCATGAGTTTTTCCTATGATCGTGTCTGGGCCGACGTGGTCGCGATGATTCGCACAAATGCTGCGCTGCTGGCGACGCTTGCCGGTGTTTTCGTGTTCCTGCCTTCGCTTGCCCTCGGCATGTACGCACCGATGCCGGCCCCGCCGAGTGGGGGCGACGGCAGCGACGGCATGCGCTTTCTGGTCGATTATTACCGCGCCAACCTGCCCCTTCTCTTGCTGGTCAACATCATCGGCACCTTCGGCCAGGCCGCGATCCTGACGCTGCTGCTCGACCGCGATCGCCCGACCGTGGGCGACGCGCTGGGCAGCTCCGCACGGCTCCTCCCGGTCTATTTCGTGCTGACGATCATCACCAATTTTGCCGTCGTCATCGGACTTTTCCTGTTTCTCGTGCCCGGGATCTACCTGCTGGGACGCCTCAGCATCGCCGGGCCGGTCATGGTCGCGGAAGGCGTCGGCAATCCGGTCGAGGCGATCCGGCAGGGGTGGACCTACACCAAAGGACTGGGCTGGCGCATCGCCGGGCTCGCGATGCTTGTCGGCATCGTCGCCTGGATCGCCGTTTCCGCTGCGTCGTCGGTGCTCGCGGTCGTCGCCGGCCTCTTGCTGCCGACCGGCTCACGGGTCGTCGCCCGGGCATTTGCCGACGCCCTTGGCGGCGGCGCGCTTGCCGTGCTGATCGCGGTGCTGGTTGCTGCCATCTACCGTCAGTTGCGCGGTGGCACGGCGCCGTTGAAGAATATCTTCAGCTGAGCAGCGGCACCTGCGGGGCGGCGCCCCGGGGAAGGTGACCGCCCAGACGCGGATCGGGAAACGTCTCGACCTCGCGCTTGAAAGCCACAAATCCCTGCGCCTGGTAAAAATTCAGCGCCGATGGGTGATCCAGGGTGCAGGTGTGCAGCCAGACCCGGGTCACGTCCTTTCGCCAGGCGCGCGACAGCGCTTCCCCCATCAGCCAGCGCCCGTGCCCCTTGCCGCTGAGCTCGGGCACCAGCCCGAAATAGCCGATCTCGCAATCGGGCAGCCTGCGGAAATCGAGTTCGAGGATGCCGACCTCCACCCCGTGCGGGTCGGTGACCGCGAACACCTCCACCGCCGGGTCGCCGATGATTCCCGTGACCGCCGCGTCGGACATTACCGCGCGCGAGAACCACAGCCAGGGGGTGCCCACACGGCTGAACAGCGCCCGGTATTTCGCCAGTTCCGGCCGGGGCCAGTGGACCAGCCGCAGCGGCGACGGTGCAACCGGGCGGGGCCGCGGGCGCGTGGTCATCTCCAGATGCGTCACGATGGCCGCGCACTGGTCGCCGGGAACGGCGGTCAGCCCCACGGCATCGATCGCACGGTCAGCTCCACGTGGCGCGGGGCGGCAGGCTCATCAGGATCGCGTCGATGTTGCCCCCCGTCTTCAGGCCGAACGACGTGCCGCGGTCATAGACGAGGTTGAACTCGGCATAGCGCCCGCGCCATTCGAGCAGTGCCGCTTCCTCGTCCTGGGTGAACGGAGTCGCCATGCGCCGCCTCACGATCATGGGATAGGAGTCGAGGAAGGCCTGGCCCACCGCGCGGGTCAGCGCGAAATTAGTCGCGAAATCGCCCTCGAGGTGATCGTAGAAAATACCGCCAACGCCACGATGTACCTTGCGGTGCGGCAGCCAGAAATAATCGTCCGCCCACTTCTTGTAGCGCGGATAGTCCCCGGCCGGGCTGGCCGCGCAGGCGCGCTCCATCGCCGCGTGAAAATCCGCCGTGTCCTCGTCCTTCGGCAATGCGGGGTTCAGGTCCGCACCGCCGCCGAACCAGCGCTTCGTCGTGACGAGGAATCGCGTGTTCATGTGAACCGCGGGAACATGGGGGTTTGCCATGTGCGCGACCAGACTGATCCCCGTTGCGAAGAAGTTCGGATTCTCGCCCGCGCCATGGATCGACGGCGCGAATTCGGGGGCAAAGGCGCCGCCCACAGTCGACACGTTGACGCCGACCTTTTCGAAGACCTTGCCCTTCATGACGCCGCGCACGCCGCCGCCGCTCGCGCCGGTGCTGTCGTCGTCGCGATACCAGGGGGTGTAGTCGAAGGCCGCATCGCTTGCCGCCTCGCGCTCGATGCTTTCGAATTCGGCACAAATCCGGTCGCGCAGCGATTCGAACCAGGTTCGTGCCTGCTGCTGTTCGGCGTCGAGTTCGATCATTCCGGCAGTCCCCCCGTTTGTCTGAGCGCCTCGGATAGGGCGATGGCGGCTGCAACTGCAAGGTTGAACGAGCGGACCACGTGCGAAATCGGTATGCGCACCATGGCATCGCAACTTTGCGCGACCTCGATAGGCACGCCGGCGCTCTCGCTTCCGAGCAACAGTGTGTCGCTGGCAAGGAAGCCGAAATCATGGACGCGCTGCGCCGCCTTCGTCGTCAGCAGGATGACGCGGGCAGGGACCGCCGCGCGGAATGCGTTCCAGTCGGCATGGCGCGTTGTGGAAACATGCGCGGCATAGTCCATGGCTGCGCGCCGCATCTTGGCATCCGACCAGACGAATCCACAGGGTTCGACCACATCGACGGCAACGCCGTAACAGGCCGCCAGCCGCAACAGCGCTCCCATGTTTCCGGCAATTTCGGGCTGGTAGCAGGCAAGTCGCATCTATAATGCCGTAGGGGCAGGGCGTAACCGTAACAAGCCTGCCATTTTCGCATTTGCAAGGTGCACGCGAAACGCTATCAGGCGCGCCATCAAGTGCGGTTGCTGTTGCGCATCCGGCTATGGTGCCGTGGCGCAGACCGTTTTTGGAGAACAGGAAACATGGCCGGACAGGCTATAGCTGAAGCCGACGCGACGATCGCGGCAGAGCCCGAAGTGCGTCGCCGCGATGTGATCAACATTGCTGCCGTTGCCTTTGCAGGTGTCGGTATCGTGCCGATCCTTGGCGTTGCGATCAACCAGATGAACCCGTCGGCCGACGTGCTGGCGCTGGCAACGACCGAGGTGGACATCTCGAAGATCGAATCCGGCCAGGCGATCAAGACGATTTTCCAGAAACAGGCGCTGTTTGTTCGCCGCCTGACGGGTGCCGAGATCGCGGCCGCAAATGCGGTGCCGCTGTCGTCGCTGCGCGATCCGCAGACGCTGGCCGAACGTACCAAGCCCGGCAAGGAAGAATGGCTGATCACCTCGGGTAATTGCACCCACCTCGGCTGCATTCCGCTGGGTGCCGGTCAGGGCGAGATCAAGGGCGAGTTCGGCGGCTATTTCTGCCCGTGCCACGGCTCGAGCTACGACACCGCCGCGCGTATCCGCAAGGGTCCCGCGCCGAAGAATCTGCCGGTACCCGACTATGTGTTCCGTTCAGACACCCTCGTGGAAGTGGGAGCCAAGGCATGAGCTATCCCTGGGCAAAGCATTACGCGCCGAAGAATCCTCTGATGCGCTACCTCGACGAAAAGCTGCCGCTGCCGCGCTTCGTCTATAACGCTGTCGGCGCGGGCTATCCCGTGCCGCGCAACCTCAACTATTTCTGGAACTTCGGCGTCCTCGCCGGGGCGGCTCTGGCCATCCAGATCGTCACCGGCATCATTCTGGCCATGCACTATCACGCCGATATCGGCGGGGCGTTCAATTCGGTCGAGCACATCATGCGCGACGTGAACGGCGGATGGTTCTTCCGTTATGCCCATGCCAACGGCGCGTCGATGTTCTTCATCGTGGTCTACATCCACATTGCCCGCGGCCTGTATTTCGGATCGTACAAGCCCCCGCGTGAGGTCATCTGGCTGCTTGGCGTGGTCATCTTCCTGCTGATGATGGCGACCGCCTTCATGGGCTATGTGCTTCCCTGGGGCCAGATGAGCTTCTGGGGTGCCAAGGTCATCACCGGCCTGTTCTCGGCAATTCCCTTCGTGGGGCCGACGATCCAGACCTGGCTGCTCGGCGGTCCGGCTCCGGACTACAACACGCTCAACCGCTTCTTCTCGCTGCACTATCTGCTGCCGTTCGTGATCGCGGGCGTCATCATCCTGCACATCTGGGCGCTGCACATCCCGGGGTCGTCGAACCCAACAGGCGTGAGCGTGAAGGACGAGCAGGACACGGTGCCGTTTCACCCGTATTACACGGCGAAGGACGGTTTCGGGCTCGGCGTCTTCCTGATCGCCTTTGCGGCGCTCATGTTCTTTGCGCCGAATTACCTCGGTCACCCCGACAACTATATCGCGGCGAACCCGATGAGCACCCCGGCGCACATCGTTCCCGAATGGTATTTCTGGCCCTTCTACGCGATTCTGCGCGCTTTCACCGTCGACTTCATCCTGCCGGCAAAGCTGTGGGGCGTGCTCGCGATGTTCAGCTCGATCCTGCTGCTGTTCTTCCTGCCCTGGCTCGATCCGTCGCCGGTGCGCTCGGGCAACTACCGCCCGCTGTTCAAGAAGTTCACGATCTTCGGCCTGCTGCCAGCCGTGCTCATCCTGGGCTATTGCGGTGGCGCGCCTGCCGAAGAGCCCTATGTGATCATCTCGCAGCTCGCGTCGGCCTATTACTTCGCGCACTTCCTCGTCATCTTGCCGATCATCTCGATGATCGAACGGCCGCTGCCGCTGCCGAATTCGATCACCGAAGCCGTGCTCGGCAAATATGGCGTCACGCCAGCTTCCGGCGCCGCGCCGCAGCTCCAGCCGGCCGAATAGGGGTTTATCATGGTTCGTCCGATCGGAATGCTGGCCGGTGCCGGCCTCGTCCTTGTCCTGCTCTGGTCACTCGTGTGGGGCGTGATCGCCTATGTTCCCGAAATCGGGAAACCGACGGTGCTCAACACGTTCGAGCTGCCCAAGCACCCGAAGGAGAATGTCTCCTGGTCGTTCGAGGGGCCGGGTGGGAAATACGACAACCGCCAGCTGCAGCGTGGCTTCCAGGTCTACAAGGAAGTCTGCTCGGCCTGCCACTCGCTCAACCAGGTCGCTTTCCGCGACCTGGAAGAGATCGGCTTCACCAAGGCTGAAGTGAAGGCGATCGCCAAGAACTGGGTCGTGGAAGTGCCATCGATCAACCCCGACACGGGTGAAGCGACGACGCGCAAGGCTATGCCGGCCGACAAATTTCCGTCGCCCTATCCCAACGAGACGGCGGCCCGTGCCGCCAACAACAATGCGCTGCCGCCGGACCAGTCACTGATTGCCAAGGCGCGTCACGCTGGCCCGCACTACATCTATTCGTTGCTCACGGGCTATGAAGAGCAGCCGGCGGCGCTCGTGGCCAAGTTCCCCGACGTCAAAACGCCGGACGGGCTGCACTACAACCCGTATTTCCCGAACCTGAACCTCGCCATGGCACCGCCCCTTGCCGACGGTCAGGTTACCTATTCGGACGGTACGCCTAACACGCAGAAGCAGATGGCAAAGGATATCACTGCCTTTCTGATGTGGGCCGCCGAGCCAAACCTGCCCACTCGTCATTCGGTTGGTTGGGCTGCGCTAGCCTATCTGCTCGTGTTCACGGGCCTGGCCTACCTCGCCTATCGCAACATCTGGGCTGACAAAAAGCCGAAGAAGCCCGTCGCCGCGTGACGGCGTCGGGTGCGGGTGCCGCCGATGACTAGGGACGAGCTGAAAGCGCTCGTCCGGACGATCCCCGACTTTCCAAAGCCGGGGATCCAGTTCCGCGACATCTCGACCCTGCTGGCCGATGGTGCTGGATTTGCGGCGTCGATCGAGGCGCTCGCCGCCATGGCACGGCCGCTCGGCCCCGACCGCATCATTGCCATCGACGCGCGCGGTTTTCTGTTCGGTGCGCCGGTTGCCGTTGCGCTCGGGGCAGGCGTGATCCCCGCCCGCAAGCAGGGAAAGCTGCCTGGCGCAACGCTCGGGGTGGACTATGACCTGGAATATGGGACTGATCGCCTGGAACTGCACGTCGGGGCGGTCTTGCCGGGCCACCGCGCGCTTATCGTCGATGATCTCATCGCGACCGGCGGCACGGCCATGGCGTGCGTGAAACTGTTGCGCGACGTCGGCGCCGAAGTCGTCGGCGCACTATTTGCGATCGACCTTCCCGATCTGGGCGGCGCCGAAAGGCTGCGGGCCGAGGGCGTGCCGGTCGACTGCCTGATGGCGTTCAGCGGACACTGAACGGAACCAGAACCTGGCTTTGCCGTTTGCGAAGGCGATGTCCTTCACCCAGCTCAACCCGCCGCTTCCCTTAACCGTCCTCGACAAGGGGAAGGGCTATGCCATTGGCGTCATCGATTATGGTCAGGAACACAACCTGATCTGGGTGACGGCGCTCGACGAATCGGGGGAAATCTGGTGCGCGCCCAACCCGATGGTACGGTTCCAATCGAATTGGACGATGGGGCGCGGGCCTGAAGCCGCCAATGGCGGGAAGTTTCCGAAGGCCTGTTAGGCCGGCCGCCTTCGGATCAGGCCGATCGCAACCGTGGTCATGACCAGCTCGTCGTGCTGGTTGAAAACCGTCGCGCGCGACAGGAAGGATCCGATGTCCGGCTTGCTCCTCGACGGCGTCTTTTCCAGCACTTCGGTTTCGACGCGCAGCACGTCTCCGGGGTACACCGGCTTCAGCCAGCGCAACTCGTTCTGTCCCGGCGAGCCGAGCCCGGCCTGCTGCACTTCGGACATGTTATCGACGAGCATGCGCATCATCATCGAACAGGTGTGCCACCCGCTTGCCGCGATGCGCCCGAAATGGGTTTTCGCCGCTTCCTCGTCCGACAGATGAAACGGCTGCGGATCATATTTGCGCGCAAAATCCAGCACTTCCTCGCGCGTGACTTCATAGCGGCCGAACGAGGATTTAGTGCCGATGACCAAGTCTTCGAAATACAGCATGGTGCCCCTTGTGGCGGCTATCGGGCGCTGGTCAAGGCCGGGGCGAACACGGCGGCGCTGCCGTCGGAGGGACGGGGCGTCACTCCGATCAAACCTGCGACCAACGGATAAATATCGACGTTGTCGAAAGCGGGCAGGGCGGAGCCGCGACTGAACGCGGGTCCGTTCGCGACAAACAGGGCATCCATCTCGCGGTTGGCGGGGTCATAGCCATGGGCACCGCCCCCTTCGAACGGCCGGTCGGCGGGCGGTGGTGCCCCCAGGATATACCAGCCGATTTCCGCCACACAGACAAAGGCGGGCACGCGGGCATTCTGTCCATAGTGGAGAGCGGGGGGCAGGTCGCCCTTGCGCGCGCATTGCATGTGCGGGTGGGGCTTAAGCAACGCTTTGGCTAGCCGGGCGTCTCGGCCTGTCGCGGATTCGATCCCTGCGACCGGTCCGCCCGTTACCGCCCGGAAATCCTTCGGCCTGGCCACTTCCCAAAGCCGTATGACGCGATCGGGCGACGTCGCTGCCATCCCGTGGTCTGCGACGACCACATAATTGGCGCGCAGGTCAAGTGCTGCGAGGCCGTCGACGAGTCGCCCGATCTGCGCATCGACCGCGCGGATCGCGTCGTTCGTCTTGTCGGCGTCGGGGCCGAATTTGTGCCCGATCGTATCCACGCTGTCGAAATAAAGCGTCACGAACTGGGGCCGGGTCGCCGCGGGTCGTCGCATCCAGTCGATCACCGCATCGACGCGCTGCGCCTCGGTGTTCTCCTTGGCATAAAGCCACCAGTCATGTGGGCGCACGCCGCCGAAATCGACGTTGCTCCCCGGCCAGAACATGGTGGCGGTGCGCACTCCCGCTTTCTCTGCGGTGATCCACAGGGGTTCGGACTGGCTCCACCAGAAGGGGTCGTTATTGGCCATGGTGAAGGTCACGCCGGGCTTGCCTGCGTCTTCCATCGTATTGGCGACGATGCCGTTGCGGTCGGGGCGCAGGCCCGTGACCAAAGTCCAGTGATTTGGGAAGGTCACGCTCGGAAACGACGGGTGCATCGTCGCGCGCGCACCACCGTCGGCCAGCGCCTTCAGCCGGGGCGCGGCGGCGCGGTCCAGATAATCGGCGCGGAACCCGTCGATGGAGATCAGGATCGTCACGGGCCGCTCGACCGTCTGGGCGGCTAGCGGCGACGCGAACAGGGCGAGCAGGACGATGACGAATCTGGTCATCCGTCCGCTCTCCGCCCCAATTGCGTCAGCCGCGTGTCAGACGTTGAACCGGAACAGCAGCACGTCGCCGTCGTGAACGACATACTCCTTGCCTTCGGACCGCAGCTTGCCTGCCTCGCGCGCGCCGCTTTCGCCGCCGCAGGCGATATAATCGTCGTACGCGATCGTCTCGGCCCGGATGAAGCCACGCTCGAAATCGCTGTGGATCGCGCCTGCCGCATTGGGCGCCGTCGCCCCCTTGTGCACCGTCCACGCCCGCGCTTCCTTCGGCCCGCAGGTGAAGAACGTTATCAGGTCGAGCAACTCGTACCCGGCGCGGATCACGCGCGCGAGTCCGGTCTCGGTCAGCCCCAGGTCGGACAGGAACTCGGCGCGGTCCTCGGGCGGCATCGTCGCGATTTCGGCCTCGATCGCGGCGGAGACGACCACCGCCTGCGCGCCGACCGACTTTGCCATGTCGAACACGCGCGCCGACAGCGCATTGCCCTCGGCCGCCGCGCTCTCCTCGACGTTGCAGACGTAAAGGACTGGCTTCGACGTCAGCAGCTGCGCTTGTGCGAAGTGCCGCGCCTCGTCGGCATCGCCGATGTCGGTCAGCCGGGCGGGTTTGCCCTCGCGCAACAGCCCCAGCGCCTTACCGAGCACGGCGGCG
>JANMJZ010000124.1:0-6258 GCA_031371635.1 Sphingomonadales bacterium | reverse complement strand
GCCGCCGCGTCCGAGCGCATCGGTTGCGGGCGATCCGACATCAATCGCGATCCCGCGCGGCGTGACGGCGCGCGTCCACAAGACGAACAGCCGGTATTGCCCGCGATTGAGGCCGCCTTGGTATTCGCCGAATATCTTGGTACCTTTTTCCATCAGCACGACCCGGCCATTGTCCGAATAGACACTGCGCGGGAGGATGCAGCTCACATAGCCGGGCTGGCTGGAATCCATCGCGGTTTGCAGCACGCAGGGGATGAAGCTCCCGGCCGTAATCAGGAAATTGCGGTCAGGCAGCGTGCGGGCCTGAGCCTGTCCGATGACCGATGCGCGCCGGAGCGTGTCGAGATTGGTGGGTTGCCGCGCCGCTGCATCGACCGAGCTGATTGCGCCTCCCGCATCGCCAAAACGTGTGCTGGTGATGCCGTTTTCGCGCTCGCCGCCATAGGCAATCAGCGATGACCGGCGCGCGGCTTCGCGCAACACCTCTGCCGGGGATTGCTGGCGCTGTTTACCTGTAGGGCCTTGCGGCGGCCCATTTTGCATCGATGCTTGCTGACCGATGGCGGGGACTTGCCGACCGTTCAACGGGATAGGCGCGTTAGGATCGGTTGCCGCGCCAGCGAGCGTTGGCGCTATGACGGTAGCCGGATCGTATTGCGCGGCTTCGAGTGCGGGCTTGGGTTTGACAGGTGGCAAGGCCGTGTTGCCGGTCAATCCGGTTCCCAGTGCCAGCACTGTGAACATGACTGCGCCTGCGGCGGCGGCAAGACCGATCATCTTCTTCGGGTCCATTGTGGTGCCGGGCATCGACGGCATTTTGCTGCCGCGTTCGGTTGCGGGGGTGCGGTCAATCTCGTCGGGATCGGGCGTCTGATCGACCGTTACACGGTCTGGGCGAACTGCGTCGGCCATCACTTCGGCTCCCCATTGCCCTGACTGGTTGTTCGCTCCACGACGCTTGACGCCGTGCCGGTCTTGGGGTCGCGGCCATAGAAATCTGGTGACTCATTGAAGACGCACAGCACCTCTTTACCGCGCCGCAAGCGGAGCTGGCCAAACACGCCGTGGATCACGACAAACTCGTCGCGGACATCGAAGGGAACAATGCTCTCGCTGCCATCGGGATTGACGGCAAAGAAGGCCGGAAGCTCGCGCTGGTTCGGGAACCGTAGCGCGGTGAACTGACCGTTATCGGTGATTTCGGATGGCTGGATCGCCGATGATCCCTGCACGGTATATTTGAGCTTCCGCCTGCCTTCGAGAACGCCCAGATCGAGCGCCGAGCGGATCGCGCCCGATTGAAGCGCGACGCTCTTCGAATAGGCTGCCTGGGTAGCGGCGGCCTGTGCGGCTGCGGCCTCTTCGCGCGGATAGCGGAAGGCGACCTTGAAGAAGGTATCGGCATTCCGCGCGCCGATACCGCCGCGCCGTGCGGTCAGCTCGAATGTATAGGTGCGAATGCCCGCAGCTGATCGGGTCATCACGATCAGATTGGTCGATCCCGCCAGTTCGCGCGGCTTGATGAACAGCGAATTTTCGGCCGGGGCGACTTCCCACGATACGGTATCGCCAAGCGCCACATGCTCGACGCGCTCGCTCGCTGAAAAGACGATCTGTGTTGCTGACCGGAACACGCCGACGATGCGGAAAACCTGGCTTTCGCTATAAATGACTTCGCGGATGCGGCTGTCTTGTGATGTCGGGTGGGGTGTCTCGTTGGCGAGTGCAGGGCTGGCGGCGATCATCATGGCGATCGCCGCAATGCGGCGTGCTGGTTTCATTGCGTCACCTCCAGATCGGCGCGGGAGGTTTGCACTTACAGCCCCAGCGGGTTTTTGAACCGGTGCTGTTCGGTCGTCGGCGTGTCCGTAGTGTCGTAAGTCACGGTTGCAATGGCCGGGGTGTCGGTCGAGATCGAACCGTGCTGGAGCGTCTTGGTGAAGCGGATTTGTGCGACGTTTTTTGAAACCAAGGTCACGGATTTGATCGCAATGAACACCGTATCGAGATCGGTGAAAACGCTTTGCGGCGACTTGGGATTGTCCTTGCTGTAAAAGGCCGTCCACCGCGCCTGTTCGTCGCGCGACGACATTGCCAGCACGCCCTCGAAGAACTCCTTGCGCGCCTGAGGAATCCAACCTTCGCGGTTGCGGACGTAATCGGCGAGGAAGTATTTGGCGACCGCCTCATCATAGGTGATCGCCCTGTTGCCTGACATGGATGCGGTAATCTCGCTTGCGCCGGTCGCCTTATCTACCGAGATGACGTAGGGCGCGACGGTCTTGAGCGGAGTCAGCATCGCAACCGCTGCAACGCCGGTCATGGCAAGCCCGCTCGCCACCCCGGCAACGATCCACGCCAGCCGCTTCGAGCGGTTGGCGGCAAGCAAGCGGTCGTGATCCCAGCTCGCGGCTTCAGCAAAATAGGCTTTGAGATCCTGCTCGTCAGTGACGCCGCCCGCCATCGCTCAGCAGCTCTCATAGGCGCGCTGGGGATGCGCTGAACTGATCGGTGGCACTTGCGCCCCGGTCTTGTCCTCATTTCCGGCAGGCTTCGAGGGCTTAGGTGGTGCCGGAGGATTTCCGGGAAATACGTCCACACCGGCGTTTCCCTGGGTCTTACCAGCGGGCGTTGATGCGCCGGTCTGCGGATCGACCGTTGGCAATATCGAGCCGTATGGGTTGGCCGTGCGGCGATGGTGCCCATCGCACCGGGCCAGCTTGGGCGACTTTGGTGCGGCGGTGATCGTGCTGGCGGGCATGACGATCGCCGCCGCCATCAAGAGGCCCATGACTTGCTTGACCATACGCTACCTCCTCACACTGCCCCACGGCTGACTGAACCCGATGTTCTCATCCGCGCGATGCCGCGCGCGAAACCGCGTTCGATGGCGCGGCTGGTCGCCTGCGCACCACTTGCACCGCGCCCGACGACGAACCCGCCTGCCGCAGCGATTGCCGATGCAAACTGGTTGGCAAGGGCAGGGCCACCGCCGCCCAGCGAGGCGGCGAGCATCGGGATTTGCAGGAAAAAGAAGAAGCCGAGCGCGTAAAAGGCCAAGGCCTTAATCGCGGCCATGCCGATCTCGTCATTCTCCGAAATGGTGGCGATGATCGTTTCTCCGGTCTGGGTCAGAAACAGCGTCAGCACGAGCGCGAAGACGATCAGCATCAGATAGTTGATGCAGGCTCCCAGCCAGGCGAAGAAATAACCGCGCGTGGACTCGAACAGCAGAGCCGCGACGAAGAGCGGCCCGACCACCGAAAGGAGGGCCAGGGCAAAAAGGCCGAACGCGCTAATGACAAAGCCGATGGCGGCGCAGAGCAACGTGGCCACGATGACCATCACCACGAGGAATCCCGAAAAGACCGCATAGCCAATGTCGGGCAGGGTGCCTTGAGTTTGCTGATAGGTGGCGGCGATCTTGCGCATGGTGTTGGCGGTTTCAAAGCCGGTGCCAGCCAGCTTGTCGTAAAAGCCGCCAAGACCGCCTACGTCCGCCCCGCCAAGCGCCGCTGCGAACTGGCCGGGGAGGCCCCCCAGCGCGAACATGCCAATCTGGGTGCCATAGAGCGAGGTCACCGCAAAATAGAGGAAAGCGAGCTGGCAGCCGCGATAGGCATATTCGCGGAAAGGGTATTGCACGGCCCCGCGCATGATCGCGTAACCCAGCAACGAAATATAGATGACGATGCCGATGCGCAGCGCGGGCGATACGATGCCGATCACCGCCGCATATTTGCCAACGATGGCCGCCAGCGCATTGCTCAGCGCCTCGAACATCGTGGTGAAAACATGATCGGTGAAATCCATATCCGCTTCTCGATCCTCTATCGTCGCTTACGGAGCGATCTGGCGTTGCGACTTGGCGAAGGCCGCCGCCCGGCAATTTGTCGTGACCACCGCCGGTTCCGCAGCGGCCGGCACACTACCGGCTGACCATTCGCGGCAGATTTTCTGCATCGCTTCGATTTCCTGCGGGTTGGCGACATAATATTGCCAGGTCCGCGCGGGCATGTCGGCGGAGGGTGCGGCTTTGCCGCACCCCGCGACCAGCAGCGCCATCAAGAGGGCTGCGATGCGCAACCTCATTGGCCCTTGTAATAGCGGCTTGCCGCGTCGAGCCTTTGGGCAAGCGCCGCCTGTCCCGCCGCTGCTCGTTCGCGTTCCTGTGCCTGTTGCTGCAAGGCAATGGCCTGCAAGCGGAGCTGGTCGTTCTGCATGGCGGCGGATTCGAGTTGCAGCCGTGCGCTCAGATCGCCGACTTCCTTGGAGGTGGCAGCCGTCGTCAGCCGGGTGCGGAGCTGGTCGAGTCCTTGCGTCCGCGATGTGACGGCAGCGCCGATGTTATCGGCCAGACCGGCAGTGATACCGATGTTGCGGGCAGCGAGATCGAACCCAGCCCGTGACTGTTCGGACCCTGCAAGGCCGAGCTTTTCGAGCAGGCCGCGATAGACCGCATCTGCCTTGGCCCGGCCCGCGCCGACGACATCGAGATTGCCGCTGCCAAAGCCTTGCAGCGAGCCTTGGCTTGTGTCGAGTTCGCGCAGCGCGTCGCTCTTGAGCTGGGCGGCGAGGCGCGGAATGTCGGTGAGCTTGTTCAAATCCTGATAGAGTTTCTGCGCTTCGGCAATTTGCTGTTTGCCCTGCGCAACCACTTGGAGTGCCTGACGCACCGCATTGATTTGCTGGAGCAGATTGGCGCTATCATGGACGGGCATCCCTTGCGCGAATGCGGGCAAGGGCGCTGCCAACAGCAGTGATGCACTCAGTAGCTTGGTCATCGTCTTCATCGGATTTCCTTTCGTTGCAGCTCAGCTTGGACGCCTCCGTTGATGGAAGAGGGGCAGCCAGAGCGCGGGGTCGGTCCCCACCTCGGCGATGATTTCGTCGGCAACGGCGGTGGTTTCGGCGCGGCCGGACAGCACGGCCAGCGCGTCATCGAGACCGCTCAGATCGAGTTCGACCACCACGCTGTCATGGCCTTGCTTCACCAGAAACTTGTGGCTTTCAGGGGCCAGGTCTTCCCGCACCAGTTTGAATTCGGCTTCGGACAGCGCGAAGCCTTCGACATAATCACGCCGCGCGCCGAAAGGATTCGGCAGCATGATCTTGGTGGCGACCTGTTCCAGAATCGAATGGCTGATGTCGCTCTTGAGTGCGTCCGCTGGCGATTGCGTGGCGAACACCAGCACGGCGTTGCGTTTGCGATAGGTCTTGAGGCCGTCCTGAGCGAAGCGCCGAAAGGCGTCATCGCCCAGCGCCTTCCAGAATTCGTCGATACAGATAATCATCCGCTCGCCGGTGAGGAGCTGGTCGATCCGGTGGAACAGATACAGCATGACCGGCGTGCGAATGTCGGCATTGTCGAGAAAATCGGTCATGTCGAAGCCGATGAACCGGGCATCGAGCGTCATGCTGTCATGGGGGTTATCGAACACCCAGCCGAGTGATCCTTCCGACGTCCATTTTTCGAGCCGCGCGCCGACGCCACTCGAATCCTTCATGCCGAGCATCGAGCGCAGCGCGCTGAGTGATCGGTCGGCGACAGGGAGCTTCATCACGGCATTGATGCCGTCTTCGATCAGTCGTTCCTCTTGCACCGTGATCGGCTTGCCGTCGGCGCGAACGAGCTGACGGATGAAGAGCGACAGGAAATTCTTGTCTTCGGCGCGGTCGGTAAGCGCCTTTAGCGGCGAGAACCCGGTAGGGACGCCGTTATGCAGGGCGAGATAGGTGCCGCCGCTTGCCTGCACGAAGATCTGAGCGCCGCGATCCTTGTCGATGAATATCTGCCGCGCGCCGGTCTTTTCGGCCTGGGCCATCAGGAAGTTCAGCAGCACCGTTTTGCCGCCGCCGGACGGACCGATAATCAGCGTATGCCCGAGATCGCCCTTGTGGAAGTTGAAGAAATAAGGGCTGCGCGCATTGGTTTTGAGCAACGCCACCGCATCGCCCCAATGATTGCCTCGTGCCATTCCAGCAGGGAAGGTATGGAACGGCGCGAAGGCCGCGAAATTGAGCGAGGTGATTGGCGCGGGCCGTGCGCGCCATGCGAAATTGCCGACGAGCTGCGACCAGTATGCGGCTTCAAGCGCAGCCCCTTCGCGCGCGGCGACCATGCCGGTGTCCGCCAGCGCCGCGCGTGCGACCGACATATGGTCGCGGAGCGCCTTCATCGAATTGGCATAAACCGCGAGCGTGAAGTGATGATCGCCCAGCACGAAGCGGTTCGACATCAGGTCATCGCCTGCGTCG
>JANMJZ010000070.1:0-3781 GCA_031371635.1 Sphingomonadales bacterium | reverse complement strand
GGCCGAAAAGTCGCGCATCTTCATGCTGCCGTGATCCATGCCCGCCGTCGCCCCGGCGGCGGGCGCTGCCCCCGACATGTCCATTTCCGGCATCGCCGCGTCTGGCGCTGGAGCGGGTGCCGACATGTCCATCGTCGCGGCACCATGCCCCATCGCCGCATGATCCATCCCCGCCATCGAACCACCCGACATGTTCATGCCGCTCATGTCGCCCATGCCCATGTCGGTCATGTTGGCGAGCGGACGTTTACGGAGCGGTGGTACTTCGGCGACCATCCCAGCACGTGGCGCGAGGGTCGCACGTGCCATGCCCGAGCGGTCGGTGGCCTCGCCGACGAAAGTGTAGGCGCGGTCGTCGGTAGGCGTGACGATGACGTCGTAGGTTTCGGCAACGCCGATCTGAAACTCGTCGATCTCTACGGGGCGCACATTCAGACCGTCGGCCTGTACGACTGTCATCCGCAGGCCTGGAATGCGGACGTTGAAGAGGGTCATTGCCGAGGCGTTGATGATGCGCAGGCGAACGCGCTCGCCGGGCTTGAACATCGCCGTCCAGTTGTCGCGCGGTCCGTGGCCGTTGACGAGAAACGAATAGGTCGATCCGTTCGCGTCGGCGATGTCGGTCGGGTCCATCCGCATCTTGCCCCAGTCGACGCGGTCCTTGAGCGGCTGGTCGCGCCCCGCCAGCAGCCCACCGAGCGTCTGGCGCTGCATGTTGAAGTGGCCCGGATTGACCTTCATGTTTCGGAAGATTGCTTCGGGCGACAACGGGCTATGATCGGACAGCACGATGACATGCTCGCGGTCTGACGCAATCGGGTCCGCGCCTTCCGGATCGATAACGATCGGCCCGTAGAGCCCTTCCTGTTCCTGGAATCCGGAATGGCTGTGATACCAATAGGTGCCTGCCTGATTGACGGGAAATTCGTAGAGAAAGCTCGAGCGTGGCTTGATGCCGGGAAAGCTGACACCGGGCACGCCGTCATACTGGAATGGGACCAACAGCCCGTGCCAGTGAACCGAGGAATCGACGTCGAGATCGTTCGACACCGACAACCGCACCTTCTGCCCTTGGCGCAGCCTGATCAGCGGGCCGGGGACAGTGCCGTTCACGCCGATCGCGCGAAACGGCTTGCCGTCGATCTGCATCGTCTGCCGCGCAATGCGCAGGCTCACGTCGGGGCCGCTGATCATTGGCACCGGCGAGACGATCCCGGTCGACACGGGCTGCGCCCATGCCGGGAACCACGCTGCCAGCGCGGCGGTGCCGCCGACCAGCGCGCTGCCGCGCAGGAGAGAACGTCGGTCGAGGTGATTGAATTCGTTGCTGGCCATGCTGGTCATACGCGGCGCGGCGCGTCTTCCCTCAACTTATCGCTCAATTTCTGCCGCGCGCGATAGAGCCGGGTCTCGACGGTCTTCTCGCTGACACCAAGGGTAGCAGCAACCTCGGCTTGCGACATGCCCTCGATCGTCCTGAGCAACAACGCTTCCTTCAGACGCACAGGCAAGTCTGCGATTGCTGCTGCAACCTGCGCGAGCGCTTGCCGGTCCTCGGCGGTGCGTTCGGCACCGACCGCATCGTCCGCAACATTATGGGTAGCGTCGTCGGCCATCCCGAAGCTGAACATCCGCCGCACCGCACGCCGCCGTCCCCAATCGCGCGCCTTGTTGAGCGCGATCCGCGCGAGCCAGGCGCGGAAGGGCCGCGCGGGATCGAAGCGATCGAGCGCGCCGAAGGCCGACACAAAGGTTTCCTGGGTGACGTCCAGCGCTTCGTCGGCATCGCCGATCGCACTGCGCACCAATCGGTAGACCGCGTCGCGGTGCCGTTCGGTCAGGGCGCGATAGGCGGCCTGTATTCCGCTGCGCGCCAACGCCGCCAGCTCGCCATCGGTCGCTTCAGCAAGCGCGAGCGTCACCGCGCGTCGGCGGTCAGTGCCTTGACCACGGCCCGATCGAACACGGCCGTCTGGTCGGGCTTCAATAGCGACCGCATGGCAAAGACATGTTCGAGCGTCGCCTTTTGCAGCTTCCCCATCGTCATGTGACAGGCATCGACTGCGGCGGCGACACGCGGGCCAGTGCCGTGCTCGGCTTCGATAGCCACTGCCAACGTCGCATTGTCAGCTCGTAGTTCCAGTTCAAGTGCCTTGCGCCGCACCGAGAACGCCGCTTCGAGCGCGGCGAGCTTGGCATGCTGATCGGCATCGAGCGTCAGCTTGTCGTGGAGCAAGGCGTGCAGTTCGGCACCCGTTTGCGAGGGCTCCGGAAGCACAGCCCGCCCGAGAAACACCCCGGCGATTGCCGCGACAAACGCGATGACCGCAATGACGACCGTCCGACGGATATTCATCAAGGCGTATCACCCAGTAGCGTCGAAGGCGTCAGCGGCGATGACGCGCCAAAAGGCGTGAGCGTGTTGTGCGCTGCGGCTGGTTGGCTGGGCAGTCCTGCACCGGCGACGCCCACGACCAGTGCCAGCAGGCTCGCGAACGCGAGCGGTCGGCGCAGGTCGTCAGCGCGTTGAGCAGCGATCTTGGCAAGCACGGCTCCGTCGAGGGCTGCGAGTTGCAACGGAACGGGCGCATCGCCCAAACGCATGATCGTATCGTCAATGTCCATCGCTCGTCCTCTGCCGCGTCAAGCTAGCATACGCGGCGATCGGACCAATCCCTCAATCGCCGCTGTGGGCACGGCAAGTGGCGGCGGACGACAAGGGACGGCAACGCGCCGCGCGCCTCGATGGATATTTGAGGGGTAGCTGGACGCAGTGCGTATTCTCGCTTGAAACGTTCCAGGAGACCATCATGTCGAAGTTCCGCTCTATGCTCGCTGTTCCCGTGCTGGCAGGTCTCGCCTTCGCCGGAACCGCGCAAGCCCATACCAAACTTGTTGCATCGACCCCCGCGGCCAATGCGGTCGTGGCGAAGCCGACTACCATCTCGATCTCGTTCAACGAAAAGGCCATGCCCGCCTTTTCGGGTGCGGATGTCGTCATGACCGGGATGCCCGGGATGGCAAACCATCAGCCGATGAAGCTCTCCGGGCTCAAACCGAGCTGGAGCGCGGATGGAAAGACCCTCACGCTGACGGCAGGCCGGGCGTTTCCGGCTGGCACCTATCAGGTAAGCTGGCACGCGGCGGGTGCGGACACGCACCGTATGCAGGGCAGTTTTACTTTCTCCGTGAAATAGCAGTTGGCCGACCCGCTCTACATCGGCATCAGGTTCGCGCTCTATGCCGACCTGATGCTGTTGTTCGGGCTGCCATTGTTCGCGCTCTACACGCCAGACAGCCGGGTCAGTCGCCCAGCCAGTGGTCGCGTCATACTGCCGCTTGCTGTTGGCGGATTGGCGCTCTCTGCACTTGCCATTGCCGCGATGACGGCCTCGATGGCGGGCGTTGCCATCTTCGACGTCGAGCGTGCCTCGGTCTGGGCGATGATGTCCGAGACACCAATGGGCGCGGCTTGGGGCGTGCGGATATGCGTGCTCGTTCTGCTGTCGATCAGTCTCGTTGTTATGCATCGCCCAGCCATTTTCGCGGCGCTCGGTGCGATCTCGCTGGGGTCGCTGGCGTGGACCGGGCACGGGGCCGCCGGTGAAGGCACCTCCGGGATCGTTCAATTGATCGCGGATGTCGTCCATCTGCTGGCGGCCGGCGCGTGGTTTGGCGCGCTTGTTGGTCTCGGCAGCATGGTCTGGGCTAGTCGCGACACAGCGACAACTGTTCGGGCGCTCGAAAAATTTGCCTCGGTCGGTACAATCATCGTCGTGTC
>JANMJZ010000053.1:0-3654 GCA_031371635.1 Sphingomonadales bacterium | reverse complement strand
CGTGATCCCCTTTTCGGCGGCGAAGATCCGGACGCGTCGCGGGTTCGGTGCGGGGTTGGGACTGTCGTAGAGGATCATTGCCCTTTGAAGACCGGTTTGCGCTTTTGAAGGAAGCTGACCGCCCCCTCCATCGCATCCATGCTGGCGCCCGCTTTGCGCTGGTTCTCGGCCTCGCGGAGCAGCGCCGCCGCGTAGTCGCCGTCGAGCGCTTCGGCGAGGCCCTGACGCATCAGGCCGATCGCCAGTGTCGGTCCTCCCGCCAGGCGATGCGCCAGAGCGCGCGCCTCGGACAGGACCATGTCGTCGGTGACCGACTTGTAGATGAGGCCCCATTCTGCCGCCTTGGGCCCATGGACGCGCTCCCCAAGAAGCATCATTTCCGTTGCGCGCGCCCGTCCGATGAGACGCGCGAGCATCCAGGATGCACCACCGTCGGGGACAAGGCCAATATTAACGAAGGCCTGCAGGAAATAGGCAGTCTCGCCCGCGATGCAGAAATCGGCGGCGAGCGCCAGGCTGCAGCCGATACCGGCGGCGGGGCCGTTGACGGCACTCACGATCGGGACGGGAAGTCGTGACAGCTTCAGCATCGTCGGGTTGAAGCTTTGCGTCAGCGCTGCATAGGCGCCTTCACCGCCTGTCAGCGGACGCTCACTACGGGCGGCAAGATCTGCCCCCGAGCAGAACCCGCGCCCCTCGCCATGGATCATCACGGCCCGCGCGCCGTCGAGCTTATCGACGGCATTTCCGATGGCTTCGAACATTTCGGGCGTTGCGGCATTCAGCCGGTCGGGCCGGTTAAGCGTAATGGTCAGGATGTCGCCGTCGCGGGCAGTTCGGATCAGGTCGTCGGTCAAGCAGGCCTCCCTTATTTGCCCGCACCCTGTGCTTTACGTTAACGGAAGTCTAGTGGCCGCCGCGCGGCGTTTCCATGATTTCGGTCAGCATGCCGCCCATGTCCCGGGGATGAACGAAGAAGATGAGCGTCCCGTGCGCACCGATCCGGGGTTCGCCGAGCACGCGTTTGCCCATGGCAATGAACTCGTCGCGCGCCGCGTTGATGTCGGGCACTTCGAAACACACGTGATGCTGCCCACCAAGCGGATTTTTAGCGATGAAGCCGTGAATGGGCGAGTCTGCGCCAAGTGGTTCGATCAATTCGATCTGCGGGCCGCCGGGCGTGTCGACGAAACAGACCTTCACACCTTGCGCGGGCATGTCGAATGGCTCGGTTATCCTCGTCGCACCCATCACGTCTCGCCAATGTGCGATGCTGTCGGGGATCGAGGGCGTCGCGACACCGATGTGATTAAGGCGGCCTAGTTTCATTGACGGTTCCTACAGCGGAATATTATCATGCTTTTTCCACGGGTTCTCGAGGCTCTTGTTGCGCAATTTGCGCAACCCCAGCGCCACCCGCCGCCGCGTCGAGTGCGGCATAATGACCTCGTCGATGAAGCCCTTGCTAGCCGCCACGAACGGGTTGGCGAAGCGCGCCTCATACTCGGCGGTCCGCTCCGCGATTTCCTCGGGCGTCTTGCCGCGGAAGATGATCTCGACCGCACCTTTCGCGCCCATCACCGCGATCTCGGCGGTCGGCCAGGCGTAGTTGAGGTCTCCGCGCAAATGCTTCGACGCCATCACATCATAGGCACCGCCATAGGCCTTGCGCGTGATGACGGTGATCTTTGGCACGGTCGCCTCGGCATAGGCGAACAGCAGTTTCGCGCCGTGCTTGATGATGCCGCTGTGCTCCTGCGCGACACCCGGCAGGAAGCCCGGCACGTCGACGAAAGTCACGATCGGGATCTCAAACGCGTCGCAGAAGCGCACGAAGCGTGCGCCCTTCTTCGACGAGTTGATGTCGAGGCAGCCTGCAAGCACCATCGGCTGGTTTGCGACGATCCCGACGGTGCGTCCCTCGATCCGGCCAAAGCCGATGATAATGTTCCCCGCATGTGCTGGTTGCAGCTCGAAGAAGTCGCCCTCGTCGACCGTCTTCCGAATGACTTCGTGCATGTCGTAGGGCTGGTTGGCGCTGTCGGGGATGATGGTGTCGAGGCTGGGCTCGATCCGGTCCCAGTCGTCTGCCGTCGGCCGCTCGGGCACGGGCGAGCGGTTGTTTTCGGGCAAGAAATCCACGAAGTCGCGGGCCGCCAGCAGCGCCTCGATATCGTTGTCGAAGGCCACATCGGCGACCCCCGACTTCGTGGTGTGCGTCACGGCACCCCCGAGTTCCTCCTGCGAGACCACTTCATTCGTGACGGTCTTCACCACATCGGGGCCGGTGACGAACATGTAGCTGCTGTCCTTCACCATGAAAATGAAGTCGGTCATTGCCGGTGAATAGACAGCGCCCCCGGCGCATGGTCCCATGATGAGGCTCAATTGCGGCACGACGCCGCTGGCGAGCACATTGCGCTGGAACACCTCGGCATAGCCGCCGAGCGAGGCCACGCCTTCCTGGATGCGGGCACCGCCGCTGTCGTTCAGGCCGATGACGGGCGCGCCGACCTTCATCGCCATGTCCATCACCTTGCAGATCTTCTGCGCGTGCCGTTCGGACAGCGAGCCGCCGAAGACCGTGAAGTCCTGCGAGAACACGAACACCAGGCGACCGTTCACTGTGCCGCTCCCGGTGACGACACCGTCGCCGGGGAACTTCTGGTCGGCCATGCCGAAATCGGCGCAATTATGCTCGACGAACATGTCGAGTTCCTCAAACGAGTCCTCATCGAGCAAGACGCTAAGCCGTTCCCGCGCAGTCAGCCGCCCCTTGGCATGCTGCGCGTCGATACGCTTTTGTCCGCCGCCGAGGCGCGCCTCGGCACGGCGGGCTTCGAGTTGATCGATGACATTCTGCATGGTCGCTCCCGGCACGTCTGTTGCATCGCCATATCGCAGCGGTCGCCGGTGGCAAATGGGGAGCTGGTGCACGAGGGCCAATCCGCGGGGACGATGAGAGCCACGGCTTTCCTTGCCGCCGAAACTCGTCCTAAGTGGACTGATGCCTGCCGAGTTAATTCCCGCTCTCGACGATCCGCGCCTGATGAAGGCGGCGCTGGCCCTGTACGACAACCGGCTATCGGAAGCAGAGCCGCTTTTGCGTGCCTATCTCAAGGAAAATCCGTTCGACGTGTACGCCATCCGCATGCTGGCGGAACTGGCCGGCCGGATTGGGCGGTACAAGGATGCCGAAACGCTCTTGCGCCGCGCGCTCGAGCTGGCGCCGGAGTTTGGCGCGGCGCGTGCCAACCTCGCGACCTGCCTTTATCGCCAGAACAGATCTGTAGAGGCGATTGCCGAGCTCGACCGAGTATTGATCGAAGACCCCGAAAACATCGGTCATGCGAATCTAAAGGCCGCAGCGCTGGGCAAGATCGGGGGGTTCGACGAAGCGATCGAGCTCTATGCCGAGGTGCTGAAGAATGCCCCCAACCAGCCCAAGGTCTGGATGAGCTATGGCCATGTCCTGAAGACAGTAGGGCGGCTGGAAGATGGAATAGCCGCCTATCGCTGCGCGCTCGAGCTTGCGCCGACCCTCGGCGAAGTCTGGTGGAGCCTCGCCAATCTAAAGACCGTCCGGTTCGCTGCGACCGATGTCGCGACGATGCAGGATGCGCTCGCGCGCCAGGACCTGTCGGCGGAGGATCG
>JANMJZ010000042.1:0-28757 GCA_031371635.1 Sphingomonadales bacterium | reverse complement strand
TTACGACACTGCCGCAAGGCAATTGGAGGTCTCTTGAGTTGGTCAATAACCATAGCGCGCTGGGGCTAGCGTCTGCCCTGAAGCCGGTCCAGCCGGTTACGCTCATTCGTCCGCACGCGGCCAAGCGCGCGGCCCGATTCTACGTCGAGAAGTTTCCTGGACGCTCGATCTATGCCGTCAAGGCGAACCCTTCCCCCGACCTGATCCGGTTGCTGTGGGACAGTGGCATCACGCATTTCGACGTCGCGTCGATCGCAGAGGTCCGGCTCGTGGCCGGACTGGTGCCCGAGGCCACGCTGTGCTTCATGCACCCGGTCAAGGCCGAGGAAGCGATCCGCGAGGCCTATCACACGCATGGTGTCCGCACCTTCTCGCTCGACACCCTGGAGGAGCTCGAGAAGATCGAGCGGGCTACGGGTAATGCAACGGATTTGACGCTGTGCGTCCGCCTGCGCGTATCGTCGGAGCATTCGAGGCTCAGCCTCGCATCGAAGTTCGGAGCTGATCCTACTGAAGTAAAAGAACTTTTAATCGCGGCCCGTCAGGCGGCCGACGCACTGGGGATTTGCTTTCACGTCGGATCTCAGGCGATGACCCCCGCCGCCTATTCGGATGCAATGGAACGGGTGCGCGCGGCGATCGTATCGGCCGGCGTGACCGTCGACGTGGTTGACGTGGGCGGCGGCTTTCCGTCGTCGTACCCCGGCATGGAGCCGCCGCCGCTCGAGGTGTTCTTCGAAGTGATCCACCGCGCGTTCGAAAGCCTTCCGGTCAGCTATTCGTCCGAGCTATGGTGCGAGCCCGGCCGTGCCCTTTGCGCCGAATATTCGTCGCTGCTCGTCCGTGTCGAAAAGCGGCGTGGCGACGAGCTGTATATCAACGACGGCGCCTATGGCGCGTTGTTCGATGCGGCGCATATCGGCTGGCGTTTTCCCGTCGAACTGCTGCGCGACACGCCGTCGCATACGCGGGACCACGGCTTCAGCTTCTATGGACCGACATGTGATGACATGGACCATATGGCCGGGCCGTTCATGCTGCCGGCCGACGTCGATACGGGCGACTATATCGAGATCGGCATGCTCGGCGCCTATGGCTGCGCGATGCGGACCGGCTTCAACGGCTTTGGATCGGGCGAAACGATCGAAGTGACCGACGAGCCGATGGTCTCGCTTTACGTCGAGGATCATCAGCGGATCGCGTCGAACGTCGTCAAGCTGTAACACAAGCACTGTTTCCGTCATCCCCGTGAAGGCGGGAACCCAGCTCCCGTCGCGAGATCAGGAGTTGGGTCCCCGCCCGCGCGGGGATAACGCAGTTGGAGATCGAACAATGACTACCCCCCAGATCAACGCCCAGCGCAAGGCCGAGCTGCTGTCGACCAAGGTCGAGCATATCGACATCACCAGCTTCGACGCGCGGCCCATCGTCGATCAGATGGGCAAGATGAGCTTCACGTCGCGCGACTTGGCGCGCGCGACCGGCATCTACAACCAGATGCTCGAGGATCCCGATTGCACGATCTTCCTCGTCGTCGCGGGTTCGACCAGCGCGGGCGGGTGCATGGACCTGTATGCCGAACTGCTGCGCTCGAACATGATCGACGGCATCGTCGCGACCGGCGCGACCATCGTCGACATGGATTTCTTCGAGGGGCTCGGTCACAAGCACTACCAGGCGCTGGAAGTGCCCGACGACGACACGCTGCGTTCGCTGCTGATCGACCGGATCTACGACACGTACATCGACGAGGAGCAGCTGCAGCACGTCGACCACACGATCTTCGAGATCGCCGAAACGCTGGAGCCCCGCCCCTATTCGAGCCGCGCGTTCATCCGCGAGATGGGCAAGTACCTCGTCGAGCACGGCAAGAAGGACAACAGCCTCGTCAAGCTGGCCTATGAGCATGACGTGCCGATCTTCTGCCCGGCGTTCGTCGATTCATCGGCGGGCTTCGGCCTGGTCAAGCACCAGGTCGACCGGATGAAGGCCGGCAAGCCCTATATGGTGCTCGACGCGATCGCCGATTTCCGCGAGCTGACCGACATCAAGGTCAAGGCGGGCACCACGGGCCTGCTGATGATCGGTGGTGGCGTGCCCAAGAATTTCATCCAGGACACCGTCGTGTGTGCCGAAATCCTGGGCCATGACGACGTGCAGGTGCACAAATATGCCGTGCAGATCACGGTCGCCGATGTGCGCGACGGTGCGTGCTCGTCGTCGACGCTGCAAGAGGCCGCCAGCTGGGGCAAGGTCAACACCGGGATCGAGCAGATGGTGTTCGCCGAGGCTGGCTCGGTCATGCCGCTGCTCGCCAGCGACGCGTGGCACCGCCAGCAGGACCGTACGCGCGCCAAGCGGCGCTGGGGCGCGATCTTCGATTAAGTTGCAATCGGCAACATAGTCGGGCAGCCTCTCCCGCATTGGCTTGGGGAGGCTGCAATTGTCGTCTGAAATACTGAAACCCGTCGCGGTCCTGATCGCATGGTCGCTCGTCATGCTCGTCTGGATGGTCGCGGCGCGCCTGCCCGCGATGAAAAAGGCCGGGATCGACATCAACAAGGCAGTCGGTGGCAGGCCCGGCGCGCTCGACGGCGTCGTCGACGACAAGGCGCAATGGCCGGCGCACAACTATATCCATCTGATGGAACAGCCGACGCTGTTCTACGCCGTGTCGCTGCTGCTTGCCGTGGCCGGTATGGGGAACGGATTCAACGCCATGCTCGCCTGGGGCTATGTGGCGTTTCGCATCGCGCACAGCATCCTGCAGGCGACGGTCAACATCATCCGTTTCCGCTTCCTGCTATTCGCCCTTTCCAGCCTGTGCCTGATGGCCCTTTCGCTGCACGCGCTGATGGGCGTGTTCGCGATGCACGGCTGAGCGGAGAGCCGTCATGGATGCTGCAATACTGAAACCGGTGATCGCGCTGGCGGCATGGTCGACGATTATGTGGATCTGGCTCTACGCCGCTCGCCTTCCAGCAATGTCGCGGGCGCGGATCGACGGCACGAAGATGGTCGGGAGCACGGGCAAGAGCCTGCGCGATGATCTGGTCGCCGCAGGCGAGGAACGCGCGTCCTGGGTCGCAGACAATTACAACCACCTGATGGAACAGCCGACGGTCTTTTATGCCATTGCCATTGTGCTCGCGCTGATCGGTCAGGGCAGTGGCCTCAATGCGACCATCGCCTGGGGCTATGTCGGCCTGCGCGTCGCGCACAGCCTGGTGCAGGTATTGTCCAACCGCGTCATCATTCGCTTTTCGCTGTTCATGCTGTCGGCGATCGCGCTTGCGGCGCTGGTGCTTCATGCCGCGCTGGCGGCGTTCCGTTAACGGGTGAAGGCAGCCGCCAGTTCGACGTGCGTCGACCAGCGGAACTGGCCGACCGGCGTAATCCCCTCGAGACGATAGCCGCCGTCGATCAGCGTCCGGGCATCGCGCGCGAAGGTCGCCGGATTACAGCTGACATAAGCGATTCGCGGGACGCGGCAGTGGGCAAGTTCTGCTGCCTGTTCACGCGCGCCTGCGCGGGGCGGATCGAGCACGACGGCGTCGAACTCCTTCAGCTCTGCTGCGGTCAGCGGTCGCCTGAACAGGTCGCGGTGTGCGACCGCAACGCGCCGGGTGGCGATCAGCGCAAGTGCCGCATCGCGGCTCCCCTCGATTGCCTTGACCCTGCCCGTGAGCGAAAGCGCGAATGTGCCAAGCCCGGCGAACAGATCGGCGATTGTTCCAGCATCGCCAACTGCGCTTCGCACGGCCGCGACCAGCGCAGCTTCGCCGTCGGCGGTAGCCTGAAGAAATGCGCCCTCGGGAAGCGCGACGGCAACACCGCCCAGGGTGACCTGGGGCGGTGCCGGGCACCAGCGTGGCGAAGGCCCCATGCCCTCGTCCACCGAAAGTCGCGCCAGCACGTGCAAAGCGGCAAAGTCGTTGAGTGCCTCGATCGCGGCGAGCCCTTGGATCTCGAATCCGGCAAGCAGCACGTCGATCCCCTGATCGGCGCGTGTCAGCGTGATGGTGGCCCTACCCTTGTCCGGCATGATCGTGGCGAGAAGGCGCCGGAGCGGGGCGAGGAGCACGACCAGTTCGGGCAGCAGGACATGGCATTCGCGCAGGTCGATGATCCTGTGACTGGCGGCTTCGTTGAAGCCAAGCACGACCTGCTTGCCTCGCCGTTCGGCGCGCAGGCTGGCGCGGCGGCGCGTATTGGGGGGCGACAGGTGGACCGGGGCGAAGACCGGTGGATCGATGCGCTGTTCGGCCAGCGGGGCGCAGATCCGGTCGATCAGGAACTGCGCGTAGCTTTCGTCGTCGATGTGCTGCAACTGGCAGCCGCCGCAGCCTGCGGCCGGGGGACGCGCGAAGTGGCGGCACGGAGGTGCGGCCCGGTGCGGCCCCGCGACGATGCGGTCGTCGGATTCGACCATGTCGCCGGGCGCCGCGCCGGCAAAGAAGCGACCCTGGTCGCTGACGCCGTCGCCGCGCGCGGCGAGGCGCACGATCGTTTCCGTCATCGGGTCACTGCCGATAGAGCGGCGGGAATGTGGCGGCACAAATCGTCCGCGATGTAGCCGATACCGGCACGCCGCGCGGCTTCGCCGTGGAGCCAGACAGCGGCGCAGGCCGCGTCGTGCGGATCGAGTCCCCGACCCAGCATGGCGGCGGCCATGCCGGCCAGCACATCGCCTGTGCCTGCCGTTGCCAGCCATGGGGAAGCGGGCGGTGCCATCGTAGCCCGTCCATCGGGGGAAGCGATGACGGTGTCCGCTCCCTTGAAGATCACAGTCGCCCCCGATTCCCCCGCCGCCCGACAGGCCCGTTCGACCTTGCTGCCACCGGTCGTTCCGAACAAGCGCCCGAACTCCCCCTCATGGGGTGTGAGGATCGTGGCGGCGTCGCGTCTGAGCTGGCCGGGTGTAGTCAGCCCGAGGGCACCTGCATCGACCACCAGCGGCACAGGCGATGCGAGGGCGACGGAGAGCTTTTCCCGATTGCCGGGCGTGTCGCCGAGGCCCGGACCGATCAGCATCGCGTTCAGCTTCCGATCCGTGAGCGTTGCATCGAACCCCCGGCGTACAACCGCTGCGGGTGCATCGCCCGTGCCGCACAGGACCGTGTAGCCTGCGAGATGCGCGGCGGCGTTGACGCCCAGCGTAGCCGCACCCGGCATATCGCCGGCCACGACCGCGACCATGCCGCGCGTATACTTATGGTCGCTGGCAGTCGGCGGTGACAATTGTGGTCTGGCAAGAACGGCGATCCGAGAGTCCGGCTGCATGCCGAGATCGTCGAGGAGCACCCGGCCACATCGCTCAGCGGCCGGCTGAAGCAGATGTGCCGGCTTGACAGCGCCGAACGCCAGGGTGACGTGCGCCACTGCTGCCCCGAGCAACGCGCCGTCATCGCTGGCGACGCCGCTAGGGAGATCGGCGGCTATCACCAGTTGCGAGGTATCGGCGAGTCGCTGGAGCGTCGCGGCGACCTCGGGATCGAGCGCCCGGGTCAGCCCGGTTCCGAACAGCGCGTCGACGAGGACATGGGCAGGCGTGGCTTCTGACAGCGTCCCGACGGCGCTCGCCCAACTTGCGCAGGCGTTCCGCGCAAGATCGGTCGCCGGTGGGGCGAAGGCGACGACACGAACGCTTATTCCTCGCGCTCGAAGCGTGCGCGCCGCGATATAGCCATCGCCGCCGTTGTTGCCCGGGCCACAGAGCACGAGCACCGGATTTCCTCCGCCGAAGCGCAACGCCGCCTCGGCGAGGGCCTGCCCTGCCCGTTCCATCAGTGTGTCGAGGGGAATGCCACTGGCCAGCTCCGCCGCCTGCATGCCAGCGGCGGTCAGCACCGGGCCGGTCAGTGGTGTCATGGGCGCGGAGGCAGGCGGTAGCGGTCCTGGCCGAGGACCAGCTCGAAGCTGCCATTCGACAACGGCTTGCCGTCTGCCGCGTCGCTCCCGTCCGCCGCTGTGATCGTGCCGTCAGGTGCGAGGTCTATGCGGCGAAAGCCGCCGTCGGCGTTGCGCAGCACGATGCGCGTTCCCTCTCCGCGCTCGATCGCGCAGCTCTTACTGAAGTCGGTGGCACCGCCCGTGGCGCACTCGATGCGGTCATTGGGAGCGGCCGTCGCAACCTTGTTTTCGGTGGTCGGCCCGCACGCGCAGACGACGAGCGAGAGACCGAGGCTAAATATCCGCAAAGACATGGGTTTCATGCTTCGCGCCGGGATGGGTCACCGCGCCCTGCCACGCCGGGCCCACGTTCCGGGCATAGCGCCAGAGAGCGCCCGACTGATAGTCATGGGCACGCGGCTGCCATTTAGCCTTGCGCTCGGCGAGGACATCGGCGGCGACGTTCAGGTCGATCGTGCCGTTGACGGCATCGATGCTGATCTCGTCGCCGTCCTCGACCAGCCCGATCGGGCCGCCCTCCGCCGCCTCGGGACCGACATGGCCGATGCAGAAGCCCCTTGTGGCGCCGGAAAAGCGCCCATCGGTGATCAGCGCGACCTTTTCGCCCATCCCTTGTCCATAAAGTGCTGCCGTCGTCGACAGCATCTCGCGCATTCCCGGCCCGCCCTTGGGCCCTTCGTAGCGGATGACAACGACCGACCCCTCGTGGATTTCACGCGCCTCGACGGCGGCAAAGGCATCTTCCTCGCAATCAAAGACCTGGGCCGGGCCCGTGAATTCGAGCCGTGCCATGCCGGCA
Source organism: Sphingomonadales bacterium (assembly GCA_031371635.1). Classification (GTDB taxonomy): domain Bacteria; phylum Pseudomonadota; class Alphaproteobacteria; order Sphingomonadales; family Sphingomonadaceae; genus Sphingomonas_O. The sequence continues at coordinate 22,045 of JANMJZ010000042.1, read as the reverse complement.
ACTTTCACGATGGCGCCGTCGGGCGCGAGCGAACCGCGCAGGCCGACGACGCCGCCGGTCGGCGAGATGGGGGCGCTGGCGGGATAGATGACCTTCTGGTCGGGATTCCACGTGATCTCGTCGATGTTTTCGCCCAGTGTCTTGCCGGTCACAGTCAGGCAATTGCCGTGGAGCAGCCCCTCCCCCAGCATCGATTTCATGAGCATATAAACGCCGCCGGCTTCGTACATGTCCTTGGCGACGTAGTTCCCACCGGGCTTGAGATCTGCCATGTAAGGCGTTGATTTAAAGAACCCGGCGACATCGAATAGCGTCAGATCGATGCCAGCTTCATGCGCCATGGCAGGCAGGTGCAGCGCGCCATTCGTCGAGCCACCGGTCGCCGCTACGATACGCGCGGCATTCTCGAACGCTTCCCGGGTGCAGATGTCGCGCGGGCGAATGTTGCGCGCGAGCAGTTCCATCACCTGAAACCCCGCCGCGTGGGCGATCTGGTCGCGCGTGCTATAGGGCGCGGGCGCCATGTTGGAATTCGGCAACGACAGGCCGATCGCCTCGGCGACGCACGCCATGGTGTTGGCGGTATATTGACCGCCGCAGGCCCCGTGACCGGGACAGGCTGCCTTTTCGAGTTCCGTTACTTCCTCGAGCGGACAGGCCCCCGCGGCATATTTGCCGACGACCTCGAACACGTCGACGACGGTGACGTCGCGGCCCTTGTAGCGGCCGGGCAGGATCGATCCGCCGTAGACGAAGATGCTCGGTACGTTCAGGCGCAGCATCGCCATCATCATGCCCGGCAGGCTCTTGTCGCAGCCGGCAAAGCCCAGCAGCGCGTCATAGCAGTGCCCGCGCACGCTGAGTTCGACCGAATCGGCGATGACTTCGCGGCTGACGAGCGAAGATTTCATGCCCTGATGGCCCATGGCGATGCCGTCGGTCACGGTGATCGTGTTGAAACGCCGCGGCATGCCTCCGCCTGCCTCCACACCGCCTCGCGCAACATCGGCCTGGTGATCGAGCGTCGTATTGCACGGCGCACTGTCGTTGCCCGCAGAGGCAATACCGACGAAGGGCCGGGCAATCTCTTCCTCGGTCAGCCCCATCGCATAATAATAGCTGCGGTGAGGCGCTCGTTCGGGCCCGACCGAGACGTGGCGGCTGGGCAGGCGGGATTTGTCGAAGCGGTTTGTCATGTCCGGCCCGCAATCGTCGCAACGCGCGCACGAATCAAGCGATGCTGGCGCCGACCTTCGCAATTATCGGCCCGAGCCGTGCCGCCCAACGGGCGACGCCCTCTTCCGAATCGATCAGATCCTGCCGCACTTCAAGACCCAGATAGGCGATGCCGTTGGCTTCGCCGTGGCGGTTCATCGAGGCGTTGAGCAGCTTCCCCGAATAGGGTTGCTGGTCGCCGGTCACGACCCCGGCTGCCTCCAGCGCGGGAATTGCAAGGCGCGGGGCGCGAGCGTCGTCATTATAGAGAACGCCCACTTCCCACGGACGCTTCTCTTCGGGCCGCGTCTCAAGCTGGGGGGTGAAGCTGTGGAGCGAAACCAGCATTCTCGGCGCGGTCACGGCGATGTGATGGGCAAGACCGTCATGATAGGGCTTCCAGTAGCGCGCGATCCGGTCCGATGTGTAGCCGGCATTGCCGGGAATGTCCTGGCCGTCACTCGATCGCGGCACCAGCGCCGCATCGCCGGGGTCCCGGTTCAGATCGATCACCAGTCGCGAGACATGGCCAAGCCACGCGGGCGCCGCCAGTGCGTGCGCAAGCGCGGCCACGCCGATGTCCCATGCGATGTGGGTGTCCAGCAGTGCCCGGTCGATACCGAGATCAATCCCCGGCGGAACGTGGTTCGAGGCATGATCGCCGACGATCAGAACATTGCCGAGCGCAGCAGTACCTGGCGTGAACCACCTGTTTCTCATTTCAACACCGACTCCATGGCCCAGTAATCGGGAAAGCGATTTGCGATGCCGCTCATGGCATCTGCGCGTGCCATCTCGCTTCCGAAAAGGGCGAAGCAGGTCGCCCCGGAGCCGGACATGCGTGCCAGAGTGACGTCATGGCAGCCGTTCAGCCAGTCGAGCAGTTCGACAATCTGGGGAACAAGCTTGCGGGCCGGGGCCTCGAGATCGTTGCGGCCGGTTCGCCAGTCGCCAAGCGGACCCCGGTCCAGTCCGTCCCATTCGCGAAAGACGGACGCGGTCGAAAGGGCAATGCGCGGGTTGACCAGAAGCACGGGTATCCCCGCCACGGAGTCCGCGGGCGAAAGGGCCTCACCCACCCCCTCCCCGCGCATGGTCTGCGACAAGACGCATGCGGGGACGTCGGCTCCCAGTGCAAGCTGTGCGTCCAGCGGTGGAAACGCCCGTCCGCTCAGGCCGGCGAGCAGGCGAAGCGTTGCCGCAGCGTCGGCCGATCCTCCGCCGATACCGCTGGCAACCGGCAAGTTCTTGGTGAGGCACAGCCGGGCGGAGACACCCATTAGAGCCGCCGCGCGCAAGACCAGATTGTCCGTGGTCGACAGGCCTTGGGCAAAGGGGCCCTGGATCGACAACGTGGTGGTATCGGCAAGCTCGGCAGACAGAATGTCGCCATCCGCACAAAAGGCAAAGACGGTTTCGAGCTCATGATACCCGTCGCGGCGCCTGCACCGTACGTGAAGTGCAAGGTTCAGCTTGGCATAGGCCGTCTCGGTCGCGATCAAGGCAGGCCCCGGTCGATCTTTTCCTGAATGCGCCCGCGTGCGGCGTCCGCTGCGCCCTCCCGCGCTGCCGTCCAGGCGTAACGCGCTTCAACCCGCCGACCCGCAGTCCAGTAGGCATCCCCCAGATGTTCGGCGATCTCGGGTTCGACAGGATCGAGCATGCGGGCGCGTTCGAGGACCTCGACGGCGCGACCGATCTGGCCGGCCTTGAAGGCGGTCCAGCCGATTGAATCCGTGATGACGGCGTTTTCGGGATTTGCGGCGTCCGCCTTGCGCAGCAGTGTGGCGGCGCGATCGAGTTCCTCGCCCCGGGCGGCCAAGCCATAGGCAAGCTGATTAAGCAGGCGCGGATCGCTCGGTGCCAGCGCAACGGCACGCTCGAGAGCCTTGCGCCCCTCGACCCAGTCACCGCTCTGTTCCAGAGCGTTACCGAGGGCGAGCCAAAGCTGCGCACTGGCGTTGTCCACACCGATCGCCTCTACCGCGCGCCGATAATGGGCAGCCGCCTGACCGTAGCGGCCACGGCGCGCTTCGAGGTCGCCGAGACGTGTCGTATCATTGACCGACCGACCAGCGCGCGCGGACGCTGCAGCAAAAGCCTCTTCGGTCCGGCCCAGCGCCTCGAGACGGTCGACACGCAACGATTGGGCGAGATCGGCGTAAACCGGATCGCGGGCAACGCTGTCGATGAGGGCAAGAGCCTCTGCATCGCGCTTGCCCAGCCCCAGTGCCGTTGCAGCAACGAGCCGGGCGTTCGGACTTGCGGGATCGGCAAAGGTGGCAAATCGCGCGAGCGTGATCGCCGAACGCGCCGAACCCTCGTTCATCAGGTCGCCGGCCATCCGGGCCAGTACGAACGCCGCTCCCTTTGCCGGGCTGTCTACCGCTCCGGAGATGCGCCTGCCGCGTATTATGGCCTCCCGGGCAGCAACGATCGTGGAATCGTCGCCGACCAAAAGTGCCAGGGCAGCCGGGCGCTGCTTGTGCGCCGCGAGCGAGGCCGCCGCGGCCAGCCGCAAGCTGGCTGCCCGATAAGGATCGGATGTCCACATGCCGGCGATGCCCGTCGTCGCCGTGGTGGCAGCGCCACGTGCGATATCGACCAGAATGTCGTTCTCCGCGACATAGGCGCTTGCCGCAAGCTTCGACCGGGGAGCACCCTCGCCGGAGGCGAGCGCCAGCCACGACCGAAAGAGCGGCGAAAGGAAGCCGAAGCCGTCCTGATCCTCGATCTGGTCGAGCCTAGCCGAAGCGGCGCGCCAGTCCCCCTCGCGGACCGCCGCGATATAGAGAAGGATACGCGCATCTGGCGGGACGATTTCCGACCGGTCGAGCGCCTGGGCGGCCCGCAGGGCAAGGGTATAGTTCCCGCCATCCACGCCTGCCCGATAGGCGCGAAACGCGACCAGGCTGGCATCGGACGCCATGGTAAGCGCGGCAGCGTAATTCGCAACGGCTGCCGGGCTGTCGCTGGCCTTGTCGGCAACACGCGCCCGAACATAGACGCCCAGCGCCGACGGCTCGAGCCTCCTCGCCACACTCACTGTCGAGATCAGCGCAACGCCAAGTGCGGCGAGGCTACATGTTCGGATAGTTCGGCCCACCGCCACCCTCCGGCACAACCCAGTTGATGTTCTGGGTGGGGTCCTTGATGTCGCAGGTCTTGCAGTGAACACAGTTCTGCGCGTTGATCTGCAGACGGGGGTTATTCTCCTCGCGGCCCACGATCTCGTAAACTCCCGCCGGGCAATAGCGCTGCTCGGGGTTGTCGTAGAGCGGCAGGTTGACGGTGATGGGGACGTCGGCGTCCTTCAGCGTCAGGTGGATCGGCTGATCCTCCTCGTGATTGGTGTTCGACAGGAACACCGACGACAGCTTGTCGAAGCTGAGTACGCCATCGGGCTTGGGATAGGTGATCGGCTTCACCAGGTCCTTGCGCCAGATATTCTCGTTGTCGGCGTGATGCTTCATCGTGATCGGCAGGCCGATCTTCAGCGTCCGCATCCACATGTCGGCGCCAGCCAGGACCGTGCCGAGCGTGCCGCCGAACTTGGCAACGGCCGGCTCCGCATTCTGGACGAGCTTCAGTTCCTTTGCGATCCAGCTTGAGCGGACGGCGGGCTCGTAATCACCAAGTTCGTCGCTCGTCCGCCCGGCAGCGATGGCAGCGGCGGCTGCTTCGGCCGCCAGCATTGCCGACTTCATGGCCGTGTGCGTCCCTTTGATACGGGGCACGTTCACGAATCCTGCGCTGCAGCCGATCAGCGCGCCTCCAGCGAAAGCAAGCTTCGGCACGGACTGCCAGCCGCCCTCGTTGATGGCGCGAGCGCCATAGGAAACGCGCCGCCCGCCCTTGAGAATGGCCGCGATTTCCGGATGGTGCTTCCAGCGCTGAAACTCCTCGAACGGGGAGAGATAAGGATTCTTGTAGTCGAGCGCGACGACGAAGCCGAGCGCCACCTGCCCACCCGCCTGGTGATAGAGGAACCCGCCGCCCCAGGCGTCGTCCAGCGGCCAGCCCTGGCTGTGGATGACCCGACCCGGCACATGGTTTGCTGGATCAATGTCCCAGAGTTCTTTCAGCCCGATTCCATAGACTTGTGGCTCACAGTTCGCTTCAAGATCGAACTGCCGCTTCAGCTGTTTGGTCAGGTGTCCACGCGCGCCCTCTGCAAAGAACGTGTACTTCGCATGGAGTTCGAGGCCGGGCTGATAATCGGATTTATGCGTGCCGTCGCGGGCCACGCCCATGTCTCCGGTCGCAACGCCCTTTACCGATCCGTCGTCGTTGTAAAGAATCTCGGCCGCGGCAAAACCCGGGAAGATCTCGACCCCAAGCCCTTCGGCCTGTTCGGCCAGCCAGCGGCACAAATTGCCAAGCGACCCGGTGTAGGTGCCCTTGTTGTGCATGAAGCCGGGCATCATCAGGTGCGGCAGAGCATATTTCTTTTTGGCGGTCAGCACCCAGTGCTGGTTGTCGATCACCGGAGTGTCGGCGAGCGAGCACCCACTGGTGCGCCAGTCGGGCAGCAATTCGTCGAGCGAACGCGGATCGATTACCGCACCGGACAAAATGTGCGCACCGATTTCCGACCCTTTTTCAAGGACGCAAACGCCAAGATCGCTGTTCAACTGTTTCAGGCGGATCGCGGCGCTGAGGCCGGCAGGGCCGCCGCCCACGATCACGACGTCATAGGGCATTGATTCACGTGTCGTCATATCGGTGCTTTCGTTCGTCTCTTTAAGCGGCACTTGGCCGTCTTTCCTTCTCGTCTGGTCACGAACCGCATTTCGCATCATTGACCGCGCCGTCAACCGATTGCTTAACATGGTGGCGATGCTCGACAGCGAAACCCCCGATCTGCACGCCGAGGCCGAAAGCCTGATCTCGTGGTGGCGCGACGCCGGGGTCGATGTGCTGATCGACGAACAGCCTCGCAACTGGCTCGCCGACGCCAAGCCGGTCGCAAAGCCTGTTCCGGTGTCGCCCGGGCACGCCAAGGTCGGGCGTGCATCACCCGGTCCGACCAGTCCCGCTCCGGCGCGACTGGCGCCTGCGCTTCCCGAAACGCTGCAACAATTGCTCGAGTGGATGACGACCGACGTCGAAACATTGTCCGACTATCCCGTGCGGCAGCGCCTGCGACCGGAAGGCGATCCGGGCAACAATCCGATGATCGTCACTGACGTGCCCGAACGCGGCGATACTGCGGCAGGCCATTTGCTGTCGGGCGAGATCGGCGCCCTTTTCGACCGGATGATCGCGGCCTGGAAGACGGACCGCGCGCGCATCTACTTGACGGCCATGGCCCCGGCCCGCCCCGCCAGCGGCCAGATCGACCCAATTTCGCTCGAACTGCTCGGGCCGATCCTCGTCCGTCACATACAGCTTGCCGCCCCGAAGAAGCTTTGGCTGATGGGCGAAGCGGCGAGCCGTGCGGTGCTCGGGACGAACGTCGCCGAAGCTACGGGACGGTTACATCACATTAACTATGGTGGCGTCAGGGTGGACGCGATCGCAACGCTTCACCCACGTGTGCTTCTCCGCGAGCCGAAATCGAAGGCTCGCGTCTGGGAAGACATGCAGAGACTGATCGGGGACGTGAACGCATGATACCAACTGTTCTGCTCGGTGGCGCAGCACTTCTGGCGATTATGGGAGCGCCCGTGGTTGCGGCAGAGCCCGTGGCAGCCCCGCTCGCGACGACGCCCGCCGCGCTTCCTGTTCAGCTTGGACCGAATGCACGGGCGCAGTATCGCGCAATCTTCGACGACATCGACGCCGGTCGCTGGACGGACGCCTCGACGAAACTCGACGTCATGCCGGAAGGGCCGCTGCACAGCGTCGCCCGCGCGGCAATCTTTACGGCCAAGGGATCGCCCAAGGTCGATGGCGTGCAGCTGGCGATGCTCGCCACGGCCGCGCCCAATCTTCCGGAAGCACCCGCGCTCGTGAGACTCGCATCCGCACGCGGAGTCGAGGCTGTCCCGACACTACCGGAAGCGCGCAGCCTCGGCTGGCTGGGCACGTCGCCGCGTCGCGGCCGGACGGCTACGACCGAAGGTGATGCCGTCGCCTCTGCGATGGGCCAGCAAATCCTGCAGCTGATCAAGGACGACCAGCCCGCACAGGCCGAAACGCTGCTGATCTCGAACGAACCCAACCTGACCTCCGAAGGACTGACCGAATGGCGGCAGCGTGTCGCGTGGTCTTACTATATCGAGGACGACGACGTGAATGCCCGGCGCCTCGCCACCGTCGCGCAGGGGGGAACCGGGCCTTGGGCGGCACAGGCGGACTGGGTCGTGGGCCTGGCGGCGTGGCGCCAGAAGGACTGGACCGCCGCGTCCAACGCTTTCGCCTCGCTTGCCCGGCGGTCCTACGACCCTGAAATGATTGCGGCCGGCCATTACTGGGCCGCGCGCGCCGACATGGTGCGGCACCAGCCCGACCTCATCCAGCCGCGCCTGCGCGCCGCTGCTCGTCTCGAGGAAACTTTTTACGGGATGCTGGCTCAAGGCGCGATGGGACTTGCGCCGACGAAGGACGATTCGGGGATCGGCGCGATCCGCCAGGTCGTGGGACATCCCAATGTGCGGGCCGCGCTGGCGCTGGCCGAGATCGGTGAGAGCGACCGCGCGGACGCGCTGATCCGCTGGCAGGCGCGAATTGGGTCGCCAGCCGAGCACGCGACGCTGACGGCGATTGCCGGCAAGCTGGATCTGCCGTCCACCCAGCTCTGGCTCGCGCACAACGGACCCGCCGGGGCCAAGACCACGATCGAAGGGCGCTACCCGATGCCGGGCAACTGGTCACCGGAGGGTGGTTGGCGCGTCGATCGTGCGCTGGTGTTCGCGCATGCGCTGCAGGAATCGAATTTTCGCACCAACGTCGTCAGTCCCGCTGGCGCGCGCGGCCTGATGCAGGTCATGCCAGCCACGGCGCAGCTGATCGCCCGGCGCAAGGGCACGGTGATGACGGGCTCGCTGACCTCCCCCTCGACCAACATGGAATATGGCCAGAGCTATATCGAACAACTGCGGGACATGGCGCAGACCGGCGGACTGCTGCCCAAGGTGATCGCAGCCTATAATGCCGGCCCTGCCCCGCTCGACCGCTGGAACCTGAATGCGGCTGCCGGCAAGGATCCGCTGCTCTACATCGAGAGCATCCCTTATTGGGAAACGCGTGGCTATGTGACGATCGTGCTGCGCAATTACTGGATGTACCAGCAGCAATCGGGACAGAAAACGGTGAGCAGGACCGCTTTGGTGCAGGGCATTTGGCCGAAGTTTCCGACGCTGGCGAGCGCTTCGCCCAGCGCAGCTTCGATCGTCAAGTCCGCGCAGTGGCAGCGTTGATGCCGCCCGACGGGCCCGCAGCATGATCGACGAATCACTACCCTTCACGCCCGTCAACATTGCCTTGCTGACCGTGTCCGACAGCCGGGACGCATCGACGGACAAGTCCGGAGACAAGCTGGTCGAACTGATGACATCAGCAGGTCACAATCTGGTGCGCCGGGCGATTATCCGCGATGACGTCGACGCCCTTGTCGGGCAGTTCCATGCCTGGATCGAGGACGAGACGGTCGATTGCATCGTTTCGACGGGCGGCACCGGCGTTACCGGCCGCGATGTCACGCCCGAAGCCATCGATCGGCTGGGCGGCAAGTCAATTCCCGGTTTCGGCGAGCTTTTCCGCTGGCTGAGCTATGCCAATATCGGGACATCGACGATCCAGTCGCGCGCCTGTGCGGCGGTCGTGCGGGGCACCTATATCTTTGCCCTGCCCGGCTCGACCGGCGCGGTCGCTGATGGATGGAACGGCATTCTCGCGACGCAGCTCGATTCGAGGCATCGGCCGTGCAATTTCGTCGAGCTGATGCCGAGGTTGCGCGAGGTCTGAGCCGGCGCTAACGCTGTCGGCTTAGTGACATCGATGCATCCCTTTCCCCACCGGCACCTGACCGGGATTGCGGGCCTGAACCCGCACGAAATCACTTTCCTGCTCGATGAAGCCGATGGCTGGGTGGCGCATAACCGGAGCCATGCCGCGTCCGACCACCGGCTCGACGGACTGACGCAGATCAACGCGTTCTTCGAGAATTCGACGCGTACCTTGCTGAGCTTCGAGATCGCGGGGAAGCGGCTGGGGGCGGATGTCGTGAACATGCACGCGGCGCAATCGAGCGTGAAAAAGGGCGAAACGCTGATCGATACCGCGATCACGCTGAACGCGATGCGCGCCGACGTCATCGTTATCCGTCATGGCAGTTCGGGCGCCGTCGCGCTGATCGCCGACAAGGTGGACTGCCCGGTGCTGAACGCGGGCGACGGGACGCACGAGCATCCGACGCAGGCGCTGCTCGACGCCCTGACGATCCGACGGCGGCTGGGGGCTATCGCCGGCAAGCGCATCGCGATTTGCGGCGACGTGCTGCACAGCCGCGTCGCCCGTTCCAACATCCTGTTGCTGACCGCCCTCATGGCCGAGGTCCGCGTCGTCGCGCCGGCAACACTGATCCCGTCGGGCATCGAGCGGTTCGGGGTGACGCCGTTTACCGACATGAATGCCGGAATCGAGGGTGCCGACGTCGTGATGATGCTGCGCCTCCAGTCGGAGCGGATGTCGGGCGGGTTCGTACCGAGCCTGCGCGAATTTCATGCGCTTTACGGCCTGACGCCCGAACGGCTCGAACGCGCACCCGATGCCATCGTCATGCATCCGGGACCGATGAACCGCGGCGTCGAAATCGCTTCGAGCGTGGCGGACGACCCGGTGCGGTCGACCATTGCGGAACAGGTAGAAATGGGGGTCGCCGTGCGCATGGCGTGTCTCGATGTGCTGACGCGGGACCGGCGATGAGACTGACGGGAACACTTGTCGATGCGAGCGGCCTGCGGGAAGGTGCGCTGGTCATCGAGGGCGACAAGGTGGCATCGGTCGACGCCCGAAGTGCCAAGGCCGCGAGCTCTACGCTGATCATGCCGGGCATCGTCGATCTGGGCGTCTTTGCGGTCGAGCGAGGTGCATCGGCTAGCGGCGGCATCACCCGGGTCGCACTGATGCCCGACCAGTCCCCGCCGCTCGACGATCCGGGTCTGGTTCAGCGGGCGGCGCTGGCCGCAAAGCCAGCCCTGTGGGTGCACCCGCTGGCGGCAGCAACCAAAGGGCTTCGGGGTACCGAGCTTGCAGAATATGCGCTGATGGCGCGCGCGGGGGCGAAGGCGGTAGCGACCGGCCGAGGCTGGATCCCCGATTCGGGCGTGATGCGCCGCGTCCTTGCCTATGCGGGCTCACTCGGCCTGACCGTGATCACCCATGCCGAAGATGGCGGACTGGCGGCTGGTTCGGTCGCGTCCGAGGGCGAGACCGCGACACTCTATGGCCTGCCTGCCGCCCCGGCTGTGTCGGAAGCGATGGCTGTCGCGCGCGACCTCATGCTGGTCGAAGAGACCGGCGCACGTCTCCATTTCCGCCAGATCACGACCGCGCGCGCTTTCGACCTGCTACGCGATGCGAAGCAACGGGGCCTTCCCGTCACCTGCGGCATCGCGCCGACGCACCTGCTCCTGAGCGACATTGCCGTGGGCGATTATCGCACTTTTGCACGGCTTTCCCCACCGTTGCGCAGCGATGCGGATCGGCGTGCGAGCATCGAGGCCTTGCGCGACGGTACGATCGACGTGCTGTGCTCGGCGCACGACCCGCGAGGTCCGGAAGCAAAGAGGCTGCCTTTTGCGGATGCAGAACCCGGGGCGTCAGGTGCCGAAACGCTTCTGGCGCTCGCCCTGGGGCTCGTACGCGATGGCGTGATCGACTTGCCACAGCTGGCAGCCCTGACGAGTGCCAGCCCCGCCGCAATCCTCGGCATAGACTGCGGGCAACTGGAGCCGGGCGCACCCGCCGATGTCATGCTCGTCGAGGCAGAGCGCCCCTGGCGCATCGACGGCGCAAAGTTCGCTTCGTCCGCCGGAAATACGCCGTTTGACGGGCTGCCCGTTCAGGGCAAGGTCGTCCGTACGCTTAAGGGCGGGCGAACGATCTTCGAGCTGTGAAATTTTAGCGTGAAGCAACTTTAAAGCTGTGCTTCTGCGCCCAGCGTGCCGGCGTGTCACCCGCCTGAACGCGAACGAAGCAGACATTGCCGGTCTGCCTGATACGCGCGCACATCTTGTTTGCATCAGCACGCTGTTCGAAGCTGCCGACAGAAACGCGAACGAGACTGGCGTTCCGTATCTTGGTGGCGCCATTTATGGCTTCGTAATTCGCGAGATCGACACGAGCCGAAATCTTGCCCCAGGCCCGCTGGGCGGACGCAGCATTCTGGAACGCGCCCAGCTGAACGACGTAATTGCCGGTGTTGGGACGTTGCGCGGCAACCTTGCGAAGCTGTGCAATGGTCGACGGTACCGCTTTCGAAACTCGTTTTGCAGCAATCGGGCGCCGCAAGGCCATCGCGACCGGCAGACGTACAGGTTGCGGCTCGGCGCGGATCAGTGCGGGCGCCGGAGCCTCGGCAACCACGACCGGCTGCACCTTGGCGGCTTCCGCCGGTGCGGCTGTTTCAAACGCGGGTGCCGGATCGGCGACGGCCACCTGCACAGGTGCCGGTTCGGCGACCGGCTGGGCAACGGGCACATTCGCTGCAGCAACGGCCACAGGCATTGCTGGTGTTGTCAGCGCCAGACGCGTCGGCAGGCCATTATCAGAAGCGGGCTTTACGCCAAGCAGCGACGCCACTTGGGCCGGACCACCATCGGGGCGGGCAAACCCTGCCCAAAGAGCAAGGCGTGCATCGGCCTCGTCAGGCGTGATGTCCTGAACGGCCATGACCTTGGCGTTGGTCCATTTTCCGGCCAGTGCATAGGCAAGCGCGAGGTTCTGGCGGGTCTTGGCCGTCGCATCCGGCGCCCGCGTAGCGAATTCGAGGACGCGGACGGCTTCCTGCGGATTACCGGCCAGCGCCATCGCCAGACCGAAGTCGGCCGCCGCGAGCTTATCGCGGTAGTCGGCGAGCGTCGATTGCGCTGCCTCGTTCTTCCCGAGCGCCACCTGGGCTAGGGCAAGATTGAGCGCAGCACGTTCCTTTTCGGGATTGAGCGTCAACGTGTCGGCAAAGGCTTGTTCGGCAGACTGGAAGCGACCGGCGGCAAGATAAGCCTGACCAAGCAGCATGCGATAGCTGGCGTTGCGGCCCTCGAACTCGACGGCGCGCTCGGCGAGGGCGACGGCCTTGACCGCGTTCCTCTTGTTCAGTGCCTTGGTCGCACGAGCAGCAAAGGATTTTGCATGGCGGGCAACTGCGGCTTCCGTGCCCGTGCTGGCGCTTTGTGCCTGGCCGCTTACGCTACCCAACATGATCGAGGTGCCCGCGACCAGAACCGAAGCGGTCAATCGAAGCATGGACTTGCTGCTCATTGGTTTTCCCTTCAGATCGTTCACTTGGGCCCGCGATCGCTCGCCGCTCGGGCGAGTTCGGTCACGGCGGGCTGGGTTTCGAGAAATGCGTCGAGCGCGGCGATGACCAGCGCCTGAGCGGATTTATGGGCGACTGCACACGCGAGGCGCAGCCGGAGATGCCGGTCGGCATCGAGGCGAAGCGTGAATGCGGCCTTGCCCTTCGACCCGGGCGCAGCACGCTTTGCGCGTTCCGCAAATGCAGCGGGCACCGGTTCCCATTCCCGCTGAAGCTCTTCCTGCTGGCGCAGGACGACCGGCGGTTCGACAGGTGACTCGATTGCAGCAACCGGCAAGATCGGCACGACTTCGGCAGATATCGGCGCGCTTACCGGCGCAGGATCGAGGCCCAGGTCATTCCAGCCCAGGTCCTCATGAAGCTGGTGGCTGCCGGCAAAGCCGAAGCTGGCAAAGCCCTGGGGCCGCATGGCCGGCTTTGCATGTCCCTTGCGGGCAAGCAGCGTCGACGAAAGCGATGCGAGAGGTTTCGGTTCACCCATGACGTCTGCCCTCACTGACCGACGACGCGACGGCCGAAGCCCCCGCCCGCTGGCCGATGCATTGCGGGTGCCGCCGTGGGAACTCCAGGTGCCGAGAACACGGTGCGGCGGAAGTTCTTTTCGAGCCGGTCGGAAATATATTCCCACAGCTCGGCGACTTCTGCGGCGGAGCGGCTCTTCGGATCGCATTCCATGACCGTACGCCCGTCGATCATCGACGCGGCAAAATCGGTACGGTGGTGCAGCGTGACGGGCGCGACTGTGCCGTGCTGCGACAGCGCAACCGCAGCCTCGTAAGTAATCTTTGCCTTGGGGGTCGCGCCGTTGACGACGAACAACAACGGCTTTCCAGCGCGGTCGCACAGGTCGACGGTCGCGCCGACTGCACGCAGATCGTGCGGCGAGGGACGGGTCGGAATGACAATAAGCTCGGCGACGGCGATTACACTCTGGATCGCCATCGTGATGGCAGGGGGCGTGTCGATGACTGCCAGGCGAAAACCCTGCTGGCGCAACATCTCGAGGTCTGCCTGAAGGCGCGCCACCGTCGTCTGCGCAAAAGCGGGGTATTCAGCCTCGCGTTCATTCCACCAGTCGGCCAGCGAGCCCTGGGGATCGATATCGATGAGAACGACCGGGCCAGCGCCTGCGCGCTGCGCCTGAACTGCAATATGCCCGGACAGGGTCGTTTTACCCGATCCGCCTTTTTGGGAGGCCATGGCCAGTACGCGCATCGACAGTCCTTGGATGTTTTCCGGTTACTGGAAAGGGAATGTCACGGGCGTCGCTAAGATAGGGTTAACATCGGCGAAGATTGTGAACGAAGCGCAAGCCTCGTGTTTTTTCAGGAAGCTGTGGTAAACGGATGTTCACTTTCGCGAAGTAAGCCGACGCCGGATTTGGATCGGGGGAAACACAATGTTGGTGCGTCATGTCCTGCTTGCAGCAGTTACAGCGGCGATTGTTTCCGTGTCTTCACCGGCGCTTGCCGACAACAAGGCCGGGTTCGACATGTGGAACCGCGGGGACTTCTATGGGGCGGTGCAGGAATGGCGGCCACTTGCCATCGCTGGAGATCCCGTCGCCCAGTATAACCTCGCCAAGGCCTATCAGCTGGGCAGGGGCCTTCCGCTCGACACGAAGATGGCAGAAAGCTGGTACGGCAAGGCCGCACAGCAGGGCCATGTACCAAGTCGCGACAACTATGGCCTGCTGCTTTTCCAGAACGGCGACCGTGCCGCGGCTATGCCCTATATCGAGGAGTCAGCCGGGCGTGGTGAACCCCGCGCGCAATATGTTCTGGGTACCGCGCTGTTCAACGGCGACATGCTGAAGAAGGACTGGGTGCGCGCCTATGCACTGATGACGCGTGCTTCTGCAGCGGGCATCGCTGCTGCATCGATGAGCCTGGCGGAAATGGACAAGTATATCCCGCTCGACCAGCGACAGCGTGGACTTACGCTTGCCCGGACCTATGAAGCTGGCGCATCCAACGCGCAGCTCGCAGCGGGGATGATCGGTGACACCCCGCCCCGCCCCGCAATCAGGACCGAAAACCTCCCCCCGTCGGACGTCGGCGCGCCGCCGATGCCGGTTGCCAAGGTCGTGAAGGCGCCAAAATCGTCCGCTATAAAGGCACCGCCAGTGACAAAGGCACCTCCGGTCGAGGTTGCTGCCGTCCCTGCGGCGCCCACGCCCAAAGTCTCGGTTCCCGCTGCGCCAGCCATAGCCACGGGTGGAAAATGGAGGGTGCAGCTCGGTGCGTTCAGCAACGAAGCCAACGCACGCCGCGCCTGGAGCAGCGTTGCCGGACGGCTTGGCGGCCTGAGCGCAGATTATGTGCGAGCCGGCAACATTATCCGCCTGCAGGCTGGGCCGTTGCGCGACAAGGCGGCCGCACAGAAAGCCTGCGCTGCCTCGGGAACGTCCTGTCTGCCCGTCGCACCCTGAGGAACGATGTCCAGTTGGTGCCGTTCGATACGATAGGCGGCACGACGAAGGACACACCTCATGGACAGGACAGACCTGACAGGCACGCTCCCGTTCGGTACGATTGGCGTGTTTTCGATCAATGCGACCGTGCTGGTGATCAAGTTTCTGCGTGAGCCCGGCAATAAGCATCCGATGGCCGGCAAACGGGGACGCGATATCGGCGAAATCGAGGCCGATGCGGGCAAGCCCCGGCGTGCGCGAACCGGTCGGCCGCTATCCTGATGCTGGGTGAGCTTCACGCCGCCATGGAAGCGGCTGCAGAGCGCCTCGACTTCGAGGAAGCGCGCCGTCTTCGCGACCTGATCGGACTGGTACGCAGCGGCGCCGAAACGCTTGACGTCGACACGACGGGGCTGACGCGCCAGCAGCCGGGCGCTATGGGCATCGGCAGCAACCGCGCTC
Organism: Sphingomonadales bacterium; assembly: GCA_031371635.1. Lineage (GTDB taxonomy): Bacteria > Pseudomonadota > Alphaproteobacteria > Sphingomonadales > Sphingomonadaceae > Sphingomonas_O. The sequence continues at coordinate 6,470 of JANMJZ010000042.1, read as the reverse complement.
GTGCCGTGCGGCCGGACGGCTGGCAGGCACCAAGGAAACCAGACCTGATGACCAAAGGCAAAAACCGGTGAGTGTCGCCTTCCGCCGGGAAAGCGACGAGGAACATCTGGAACCGAAGTTTGCGATTCCTCTGCCGGCCGGTGCCAACATTGTGACGCCTAACGGTATGCTCCTGCTTCAGGCCAAGGTCGCCGAATGGAACGAGGCTGTGGCAGGCGCACCCGATGAGGACTCGCGCAAGAAGGCGGAGCGCGACCTGGCCTACTGGAATACCCGTCTATCGACCGCCCGCGTGGCCGACCCCCCGGCACATGATGTCGTGGGAATCGGATCGACCGTGACCTTCAGTCTCAAGGGCAAGACGCGGACGCTGCGCATCGTCGGCCACGACGAAGCAGATCCTGCTGCAGGGAGCATTTCCTTCGCCGCGCCGCTCGCGAAGGCGATGATTGGATCTGGCAGCGGCGATATCGTCGATTTTGGTGACGAGGTGATCGAGGTCATAGCAACCCGTTAGCCGAGTGCGTAGCGCAGCACGTTCAGGTCTCCGTGCACGATTTGCGCGTCGGCCGCAGCCTGTGTCCGTGGCTTGGCATGAAAAGCGACGCCCAGACCCGCCGTCTCGATCATGAGAATGTCGTTCGCGCCATCCCCGACGGCAACGGTTGCAGAAAGCGGAACGTGAAGAGCAGCCGCTTCGGACAGTAACGTTTGGCGTTTCGTTTGGGCGTCCACGATCGGCTGCTCCACCGCACCGGTCAGCGCGCCGTTCCGGACGACGAGCCTGTTAGCGACGGCCCGGTCGAACCCGATTTGGCTGGCAACGCTGTCGCTGAAATGGGTAAAGCCGCCCGACACGAGCACTGCCCTTCCCCCGGCGGCACGGAAAGCCGAAACGAGCTTGATCGCACCATCCATCAAACGGACTTTTTCTCTCAGGCATTCGGCCACGGTTGCTTCGGACAATCCGGCGAGCAGGGCGACCCGGCTGCGCAACGCTTCGGCAAAATCCAGCTCACCACCCATGGCCCGCTCAGTGACCTCGGCAACCTGCGCTTTCAGACCGACATAGTCGGCAAGCTCGTCGATGCATTCGACTGTAATCATCGTCGAATCCATGTCGGCGATCAGCAGCTTGCGGCGACGTTCGTCCTCACGCTGGACGATGATGTCGAGGACCGGGAGTGCATTTTCCAGGAGCCGACGCCCCTCGCCGGCACTGGTTGCAAAGCGGATGTCGCAGGCAATTCCGTCAATTACAGCGTCGGCTGACCCGCGCACGATATCGCAGGCGGCGGAAATATCGCCCTTGTCGAGGCGTTCTTTTGCTACGAGCGTGGCGATGAACACTGAAAACCTCCCAGTTGTCGCGCTCATCGCAGGGCCGACCGCCAGCGGCAAGTCCGCGCTGGCCATGGCACTTGCGGACCTTGTCCCCTCGGTAATCATCAATGCGGACTCGATGCAGGTCTATCGTGACCTGCGCGTGGTGACTGCACGTCCGGAGGAAGCCGATGAGGCGCGCCATCCGCACCGCCTGTTCGGCTATATCGACGGCGCAGAAGCGTGTTCGGCGGCGCGCTGGGCCAGGGACGCAAAACTGGCGATTGCACAGGCCCATGCCGAGCGGTTCGTGCCTGTGCTCGTTGGCGGCACCGGGCTCTACCTGCGCACGCTCCTCGATGGGATCGCGCCTGTCCCCGATATCGATCCGAATGTACGCACCGTAATTCGGGCGATGCCGGTGACAGACGCCTATGAGGCTCTGACCCGCGAGGATCCCGCCGCAGCGGCCCGGCTTGCGCCTGCCGACACCACGCGCGTGGCACGCGCGCTGGAGGTCATCAGATCGACGGGGCAACCTCTGTCCTATTGGCAGGTGCAAAAGGTGGGGGGAATTGCGGCCGGCATCCAGCTGGTGCCGCTCGTGCTGCTGCCGCCTCGCGACTGGCTTTTCGCGCGATGCGATGCCCGGTTCGAAACCATGATCGAGTCTGGTCAAAGCGAAGTTGCTGCCCTGACAGGACGCGAGCTCGATCCCTCACTGCCCGTCATGCGCGCGATAGGGGTGCACGAAGTTGCCTGCTTGCTCGAAGGAAGGCTCGATCGGGCAAGTGCCCTTGCAGCGGGCCAGCTGGCGACCCGGCGTTATGCCAAGCGTCAATATACATGGTTCGCCAACCAGTCCCCTTTTGACTGGGAACGATGTGCGACGAACTTAGATAACGCCACAGTGCGCGAATTAGCAACTAAATTACGCGATAAGGCGTTGACAGCATAGTTTCATAACCCTAACCGCGCCGCACCGCAACAAAGGAACGACCGATGCCCGCCGAACTGCCCGGAGCCGAAATCCTCGTCGAGGCGCTTGTCGATCTCGGCGTCGAGATCGTATTCGGCTATCCCGGCGGGGCGGTGCTTCCGATCTACGACGCGCTGTTCAAGCAAAAGCGGATCAAGCACATTCTCGTGCGCCATGAGCAGGCGGCGACGCACGCCGCAGAGGGCTATGCGCGCTCTACGGGCAAGCCCGGCGTGGTGCTGGTCACCAGCGGGCCGGGTGCGACCAACGCGATCACAGGGATCACGGACGCCCTGATGGACTCAATCCCGATGGTCGTCATCACCGGACAGGTGCCGACCAGCCTGATCGGCAGCGACGCGTTTCAGGAGGCGGACACCGTCGGCATCACGCGCCACTGCACCAAGCACAATTATCTTGTGAAGGACCCCGCCAAGCTGGGCGCCGTGATCCATGAGGCGTTCCATATTGCCACTTCGGGGCGCCCCGGCCCCGTCGTGGTCGATATCCCCAAGGACGTGCAGGTCGCAACGGCGCGATACACGAACCCGGGCAAGATCCAGCACAAGACCTACCGCCCTGCCCTGAAGCCTGAGCCGAAATCGGTCGAGGCGCTGGTCGAGATGCTCGCCGCGGCAGAGCGCCCGGTGCTGTACACCGGCGGCGGGATCATCAATTCCGGTCCCGGCGCCAGCCAGATGCTGCGCGAGCTGGCACGGATTTCGGGGGCGCCCGTCACGTCCACGCTCATGGGCCTCGGTGCCTATCCGGCGAGCGGGGAACAGTGGCTGGGCATGCTCGGCATGCACGGGACGTACGAAGCCAATATGGCGATGCACGGTGCGGATCTGATCGTCTGCCTCGGCGCGCGGTTCGACGACCGCGTGACGGGCCGGCTCGACGCGTTCAGCCCGCGCTCGAAGAAGATCCACGTCGATATCGACCGCAGCTCGATCAACAAGATCGTCCGCGCCGATTTGGGTGTCGTCGGCGACGTCGGGCGTGTGCTGGAGGATGCGGTCAAGCTGTGGAAGGCGCGCCAGCATCCCAAGCCTGACCTTAAAGCTTGGTGGGCGCAAATCGACACGTGGCGTGCGAACAAGTCTCTCGGTTTCGCCAGTTCGAATAGCGAAATCATGCCGCAGCATGCGGTTCGGGCGCTTTGGGAAGCGACGCACAGGCGAAACCCGATCATCACCACCGAAGTCGGCCAGCACCAGATGTGGGCCGCGCAGCATTTCGGCTTCGAAGGGCCGAACAAATGGCTGACCTCGGGAGGGCTCGGCACCATGGGTTACGGCCTGCCCGCCGCGATCGGCGCCCAGCTCGGCAATCCGAATGCACTGGTCATCGACATCGCAGGCGAAGCATCGATCCAGATGAACATTCAGGAACTGGCGACGGCGACGCAGTATCGTCTGCCGGTCAAGGTCTTCGTCCTTAACAACGAATATATGGGCATGGTCCGCCAGTGGCAGGAGCTGACCTATGAAAGCCGCTATGCCGAAAGCTATTCGGACAGCCTGCCCGATTTCGTGAAGCTGGCCGAGGCCTATGGCTGGAAGGGCATCCGCTGTTCGGACCCTGCCGACCTCGACGGCGCAATTGCGGACATGATCGCTCATGACGGGCCGGTGTTCTTCGACTGCATGGTGGCGAAAATGGCCAACTGCTTCCCGATGATTCCGAGCGGCAACGCGCACAACGACATGATCCTCGATCCGGCCGGCGTATCGGGCACAATGGACGATGAAGCGAAGGCGCTGGTTTAATCATGCACATCAAGACCGGCCCTATCGAGCGTCATACGCTCTCCGTTACCGTGGACAATGAAAGCGGCGTGCTCGCGCGCATTGCGGGCATGTTCTCGGCGCGCGGCTACAACATCGAGAGCCTGACCGTCGCTGACATCAGTGCCGATGACGCGGTCAGCCGCATCACCATCGTCACCAATGGCACGCCGGCGGTCATCGAGCAGGTCGTGGCACAGCTCGACCGGCTGGTGCCCGTGCATAAGGTCACCGACCTGACGGTGCTCGGCGAGCATATCGAACGCGAACTCGCGCTGGTGAAGGTGGCGGGTGTCGGCGAGCACCGAATCGAGGCGCTTCGCCTGGCAGAGGTTTTCCGCGCCAACGTGGTCGACACGACGATTTCGAGTTTCGTCTTCGAAGTCACGGGCGCCAGCACCAAGATCGACCGGTTCGTCGACCTGATGAGCGAAATCGGGCTGGTCGAAGTTGCCCGCACCGGCATCGTGGCGATGGCGCGGGGGAAAACGGCGGTATGAGTTTTTAGCCCCTCTCCCCCTGCGGGAGAGGGAGGGGCCCGCGCCTCAGGCGTGGGAGGGTGAGGGGTCGTCCCTCCTACCCCTCACCAACTTCGACTAGGCAGCAAGCTGCCAAGTCTTCGTATCCTCTCCCGCAGGGGGAGAGGAGCTAGATCGGGAAACAACAATGCGCGTTTATTACGACAGCGACGCCGACATCGGCATCATTAAGGGCAAGAAGGTCGCGATCCTCGGCTATGGCAGCCAGGGACATGCCCATGCTCAGAACCTGAAGGATTCCGGTGTCAGCGAAATCGCCGTCGCGCTCCGTGAAGGCTCGGCGACCGCTGCCAAGGCAATCAACGCGGGCTTCCGCGTCATGACCAATGCCGATGCCGCCGCCTGGGCCGATGTGATCATGATCCTGGCCCCCGACGAGCACCAGGCGGCGATCTACGCCGACGACCTGCACGCAAACCTGAAGCATGGCGCGACGCTGGCGTTCGCGCACGGTCTCAACGTCCATTTCGGCCTGATCGAGCCGCGTGCCGACCTCGACGTCGTGATGATCGCGCCCAAGGGCCCGGGCCATACCGTGCGCAGCGAATATGTGCGTGGCGGCGGCGTGCCCTGCCTGATCGCGGTCCATCAGGACGCGAGCGGCAACGCCCATGATCTGGCCTTGGCCTACGCGAGTGCCGTCGGCGGCGGGCGCAGCGGCATCATCGAGACAAATTTCCGCGAAGAATGCGAGACCGACCTGTTCGGCGAGCAGGCCGTGCTCTGCGGGGGCATTACCCACCTGATCCAGGCCGGGTTCGAAACCCTGACCGAGGCCGGCTATGCGCCTGAAATGGCCTATTTCGAATGCCTGCACGAGACCAAGCTGATCGTCGATCTTCTCTACGAGGGCGGCATCGCCAACATGCGCTATTCGATTAGCAATACCGCCGAATATGGCGACATCGTCACTGGCCCGCGCATCATCACTGCCGAGACCAAAGCGGAGATGAAGCGCGTCCTCGCCGATATTCAGTCGGGGCGATTCGTGAAGAACTTCGTGCTCGACAACCGCGCGGGCCAACCTGAGCTGAAGGCATCCCGCAAGGCCGCGGCCGCACATCCGATCGAAAAGGTCGGCACAGAGCTACGTGCGATGATGCCATGGATCAGCGCCAACAAGCTGGTGGACAAGGCGAAGAACTGAGGTTGATTTTCCCGGTCGTTCGCGCGGGCAGATCGAGCTGTTCGACCGGGAACGAATACGAAGACTGGCTGCGCCGGGGTCGCGAAATCCGGCGGCCATAACAGGCGGCACCTAACCCGATGATCGGCGATACGTGAAGCTGAAGATTGCAGCCGCTTTCCAGAAGTAGCCCTATCTTGCACCTGCGCGGCGGCTGTTGTAGCCGCCTCGTAATGACGCGTACACGCGCCCTACTGCTTCGACTTACGCGCCCTTAGGCGCGAGCTTTTGTGCGCGGTCCGCGCACGCGCTGCCTAAGGGACGAAATCAAGACCACCCTCGAAGCGACGAGTGCCTGACATGCTGCGCGATCCAAGCCTGAAATACCGCCCTTTCCCCCAGATCGACCTGCCCGACCGGCAGTGGCCGTCGCGAACGATCACGCACGCGCCACGCTGGCTGTCGACCGACATGCGCGATGGCAATCAGGCGCTGATCGACCCGATGGACAGCGAGAAGAAGAAGCGCTTTTTCGACCTGCTGTGCCGCATCGGCGTCAAGGAGATCGAGGTCGGTTTCCCGAGCGCGGGCGCGACCGAATTCGATTTTATCAGCGGCCTGGTGCGCGGCAACTGCGTGCCCGACGACGTCATGGTGCAAGTGCTGACGCAGGCGCGGCGCGACCTGATCGAAACGACCTTCCAGTCGCTGGA
>JANMJZ010000022.1:0-26462 GCA_031371635.1 Sphingomonadales bacterium | reverse complement strand
GTTCGACTGTGGCAGAAAAACGGCGCTGTGCAGCAGAGCCGTTCCCACCGTCAACCGCGACCACTCGATCCGTCGACGTTGCAGTCGCTCGCCGTCCGCTATGTGGGGCGATACGCGACGACGCGTGCAAAGCTCTCGGCTTATCTCCAGCGCAAAGTGGCCGAGCGTGGCTGGGCGGGAGAAGGGGCCGCGCCTGTCGCCGCCGTCGTAGATCGTTGTGTCGATGCGGGCTACGTCGATGACCTGGCTTTTGCAGAAGCCAAGTCGCGTTCGCTTTCTCGCCAGGGTTACGGCTACCGGCGCCTGGAAGCAGCGCTCAACCATTCCGGAATCTCGCGGGACGTTGCCGCAGCGCTGCAGCCCGACGAAGACGAGGCGTTCGAGAGCGCCCGCATATTTGCAAGGAGGCGCCGGATCGGGCTGTTCGGGACCGAGACGGCAGACCAGGCCATGCTCCGCCGACAGTTCGCCGCAATGGTCCGCGCCGGCCACAGCCCCCGTCTGGCTGCGTATTTTGTCCGGACTGTCCCCGATGCGGACGGAGACCCATAGAATTAGAGGGCAAGGCGTATTGTTCAGCGACTTCGGCGCAACTATACGGGTCTAGGGGTATGGGGCTTATGGGTACTGGTCCAACCGATCAGGAAAGTGGGGCGAACGTCGAAACGGAGACGGATGTCGTCCGTTGCTCGGGTTCGGTGAAGTGGTTCGACTCGACCCGCGGCTTCGGCTTCGCGGTGACCGACATAGGCGATGTCCTGGTGCATTTCTCGTTGCTACGGCAGCATGACCGGCGCACGCTGCCGGATGGCGCGATCGTTGTGCTGGACGCGGTGAAGACGGAGCGCGGATGGCAAGCCACGACCGTTGTATCGATCGATTTGTCTACAGCTACAGGGCCGGATGCCGATGCGCGGGCTGCGGAGCGTCGCGGACGCGGCGACCCGCTGGCGCTTCTCGATACTGCGGGCCCGCCGGAACCGGTCGAGGTGAAATGGTTCAATCGCCTCAAGGGCTATGGTTTCGTCACGCGTCCGGGCGCGAGCGAGGATATTTTCCTTCACATGGAAACGTTGCGGCGTGCAGGGTTCAGCGACGTCGTGCCGGAACAAGGCTTGCGCGCGCGCATTGCCGCGGGGCAGAAGGGGCCGCTGGTCGTTGAGGTGGAGTCCGAGTAATGCGTAAATCGATGTCGGGGGCGCTGTTTTTGGCGCTTGCCATTGCCGGTTGCGGAAGCGCCGGTAACGAGGCGACGGCGCGTACGGCTTCGGCGTCGACGGTGCCGCTGACCATCTCGACGGCGTCGAACAAGCATGCTTTCCGCGTCGAAGTCGCGCGTACGGAAACACAGCAGGAGCGCGGCCTGATGTTTCGCAGCCACCTCGCGCCCGACGCTGGCATGATCTTTCCCATGGACCCGCCCCGCATGGCGAGCTTCTGGATGAAAAACACCATCATTCCGCTCGACATGATTTTCATTCGTGCCGACGGCAGCATCGCCCGGATTGCCGCCCAGACGGTGCCTTATTCGCTGGCCCCCGTATCATCGGGCGAGCCGGTCGCCGCCGTCCTCGAAATCGCAGGCGGCCGCGCGGCCGAACTGGGGATCAATGAGGACGACAAGGTAGTGTGGACGGACAAGCCCTAGGCAGCTAAGCGGCAGGTCATGAGTATCCTTGGCAAGATCTTCACCTGGTGGGATGGCGCGACCATCGGCACGGCCATTGGCCTGGCTGGCGCGAAGCGCGTCGGCGAGGACGCACTGGGTGGCATCTATTACGAGGGCAAGCCGCTGCCCGACGGGCGCCTTCGTCGCTTCGTGCGCTACAAGGGTGCCAATGACGCAAGCCGGGTGCCGCCGGAATGGCATGGCTGGCTGCACCATCAGATCGATGACTTGCCCGACACCAGCCTGCCCCCCCCACGACGCTGGGAGAAGGAAGGCAAATCCAATTCCACCGGTACTCGCGCGGCCTACCGGCCTGCGGGCGCGCTCGAATCGGGCGGGAAACGGGCCCCGGCCACCGGCGATTATGAGGCGTGGACGCCGGACGCGGGATGAAGCGGCCGGCCGTCATCGGCGTGCTGCTCGCGGCCGTGGGAGTCGCCGTGGCTGCTCCCATGGTCGGTAATCTGACGTCGCCTGCAGAGCCTGCGCCTAAGCCCGGTCCTCAGGTCGAAGCTCCCGTTCAGCCGCAAAAGGGCGATACGCCCATGGCGGAGCGGGTCGCCACGCTGGGTATCCTCAACAAGCGCAACGGCCTGTCTCGCGACCTGAAGCTGAAGCCCGGGCAGGGGGTCCGCATCGGTGATCTTGTCGTCAAACTGAAAGCCTGCGAGTCGACGGCTGATTGGGAAGCCGACAAGCTGACCGGCGCGTTCGTGCAGGTCATGGTCAAGAACACCACGGGACCTAACTGGCGAAAGGTGTTCTCCGGCTGGCTGTTCAAGGAGACGCCGTCGCTGAACGTCGTCGAGCATCCCGTCTACGATGTGTGGGCCAAGGATTGCACGATGCGCCATGCCGAGGTCGGGCCGGACACGGTAACGCTGACTGGCGAGGGATCAGGCGACCCGGGCAAGCGATCGAGGGCACCGAAATCGGGCACGTCGGAGGAGCCTGCCGGGCCTGCGGCCGAAGCTACCGCGCCATCGAGCAACGCCATATAGGTCGCCCGGCTGACCTCCACCGCGCCCAGCGAGGCGAGGTGATCCGTCATGAACTGGCAGTCGAGCAAAGAAAATCCACCGACCCGGAGACGCGCCACCAAGTGAGCGAGCGCAACCTTCGAGGCGTCGGTCGCCCGGCTGACCATCGATTCACCGAAGAATGCCGCGCCGAGCGAAATGCCGTAGAGGCCCCCTACAAGACGTCCGTCTTCCCAGGTTTCTATCGAATGGGCGTGGCCCTTCGCGTGCAGCACCTGAACGGCACTTTCGATCTGGCCGTTGATCCACGTATCGGGCCGGTTTTCCACGGCTTCCGCGCAGAGCCTTACCACCCCTGCAAAGTCGCGGTTGGCAGTCGTCTGGTACCGGCCGGATAGCAGCGTCTTTTTCAGGGATTTCGACAGGTGAAAGCCATCGAGAGGCAGGATTGCGCGGGTCTTGGGCTCTACCCAGTACACGGATGGTGCGTCGCGATTGTCCGCCATGGGAAACACGCCAACGGTGTAGGCGCGCAACAGCAAATCGGGATCCAGCGGCGGGATGCGCCCGCTCATTTGCTCCGCAGCCTCGTCAGCTTGCGTTCGACGCCGATCCACAGTTTCGCAAAGGCGTCACCTGCGGGCGAGCTGGCGGCAAAGGCGCCAACGGGCAGGCGGCGCACCGTCATCTGCTCGACGGCGCTGGCCATCGGGATCACCGGCCAGGCTGCGTCCCGCTCGACCGCCTCCCGGTGCAGCAGGCGTCTCCGATCGACCATCGAATAGACGGGCAGCACGGGCGCGTGCTTGCCGTGCTCGCGGGCGAGATAGGCCAGCACTTCGTCGAGCGCCCGTCGCGAAAGTGGCGAAGGGATCACCGGGACAAGAATGAGGTCGGCGGCGCGCATCACCTGTTCGCTCGTCTCCGTCAGCCCCGGCGGGCAATCGAGGATGATGCGGTCATAGGTCTTGTCGAGATCGCCAAGCAATTTCGCCAGCCGCTTGCGCTTGCCGAGTTCGAAGAAAAACTGGTCGAGTCCGCGCAACGACGTGTCGGCGCGCAGCAGGTCGAGGCCGGGTACCGCAGTGGGTATAATCAGCTTTTCCGGAGATACGTCGCGGGCGAACACGGCGTGCGCTGCGTCCTTGGCCTTGCCGCCAGAATCGAGCAGCCAGCTCGACGCAGCCTGCGGGTCCAAGTCCCACAGCAACGTGCGCCGCGAGGATTGCACGGCTGCACTCCACGCCAGATTCACTGCCAGCGTCGTCTTCCCGACGCCGCCTTTCAGCGAATAGACTGCAATGGTCGCCATGCGCTGAGGTTACCCCGCCTTCGGCAGCTTTGCGAGCCAGAGTTTCAGGTCGGCGACGCTTCGTTCCGGGATTTCCTCCATCGGGACATGTCCGACGCCGGGATAGATCACGACCTGCGCATCGGGCACCTGCCGCTTGAACCATGCTGCCGACGAGACCGGGATAAGCCTGTCTTTGTCACCCCACATGATCAGCGTCGGAATCGAGTGCGGCATTGGTGTCGTGATTGGCGCCTCGCGCGGCGCGCTGAAGCGGAACAGCGTGGCCGCGCGGTTTCCAGGGTAGCGCAGCAATTCCCAATAGCGGTCGATCTTCGCATCGGTAACCTTGGCCGGGTCGCCGTACGACGAGCGAAGGCCGTCTGCGATGAGCGACCGCGGCGTGAAATAAGCCATCAGGTCGCCGACCACCGGCACGCGGGCGAGGCGGAAGACCAGCGGCGGCGAGGAACTTTTGGGCTCTGGCTCGCCGCTCGCATCAACGAGCACCAGCCCCGTCACCTTGAACGGATATTGGTGAGCATAGGCCCATGCGACGCCGCCGCCCATTGAATTGCCGCCCAGCACGAAGCGGCTGACCCGCAGTTTCTTGGTCACTTCGTCGATCACGTCGACATAGTCGCTGCGCTTGTAGCTGCGCGCCCGATAGTCGCCCGTCAGCCCATGGCCGGGAAGGTCGAGCCGGATGACGCGGTAGGCGGGCGTCAGCGCGGACGTCCAGTCGTCCCAGGTCTGCAGGGCGCTGTTCGACCCGTGGATCAGCACGATCACAGGGGCGTCACGGGGACCTTCGTCGCGATAGTGCACGACGAAGGCGTCCCCCATGTTGAGGTACTTCGACGCCGGCGATCCGTATTTGGCGCGCATCGCCGCCTTGTCGGTGTCGGGAGTCCAATAAGCGATGCCGAGGCCGACGATGGCAAGGAGCAGCAGGCCGAGAGCCCATTTGACGAACCGCATAACTTGACCTGTCCTTTTCCGGCGCCGAACCTGCGCTTGCGACTGTCAGCCGCGCCGACACTGTGTAGCGAGCTTGTCGGCAGCGTCGATGGTGTTCTCGCCAAGCTTCGGATGGTCCAAATCCCTGCCGTATTTCGGCAATGCGACATAGCGCTGGACGAAGTCATATCCCGGCCGCCGCAATTGCGCCGTCAGCGCGGCGGGGCCCAGATCGGTCGCAATCGCCTTCGCCATCGCATAGCCCAGCTTGTACAGGGGTTCCGGCACATTGAACCCGAGCGCGTAGACTTGATCAAAGGGCACAGGTCGGGGCGCTTCCAGCCCCGTCACGGCAAGTTCGAGCAGGGTCGCATGTGCGTGAAGCAAACCGAGGCCCTGCTGCATCTCGTCGCGCGTCTTTCTGGCGAGCGGACCCCAGGCCGGATCGAGCTTAAGCGCGTCCCCCAGGAAGCTGGCCGATCCTTCCTGATACAGGTTCGTGAAAAGGCCCGCGAGGCCGGCACAGAGTTGCTGGCGCGCCCTGCCCTCTGCGGTCGGACTCTCCGGTTTCAGCCAGATGTCATCGTTGTCGACCGTATAGGCGGCCTGCACCGCGTGGTAGAGTTCATGCGCCATGACGCTGCGCGCGGCTTCATATTCGTCGAAATAGCCGAGATTTAGGTAGAAGCGCGGGTCGTCGAAAGCGAAACCGCCATTGACGCCGCCGGCCACCAGATAGCCCTCGATCGTCAGCCGGGGATCGTCGGGCGAAAACTGGCTAACGCGAGCGACAACCCAGTCCTTGAAGGTGCGGGGATCGGCTTCAATTCGCCCGATCAATGCTTTCAGGGCCGCTGCCTTCGGCTTGATGCGATCGAGGGCGAAGACCTTTTCCTCGACGCGACCCGCTGGCCTGCCGTGGGCGACATCGACAAGCGCTGCTGCGAAATCTGCCGTCGTCGCCGCAACATGCTGGCTGTTCGCCTTTTGAACAAGTCCCTGATTTCCCGGCAGCTTTGCGATGACGAGCGCCTCGGCGGGCGTCAGGTCAGGCTTTTGCACGGCTTCGAGCACGGCGCTAGCCGAAGCCGTGTCGATGACGACCGCCGAAGCCGTGGCCGATGTGGCCCAGACGAAAACCAGGAGAGCTGCTGCGATCGGCCGGAAAGTCATGACGCTACTGTTTCTAAAGGCGCCGGTGACACGTGGCCAGACCCTTAGGGCTCCCCGCGCTCGATCCAGTCGAAGCGGATCTTCACCCATGCGCCGATCAGTGCCTGTCCACCGCGCCGGGGCGGGCGGACCTTGAACTGCCAGGCGGCCTGTCGCAGCGCGTTGGCAAGGCGCGAGCCCGGCGGGGATTCGCTCAGCGACCGGCAATTCTCGACGCGATAGGCGGGCGCGGTCTGGCACATGATCAGCGCCCAGCCGGGCTTGGGGCCGCCTGCGGGCAGATAGAGGGCAAGCTCGCTCGGTCTGGGCTCGACATACCATTCCGCGTTGTAGAGCGGGGCACCATTCGGTCCCTCACCCGGGCCCATGGCGGTGCCGCTGTCCGCAAGGCCGGTTTCGCCTTCGCCCTTGCGGTTCGGGACCTTTGAAATATCTCCTGCGCTCAGATCGTTGCGGCTCAGCTCGACCCATGCTGGCTTGGTCGGAATCGGCGGAACGATCGGCGGGGGCGGCGCGGGCAAGGGTGGGGGTGGTGACTTCTCTGCCTTTTTCTGGGCCTTTTCGGGTTTCCGCGTGGAGGCCGACGTGGTGCTTTCGGGCAGGAACTCGATCGTTGTCAGCGCTGGGCTGGTCTTGCGCACGAGCGGGCTGAACGGCGCGAAAAAGGCGAGGAGGAAAAGCACCTCGAACGCCAGCGCTAGCAGGAAGGCGACGACCCGCCGCCGGTCGGGCGTCTGGAGATAGGGCAGCGCGCGCATTCGCGCGCCGCCTAGTGCGCGGCGGGCGCCACGACAACCATGATGCTACAAAATCTCTCGGACCACGTCTTGCGGGCGGCACAGGCGCACGCCCTTTTCGGTTTCGACGAGCGGCCGGTTGATCAGCACCGGATGCGCCACCATCGCGTCGAGCACGGCCTCGTCGCTCGCATCGGCAAGGCCCAGCGCCGCGTTGAGCTCGACAGCGGGCGAATTATGCGTCCGCAGCCCCTGTCGCGCAGTCATGCCCGCCTTTTCATAAAGTGCCGCGAGGCGGGCGCGGGTGGGAGGCGTCTTCAGATATTCGATGACCTCGACGTCGACGCTGGGCGTTTCCTGAAGGATCGCGAGCGTCTTGCGCGAGGTGCCGCAGGCGGGATTGTGGTAGACTGTGGCTTTCATGCGCGGCGCTCCGTTCGGAGGATGCCTATGCGGTTTTTCGTGTCACAGGGCCAGCTCTGGCCCGCCGCCGCCCGGCAACAAACCCTGCACAACTCGCGAAAGCTCGCGTCGTCCGTAGGGCTTGGTCAGGACCGGGCAGGCGTCGTAGCCGGCTCCCACGCCGCCCTGACCATAGCCGCTCGAAAAGGCGAACGGGATGTGCCGGTCGGTGAGGGCGTCTGCGACCGGATAGCTGAGCGTGCCATTGAGGTTGAGGTCGAGCGTCGCGAAGTCGAAATCGTTTCCAGCGATGAGGAGTAAAGCAGAAGCGATATCGTCGGCCACCGTGATCGAGGTACAGCCCAGATCGCCGAGCATGTCTTCGATCGAGAGAAGCACGAGCATTTCGTCCTCGATGACGAGGACGCGCTTGCCCGTAAGCAGCGCCTCATGCATCGAGCAGCACGCGGCCTGCCGGGATGTCGATTGTGCAGACGAGCCCGTCTGCCGCGTAATCAAGATGTGTCCTGCCGCCGAGTTCGTGGGGCAGGCCGCGCTCGAGAATGCGCGAGCCGAACCCTTTGTGCACCGGCACCGACACGGGTGGTCCGCCGTGCTCATGCCAGCGCAGCGAGAACGATCTTTCGCTGGGCGTTGGCTTAATGGCCCAGTCCAAGCCGACACATCCCGCCTCATTCGAGAGCGCGCCGAAGCGGGCGGCATTCGACAGGAGTTCGTTGAGGGCCAAGCCTAGGGAAATCGTCGCCTTCGGTCTGAGCCTCAGGTTTTCCCCTGTTACTGTGTGGCGGTTACCGCCATCAGCACCTTTCCCGGCTGGCCCCATGATTTCCTCGACCAGGTCGCAGAGCCCGACACCTTCCCAACTGTTGCGGCTCAGGAGGTCGTGTGCATGTGCCAGTGCCGCCACCCTGGCATCGATCGCCTGTCGTATCTCACGTGGGTCTCCGCCGCGGCGAAAGCCCTGCGCGATCATGGCGTGTACGTTGGCAAGGGTATTATTGACCCGGTGGTTCAGCTCATCGATCAAAAGCGCCGCATTTTGCTCTGCCAGCTTGTAGCGCGTCGTATCGGCCAGCGAGAGGAAGTGTTGCACGATGGTACCGCGTTCGTCGCGGACCGGGGTGACGAAAAGGCTCGCCCAGCCCTGGCTGCCATCCTTGCGCCTGAACCTGACTTCAGAGTCGAGCATCGCCGAGGTCGTAAATGCAGCACCGATTTCGTTCCTGACCTGCGCGGCGGCTTCTGGGGGCAACACGAAATCGAACGGCTGCGCGAGCACTTCGGCGCGGTTGTAACCCGTCAGCTCCAGGAAGCTGTCATTGGCGAAGATGATCGGATTGTCGGCCTTGCGCGCATCGGTAAACGCCATGGCCATCCGCGTCGACTCTGCTGCAACGACGAACGGGCCAAGCTTCTGCCTGAATGCGTCGACCTGGGCCTCGGCAGCCTGCTGCTGGTCGTCTTTTACTGCTTTATCCGTCAATTCTGGTCTCGCTGCGCGCTGAACTCAGCACCAAAACGCGCAGCGCTTCAGAAAGTGACGAAAATTGGGACGCGCAAAAAGAATTTAACTTGTTTTAGCGCCCTGAAGCGAGCGCTGCATGTAGACAGTATCGAGCAGGCGCCCGAACTTCTCACCGACCTTTTCCAGCCGTCCGACGTGGTGAAACCCGGCCTTGGCATGCAGTGCGACCGAGGCGGGCTCGCCGCCGCCGATAACAGCGATCATCTCGTGAAACCCCCTGTCGACTGCCGCTTCGCACAGTGCATCCAGCAGGGCCGCGCCGATGCCGCGCCCGTGCCATGCTGCGCGAACATAGATGCTGTCCTCGCAGGTCCGGGCATAGGCAGGGCGGTCGCGGAACTGGGTCGCGTAGGCATAGCCGGCGACTTCGCCTTCCGCTTCCGCCACGAGGAACGGCCAGTCGCGTGCGGTGATTTCCTCGATCTTTTCGGCCCAATGTTCGACCGGCGGCGGTTCCAGGTCGAACGTCGCGGTGCCGTGGCGGACATGATGCGCGTAGATGGCGGCAACGGCCGGGGCGTCGGCCGAAGTCGCTCTGCGGACCTCGACGGCAAGGCTAGCCACGGCTGAGCTCTGCCGCTTCGTACAGGGTCATCGACGGTGGCTTGGCCGCCAGTTGCGCCAGCGCCGCGCCGAAGGCGCGCGATGCCGGCACGGCGAAATGGACCTTTAGGGTCGCCATGTCGGCCCATCGCTCGAGGAAGTGCAGGCGCAGCGGATCTTCGGTATCGCGGTGGACGGCGTGGCTGAGGCAGCCGGGCTCTGCACGTGAGCGCAGGACGTGTTCGGTCCCGAGGCGCAGCGCCTCTTCGAAGCTGTCAGTGCGCGTGAGGACGGTACCCGTAACGATGATCAACGTTTAACCTCCCCCTGCTGACAGTTGCCCCGCTGCCTGATTAATCCGTCAGGATGACACGCGCGAGACGCCGCGGCATCCTGTGTCTGTCCCGAGCCGCCCCTGCGCGGCTCCTTGACCGCAGGCGAAAGGCAGCGCGGGAAGTCAGGCATTGCCATATACTATAACGGGATTTTCAGCGTGACCATTGCCCGATTGCTGATGGCGCCGGGCAGCACGGCGGAGGTGGCGTTGAAATTCGCCTTCCATCCGTTCGGCAGCGTCACTTCCGCAACCAGCGGCTTGTCGGGATAGCTTTCGGGTGCGGGACGAACCCGCTGGCGCTCGCTGGTCGACATGCCGCAAACGAGAATGTCGTCCTGGCTGCGTGCGATGCAACTCCGGCTGCTGGGGAGCAGCTTCAGATCGAAATCGGCCGTGGCAGGTGCGAGAAGGAGCAGAAGCGCGGATGACATGCTGTTGCTCCGTTCGGCGCTAGGCCGGGGTCAATTCCGGGCGAGCCACTCTTCCAGCCATTTGATCGTGTATTCGCCGTTCTGGATATCGTGATCGTCGAGCAGCGCGCGGTGCAACGGAATGGTCGTTTTCACGCCGTCGATCACCGTTTCCTCGAGCGCGCGCTTCAGGCGCATCATCGCCGCTTCGCGCGTCTTGCCGTAGACGATCAGCTTGCCGATCATGCTGTCGTAGTAGGGCGGGATCCGGTAGCCGGCGTAGAGGCCGCTGTCGAAGCGGACATGCATACCGCCGGGCGCATGGAAATACTTCACCAGCCCGGGCGAAGGCGCGAACGTCTTCGGGTCCTCCGCATTGATGCGGCATTCGATGGCGTGGCCGGTAAACTCGACCTCATCCTGCGTGACGCTGAGGGGGAGCCCCTCGGCAATGCGGATCTGCTCTCGGACCAGGTCGATGCCGGTGATCATCTCGGTGACAGGATGCGCGACCTGCAGCCGGGTGTTCATCTCGATGAAGTAGAACTCCCCGTTTTCCCAAAGGAACTCGATGGTGCCGGCGCCCCGATATTTCATATCGGCCATGGCTTTTGCCACGACTCCCCCCATGCGGGCTCGTTCGCTTGCGGAGATGGCGGGGGAGGGCGCTTCTTCGAGCACCTTCTGGTGGCGGCGCTGCAGCGAACAGTCACGCTCGCCCAGATGGACAGCATTGCCCTGTCCGTCGCCGAAGATCTGAAACTCGATATGGCGCGGGTTGCCGAGATATTTCTCTAGATAGACCGTTGCGTCGCCGAACGCTGCCTTTGCCTCCGACCCGGCCTGTTGCATCAGGCTTTCCAGCTGATCTTCGGACGTGCAGACCTTCATGCCTCGCCCGCCGCCGCCCGAGGCGGCCTTGATGATCACAGGATAACCGGCTTTCGCAGCAATTTCCTTGGCTTCCGCCAGGTCGCTGATCGGGCCGTCCGACCCGGGCACCAGCGGCAGGCCGAGTGCGCCTGCTGTGCGCTTTGCCTCGATCTTGTCGCCCATCGTGCGGATATGCTCGGGTTTGGGCCCCACGAAGATGATGCCGTGTTCTTCGATGATATCGGCGAAGCGCGCGTTCTCGCTGAGGAAGCCGTAGCCGGGATGGATCGCGTCGGCGCCCGAGATTTCGGCGGCGGAGATGATCGCGGGAACGTTGAGATAGCTGTCGGTGGCCGAGGCCGGACCGATGCAGATCGCCTCGTCGGCCAGTCGCACATGCATAGCGTCGGCGTCGGCGGTGGAATGCACCGCAACGGTCTTGATGCCCATTTCATGCGCCGCACGGTGGATGCGCAGAGCGATTTCGCCGCGGTTGGCGATCAGCAGCTTCTCGATGGCTGGCATCAGTCTATGACAACCAGTGGCTGGTCGTATTCGACTGGCTGGCCGTTATCGACGAGAATCGCGGAGACCTTGCCCCCCTTGGTGGCAGCGATGGGGTTCATCACCTTCATCGCTTCGATGATGAGTAGCGTCTGCCCCTCCTTCACCGTGTCGCCGACGTTGATGAACGGTTTCGCACCCGGCTCGGGGAAGAGGTAGACCGTGCCGACCATCGGCGATTTGAGTGCGTTGGCGGTGTCGGCGCCGGGCGCCGCGGCCGGTGCTGCTGCAGCGACTGGCGCAGCGGTGGGGGCTGGCGCTGCGGCAACGGGCGCCGATGCCATGATCTGCGCGGCTTTGCGCGCGACGCGGATGCGGCGCTCGCCGTCCTGGACCTCGATTTCGGTGAGCTTGGTTTCGTCGAGCAATTCGGCCAGCTGGCGGACCAGTGCCGGATCGACCTGCATAGCGCCTGGCGACGCGCCTGATTTATCGGTCATGTGGACCCCTTTTTAAACTTTACGCCCAAATGTCAGAGTCGCGCCGCCGCGTCCAGCGCCAGCGTGTAGGACGCCGCGCCATGCCCGGCGAAACATGCGACGGCACCAAGTGCTACGTAGCTGAAATGCCGGAATTCCTCGCGTTTGTGCGGGTCGGAAAGATGGACTTCGATAACGGGCACCATGATCGCCTTGATCGCGTCGAGGATCGCGACCGAGGTGTGGGTGTAGCCGGCAGCGTTGAGGAGCACGGCCTTCGCGCCCACTGCATTGGCCTCATGCAGCCATTCGATCAGATGGCCCTCATGGTTCGACTGGCGAAAATCGATAGTGAGGCCAAGGGGCCGCGCCTGATCCTCCAGGCGCCCGGCAATGTCGTCGAGCGTATCGCTGCCATAGATCTCCGGCTCGCGCGTGCCGAGCAGGTTGAGGTTGGGCCCGTTGAGGACGAAGACGGTCGTGGCACTCATCCCAGCGCCGCCTCGACCTGCGCGAGCCGTTCCTTGCCCCAGAACATCTCATCTCCCGCGAAGAACGTCGGCACGCCGAAAACACCGCGCGCGACGGCGGCCTGCGTGTTTGCCACCAGCGCTTCCTTGGCTGCCGGCTCCTGCGCGCGGGCCATGACCCGCTCGACGTCGAACCCTTTCGCGCCGATCACTTCGGTGATGACGGCGGGGTCGCCCATGTCTTGGCCATCCTCCCACATCGCCGCGTAGGCAGCATCGACGAAGCGTGGCAGGTCACCGTCGTCCTGCGCGACCATCGCCATGCGCATGAGGCTCAGCGAGTTCACCGGGAAGTGCGGGTTCATGCGAAATCGGTCGAGGCCGTGCGCCTTGACGAAACGCTGAAGCTCGAGCTGCTCATAGGCCCATTTGGCAGGCACCTCGGCATAGGCGACGATCGGCGCGCGGTTGTTCGTCGCCTTGAACACGCCACCCAGCAGGATCGGGTTCAGTTCGAGCTCGGCGCCGGTGCGTTCGAGGAGGGCAGGCAGCACTTTCCAGGCAAGATAGCCATTGGGCGCTCCGAAATCGAAAAGGAATTCCAGCTTTTTGGTCATCAAAAGCTCTCCGTCCAAGGCCTCAGGTCGAGTTCGTGTGTCCATGCGCTGCGGTGCTGATGATGCAGCATGACATAAGCCTGCGCGATGGCATCGGGTGACAACACCGCGTCCCGCGCGCGCATGCCGTCGATGTCGGGCACGCGCGTCGCGATGAAGTCGGTGTCGATCGGGCCGTCGATGATCGAGTGCGCGACATGGATGTTCCTCGGCCCCAGTTCGCGCGCCATGCTCTGGGCGAGCATGCGCAGGCTCGCCTTCGCGCCCGCAAACGCCGCAAAGCCGCTCCCGCCCCGCAGCGACGCAGTCGCGCCGGTGAAGATGATCGTTCCCCGGCCGCGCGGGACCATGACTTTCGCCACTTCGCGCCCCATCAGAAAACCGCCGAAGCACGCCATTTCCCAGACCTTGCGATAGACGCGGCTCGTCATCTCGGTGATCGGGAAGTTCACGTTCGCGCCGATGTTGAACACCGCGACCTCGATCGGCCCGACCTCGCGCTCGATCGTCGCCACCATGGCGACGACCTCATCCTCCTCGCGCGCGTCACCGGGAAAGGCGCGCGCCGCTTGCCCGTTGCGTCGGATCGATTCGGCAAGCGCCTCCAGCTTTTCGGAGTTGGTCGCACGGCGGTTGATGCAGGCCGTCAGCCCTTGCGTGGCAAATGCGCGTGCGATGGCGCCGCCCGTGGCATCGCCTGCGCCGACAATCAGTGCTGCGCCGCCCATGATATCGTCTCCCCGGTTGCCGCACTCCGGCTGCGCTCCCTATATGCGCCTCACACAGACACGCAAAGGCAGGCCATGACCGCAGACGGCACGATCAGTATCCGCGTGAACGGCGAGCACCGGCGCGTGAACGGCGGAATCAGCTTTGCCGACCTCGCCAATGAACTCGGGCTCGACCCTGCGCGCGTGGCGGTCGAGCGTAACCTCGAGATCGTGCCGCGCACGACGCTTGCCGACGTCGTGGTAGCCGACGGCGACGAGATCGAAATCGTCACGTTCGTGGGCGGGGGCGACCACGAAGTTCCACAGGATTTGGGGGACAGCTGGACGGTCGCCGGCCGGACCTTCACCTCGCGGCTGATCGTCGGCACGGGCAAGTACAAGTCAATTGAGGAGAACGCAGCGGCGGTTGCGGCATCGGGCGCCGAAATCGTGACGGTCGCCGTGCGGCGCGTGAACATCAGCGACCGCAACGCGCCGCTGCTGATGGATTATATCGATCCCAAGAAGATCACTTACCTGCCAAATACCGCCGGCTGCTTCACCGCCGATGACGCCATCCGCACCTTGCGGCTGGCGCGCGAGGCGGGGGGGTGGAACCTCGTCAAGCTGGAGGTTCTGGGCGAGGCGAAGACGCTTTATCCCGACATGCGCGAGACGCTGAAGGCGACCGAAGTGCTGGTGCGCGAGGGGTTCGAGCCGATGGTCTATTGCGTCGACGATCCGATCGCGGCGAAGCACCTCGAAGAGGCCGGCGCGGTCGCGATCATGCCGCTGGGCGCGCCGATCGGCTCGGGGCTGGGCATCCAGAACCGCGTGACAATCCGCCTGATCGTCGAGGGGGCGAAGGTGCCGGTGCTAGTCGATGCAGGCGTCGGCACGGCGTCGGACGCCGCAGTCGCGATGGAACTGGGCTGCGACGGTGTGTTGATGAACACCGCCATTGCCGAGGCCAAGGAGCCGGTCCGGATGGCGCGCGCCATGAAACTGGCGGTCGAAAGCGGGCGGCTGGCCTATCGCAGCGGGCGGATGGGCCTGCGCCGCTATGCCGATCCCTCGTCGCCCCTGGCGGGACTTATTTAGGGAACCGTGCGCCGGGCACTTCGTTTAACTCCCGACACTAATGTCGTCTCAAAGGAGTATCGAGATGGGCGAGTTCACCGACAAGGTCAAAGCCGCGGGCAACAAGGTTGCCGGCAACGTCAAGGAAGCAATCGGCGATGCGACCGACAACGAGCGGCTGGAAGCCGAAGGCCAGGCCCAGAAGGCCAAGGGCACTGCGCAGGATGTGTCGGGCAGCGTCAAGGGCGCTCTTGGCGACGACATCTAAGCTTAGACGTTTCCCGCTCTAGCGGGTCGCATAAAGGGCCGTGCCGGGCAACCGGTGCGGCTCTTTTTCATGGGTTTACCGCGCGTGGATCTTGCTGATCGTCGTGCCCGCCGAAATGCGCTCCATGTCGGTCTTCAGGTGCAGCAGCTTGACCCCCTTTTGCGCCAGCGCACGATCGAGTGCGGGCGCGAAGTTGGCAGTCGCCTCTACCGTTTCCGCCCAAGCGCCATAGGCGCGGCCGAGCGCGGCAAAGTCGGGGTTTATGAGCGCCGTACCGCTCACTCTCGAAGGGTATTCACGTTCCTGGTGCATGCGGATCGTGCCATAGCCGCCGTTGTCGATCACCAGCACCAGCATGTCCGCGCCGTGCTGGACGGCGGTTGCCAGCTCCTGCCCGTTCATCAGGAAATCGCCGTCGCCGGCGAGGGCGACGACCTTGCGCTGCGGGTGGCGCAGCGAGGCCGAAACCGCGGCAGGCACGCCATAGCCCATTGCCCCTGCGGTCGGGGCAAGTTGGCACGACTGGCCGGCATAGCGCCAGTACCGGTGCCACCAGCTGCTAAAATTGCCCGCGCCGTTGCAGATGAACGTATCGGCCGGCAGCCGCTCACGCATCGCCGCGACGCACATGCCGAGGTCGAGCTTGGTATCGAAAGGCGCGGGCGTGCTCCACGCCCGCCACTCCTCGTTCGCCTCGTCCCCGTCCTTGAAGCGGATGATGTCGTCATCCCAAAGCGCGGCCATCTCGGCGAATTCATGCGGATAGGCGCAGATCGGCAGGTCGGTGCGATAGACTCGGTTGAGCTCGGTCGGGTCGGGGTGGACGTGGATCAGGATCTGGTCGGGATGGTCGGGCGTGATCAGCGTGTAGCCGTCGGTTGTCGCCTCCCCCAGCCGCGCACCGATGACGAGGATGAGGTCGGCCGCCTTGATCCGCTCGACCAGCTTGGGGTTGGGGCCATAACCCAGATTTCCGGCGTAGACCGGGCACGCATTGTCGATGGCGTCCTGCCGCCGGAAAGCCGCCGCCACGGGCAGGCCGATCCGCGTGGCGAACTCAGCGAAATAATGGCCGCAGCCCGCGTCCCATCCCCCGCCGCCAACGATGGCGACGGGCGCGACGGCGTCCTTGAGCAGCGCCATGACCTGCTCCATCGCGGCGCCGTCGGGGTCCTGTTCGGGCGGCATGATGCGGGGGCGGTCGCGCGCTTCGACGAGGTCGCACAGCATGTCTTCGGGCAGTGCGAGCACAACCGGGCCGGGGCGTCCCGCCATGGCGGTGGCATAGGCGCGCGCGACATATTCGGGGATGCGCGCAGCATCATCGATACGCGCCGCCCATTTGCAAAGGGGCGCGAACATCGCGGCGAAATCGACTTCCTGGAATCCTTCGCGATCGCGCATGCCGCGGTCGACGTCGCCGATAAACAGGATCATCGGCTGCGAATCCTGCATGGCGACATGCACGCCGATGCTGGCGTTGGTGGCACCCGGCCCTCGCGTCACAAAGGCGACGCCCGGCCGCGTGGTCATCGCGCCGTCGGCGCATGCCATGAAGCCGACGCCCCCTTCTTGGCGGCACGTCACTGTCTGGATCGACGGCGTATCGTGCAACGCGTCGAGCACGGCGAGGAAACTTTCGCCAGGAACGTGGAAGATCCGATCGCAGCCCTGGATGACGAGCTGGTCGACGAGAATGCGGCCGCCGGTGCGTAACTTGGTCATCGACGCGCCTTAGCCAAGTCGGGGCGCCTTTGGAAATGGCTAGGCGGGCATTTGCTGAAGCGCCATCAATTGTCGCCGGAGTGCTTCGGGTTCCGCCCGAAGCCGGACAACTTCATTCGTGTTGGGCGGGGATGTCGGCGCACTGTTGACAGCCAACCGCCAGGCGTTGGTCCGCACCCATCGTGCGATGGCGTCGAGAGCGTTCTTGTTGCGCCATAGGGTCACGGCGGCGCGGCGGGGCAGCAGTGTGTGGGCCGCTTGCACCATGGCCGGCGACGGGGTGTGGAGCACCGGTCG
This sequence comes from Sphingomonadales bacterium, assembly GCA_031371635.1. GTDB lineage: Bacteria > Pseudomonadota > Alphaproteobacteria > Sphingomonadales > Sphingomonadaceae > Sphingomonas_O. Next base: position 9,391 of record JANMJZ010000022.1, on the reverse strand, counting down.
CGCGACAAGTGCTCCGAGCACATCGTCGGCCCAGGCGTCGAGGTTGAACGGCGACGGTATATCGCAGCTGATCTTGGCGATATCGGACTCGGCAGCCACCGCCGGGGGGCTGTACCCGAGAAGGAGGATGGGGCCCGACACAGTCGCGAGTTCTTTGTCTTCCTCCGTCGCGGGCGTCGCGGCTACGAGCGGCGCGGCCTTTGCCGGGCGCGTGCGCTTGGCCTTTTTAGCCGGATACCGAGACTGGGAGCCTGCCGCCGTGTGCGACCCCAGAGCATGGGGCTCGAATTCCACCGACAAGGGGATCGCCGGTGGCAGCCCGGTCGTGACAACCGCCGGTTTGTGCATGGAGACCTTTGTACGCCGGTCCGCCGCCTTGCCGGTCCGTTTCTTGGTAGCACGCCCAGGCACAACGTCGCGATGCGCGTTCCGGTCGACATGCTTGTGTCTGCGTGATTTACCCACAATTCCCCCCTTAAGGATTGTGAAAGGAAACCGCGCTGCATCGGGTCAACGCGGCAATACACCAACGCTTGTGAACATGTCGTGCAATTACCACCACATATTGTAACCTGCAAGCAACATAGGCGGGATATAGGATAAGATATTGTACCTAATATGCCTGCCGTCATGCGGTATGAACGGCCTTGACGACCATATAGCTGTCCAGTCCTTCGCTCCCGCCTTCGCTGCCGAACCCTGAATCCTTTACGCCGCCGAACGGCGAGTCATGGGCCGAGATGGCGAAGGTGTTAACGCCGACCATCCCGCTTTCGATGGCGTCGCCCAGCAAGTTTGCGCGGCGGCCATTTTCGGTGAAGGCAAAGGCGGCGAGGCCATAGGGCAGCCTGTTGGCCTTTTCGATCGCCTCGTCGAGCGTGTCGAACCGCGCCGTGACCGCAACCGGGCCAAAGGGTTCGTTCGACATGATGTCGGCGCTGTCGGGCACGTCGGCGAGCAATGTCGGCTGGAAAAAGAAGCCGCCGTCGCCGCGCTCGCCGCCTGCCAGTACCCGCGCGCCTTTTGCGCGCGCATCGTCGACAAGCGCGCCGATTGCCGAGGGGCGACGGACGTTGGCCAGCGGCCCCATCCTGGTAGCGGCTTCGAGCCCACTGCCGGTCTTCACGTCCGCCGTGCGCCTTGCAAAGCCATCGAGGAATGCGTCATAAATCCCTGACTGCACATAAAAACGTGTCGGCGAGACGCACACCTGGCCCGCGTTCCTGAACTTCTGCGGCACGACCATGTCGAGCGTTTTTTCGAGATCGCAGTCGTCGAACACCAGAACCGGGGCATGGCCGCCGAGTTCCATCGTCATGCGCTTGATGCCGTCGGCGGCGAGATGCATCAGGTGGCGGCCGACGGGCACGGAGCCAGTAAAGCTGATCTTGCGGATGACGCGCGACCCGATCAGATGGCGGCTGACGGTGTCGGGTACCCCGAACACCAGCTGCGCGACGCCGGCGGGCAGTCCCGCATCGGCAAGGCAGCGGATGACGGCAGTGGTGCAGCCCGGCGTTTCCTCGGGCGGCTTGGCAATTACCGAACATCCTGCGGCAAGCGCGGGCGCCAGTTTCTTGGCCATCAGGTAGACCGGGAAGTTCCAGGGGCTGAACGCCGCGACCGGCCCGACCGGTTGCTTGACAACGATGCTGCGCTGCCCGGCAGGACGGACGAGGACGCGGCCATAGTTGCGCTTGGCCTCTTCGGCGTACCAGTCGAACATCGCAGCGCTGCTCATCACTTCTCCGCGCGCCTCACCGATGGGCTTGCCCTGTTCGAGGGTCAGCGTCTGGGCGATGTTTTCCGCCCGCTCGCGCATGAGCGCCGCCGCCTTGCGCAGGACGCCCCCGCGCGTCTCGACATCGGTGGCGCGCCACACCGCAAAGCCGCGCTCGGCGGCCGCAAGCGCCTCGTCGAGGTCGGCGGCGCTCGCCAGCGGCAGCTTGGCGATCGTGCCGCCGGTCGCCGGATTGACCACGGCATGCGCGTCGCGCCCTTCGCCGATACGCCAGCTGCCATCGACGAACAGGGCGAGGTCGGCAGTGTAATCGGTCATGGGGCATCCTTTTGATGGGGTGACGCGCATGTAGGACCTGCTAGCCTGCAAGCAAACAGCGGGAGAGCGACATGACCTGGGAATTGATGACGTCGGGCTTGCGATTTCCGGAAGGACCCGTGGCCTGCGCGGACGGCAGCGTCATCGTCACGGAAATCGCGGCGGGGCGGGTGACGCGCTGCCTGCCCGACGGGTCGACACAGGTCGTGGCGGAGACAGGCGGGGGACCAAACGGCCTCGCCTTCGGCCCCGACGGGATGCTTTATTGCTGCAACAATGGCGGGTTCGATTTCGTCGACGCCGGTGGCCTGCTGATTCCGCATTGCATCGCTTCCGACTATTCGGGCGGCCGGATCGAGCGGATCGACGTTGCAACGGGCAAGGTCGAGGTCCTATACAAATCGGGGGACTTCGGCTGGACCCTTCGGGGGCCGAACGACATCGTGTTCGACGGGGCAGGTGGGTTCTGGTTCACCGACCATGGCAAGAATGACCATGCGGCCCGCACCCGCGATATCACCGGCATCTTTTACGCCAAAGCCGATGGCAGCCACCTGGAAGAAGTCATCTGGCCGAGCGAGAATCCCAATGGCGTCGGCCTCTCGCCCGACGGCAGGATGCTCTACGCTGCAGAAACGTACACCTGCCGCCTCATGGCCTTTGCCGTGACGGCGCCGGGCAAGGTCGACCTGAGCGTCGGTCTCGGCGGCGCGGGCATCCCGCTGTACCGCCCTGCGGGCTACAAGTTCTTCGACTCGCTTGGCGTGGAGGCAGGGGGCAACATCTGCGTCGCCACCATTGGCGAATGTGGCATCAGCGTGATCTCTCCGGCCGGCGAGCTGGTCGAATTCGTCGCCACCGACGACCCGTTTACGACCAATATCTGCTGGGGTGGAGAAAGCGAGACGACCGCTTATGTCACCCTGTCGGGTACCGGCCGGCTCGTGAAGCGCTTATGGACGCGTCCCGGTCTGAAGCTGGCATATTAGGATGGCACGACACGCGGAATCGCACCTCGTTGCCCGGATCGGCTGGCTGCGCGCGGCTGTGCTTGGCGCGAACGACGGGATTGTGTCGACCGCAAGCCTTATCGTCGGAGTCGCCGCCGCGAACGCGACGCAGCAATCGATTCTCGTCACGGGCGTGGCCGGTCTCGTTGCCGGGGCCATGTCGATGGCCGCCGGGGAATATGTCTCGGTCAGCTCGCAGTCGGACACCGAGAATGCCGACCGGGCGCGCGAGGCAACCGAACTCGCGACCGTTCCCGAAGCGGAGCGCGAAGAACTCGTCCGCATCTATCAGGGGCGTGGGCTCGAACGGGCGCTGGCCGAACAGGTGGCGGACCAGCTGATGGCGCGCGATGCTTTGGGCGCGCACTTGCGCGACGAGCTGGGCCTGTCGGAGACGACGGCGGCTCGGCCGATCCAGGCGGCTCTGTCGTCGGCGGGAAGCTTCGCGATCGGGGCGGTAATGCCCCTGCTGATGGTCGTGGTCGCGCCGGGCACGCTGCTGGTCCCGGCCGTGGCTGTAGCCTCGCTGCTTTTCCTTGCGATCCTCGGCGTCGTCGGCGCGCGGGCAGGGGGCGCGAACGTCTGGCGGGCGACGGTGCGCGTCACTTTCTGGGGCGCGCTCGCCTTTGCCCTGACTGCCGGAATCGGACGGCTGTTCGGCGCCGCCGTCTAGGGTCAGTGAGCCAGGAACAGCGGGAACCGCGCTGCGTCGAGCAGGTAGCGGGTGACGCCGCCCAGCAGCGTCTCGCGCATGCGGCTGTGCCCATAGGCGCCCATAACGATCCAGTCGGCGCACATGGCTTCGGCCTCGCGCTCCAGTGCTTCCTCGACAGTCAGCCAGTCCCGGGCGATCGTCCGCAGTTCGGCGTGGACATCGTGCCGCGACAGATATTTCAGTACCGGCCCGGCCTGCAGCTCGTCTTCGGTCCTGCCGATGCGTACCACCTCGACCGACGTCGCGCGGCCCAGCAGGGGCACAGCGGCACGCACGGCGGAGGCTGACTCGCCGCTGTCGTTCCAGGCGATCATCACCTTGCCGTCGAGGCGAACCGGCTTGCCCGGAACGAGCGCCAGCACCGGCGCGTTGCCTGATAAAGCCACAGCGCCGACCAGCGCCGACTGCGTGCGTGAAAGTCTGTTGCTCTCGTCGAGGTCCATGACGACGAGGTCGGACAGCCGCGACGACCGGGCAAGGGCATCGGCCGGTTCGACCTCGCTGCGTTCCACGGTGGTGGGCACATCCTCATGTGCCAGCCGAGCTTCGATGCGCGCGACCAGCGCACCCGCCTCGACCTCGGCAGCGGCAATCGCCTCGGTCATCGGATAAACGCCCCCGAAGGGGTCCATCGCATAGAGGCGGACGATCGGCGTGTTGACGTGCGCGGTGACATGGCCGCCAAAGCCGCGGGCGATGTCGAGGCCGGTCTGAAGCCTGTTTTCCCCGGCAGGGCTGTCATCGGCATGGACTAGAATCGAGCGCATCGGATGTCTCCTGATAGACGTTGCTGAGCTGATCATGTGCCGCCTGGGCGGCGCCCGCATTGATGCGGGTCAAATCCGGCGCACGGGTCGCGCGGTCGGGAAACACCGGCGTTGCGGCCTGCGTACGGCGATCCTAAGGGCAGTGTCGTCTTCGACTGATGGGACTCCTCGATGCAGAAACTTTACCCCGATGCCACCGCCGCGCTCGACGGCCTTCTCCGTGACGGCATGACGGTCTGCTGCGGCGGGTTCGGACTGTCGGGCATGCCCGAACGGCTGATCGACGCGCTCGAGGCGTCCGGGGTGAAGGACTTGACCATCGCCAGCAACAATGCGGGCATCGACGGGGTTGGCCTCGGGAAGCTGCTGCGCAGCCGCCAGGTGAAAAAGATGATCTCGTCCTATGTCGGCGAGAACAAGGAGTTCGAGCGGCAATATCTGGCCGGCGAGCTCGAGGTCGAGTTTTGCCCGCAGGGAACGCTGGCCGAACGCTGCCGCGCCGGAGGAGCGGGGATCCCTGGTTTCTACACCAAGACCGGCGTCGGGACGCTGGTCGCCGAGGGCAAGGAAGTGAAGAACTTCGACGGCGAGGAATATATCCTCGAACGCGGCATCGTTGCCGACCTCAGCATCATCAAGGGCTGGAAGGCCGACGAGAGCGGCAACCTCATCTTCCGCAAGACCGCGCGCAATTTCAACCAGCCGATGGCGACGGCAAGCCATATGACGGTCGCCGAAGTCGAGGAGATCGTGCCCGTCGGGTCGCTCGACCCCGATGCCATCCATGTGCCCGGGATCTATATCAAGCGGCTGATCTGCGGCGCGCCGTATGACAAGCGGATCGAATTCCGAACCGTGCGCGAACGGGAGGTCGCATAATGGCCTGGACCCGCGACGAAATGGCGGCCCGCGCCGCGAAGGAACTGCAGGACGGGTTCTACGTGAACCTCGGCATCGGCATCCCGACGCGTGTCGCCAACAACATACCGTCCCGGATGACGGTCACCATGCAGTCATAAAACGGCATGCTCGGCATCGGTCCCTTTCCCTATGACGACGAGGTCGATCCCGACCTGATCAACGCCGGCAAGCAGACGATCAGCGAGCTGCCCTCGTCGAGCTATTTCGGGTCCGAGCAATCCTTCGCGATGATCCGCGGCGGGCATATCGACCTGACCGTGCTGGGCGCAATGGAAGTGGCCGAGAACGGCGACATCGCCAATTGGATGATTCCAGGCAAGATGATCAAGGGCATGGGCGGCGCGATGGACCTCGTCGCGGGCGTCAAGCGCATCATTGTCGTCATGGAACATACGTCCAAGAACGGTGACCCGAAGTTCATCCCCGCATGCACCCTGCCGCTGACCGGCAAGAACGTCGTTGACATGATCATCACCGACCTGGCCGTGTTCCAGCGTCCCGACCACGCCAGCCCTTTCAGGCTTATCGAAACGGCGCCGGGCGAGACGGCCGAGAAAGTCGCGGCAAAGACGAGCGCCCATTATCTCGCGGCCTGACCACGCTATGGCCTATACGCTGATCACGGCGAACCGGAATTATTCGAGCTGGAGCCTGCGTGCCTGGGTGCTGATGAAGGCGCTCGACCTTCCGTTCACGGACCGGGTTGAGCCCTTCACTGCGGCGGTCAATACCGAGTTTGCTCGCTTTTCCCCGACTGCCAAGGTGCCAGTATTGATTGATGGCGAGCGCATCATTCACGACTCCCTCGCGATCGCCCTTTATCTTGCCGACCGGCACGACGGCGTCTGGCCGGTCGATCCCGATGCACGGGCGTGGGCGCAATGCGCCGTCGCCGAAATGCACAGCGGCTTCGCTGCGCTGAGGCAAGACTGCACGATGAACGTCGGGGTACGCGTCCGTCCCAAGCCGATGTCGGACGCGCTGCAGGCCGACGTCGCCCGCATCGCGGCTTTGTTCGGGGAAGGGCTCGCGCGGTTTGGCGGGCCATGGCTGGCGGGCAAGGCCTTTTCGGTGGCAGACGCGTTCTTCGCCCCGGTTGCCTACCGGATCCGCAGCTATGGCCTCGACGTGGGGAAGGGACAGGCATGGGTCGACCGCATTCTTGCCCATCCGGCGATGCAGAAATGGGAAGCAGAGGCGCTGGCGGAGACCTGGCGGGAGGCGGCGCACGAAGCGGAACTTGCCGAATGCGGCGACATTTTATCGGATTACCGCCACGCTTGACGGCAAAAAGTCCAATTGGGGCAAAGACTAGAATATCCTGCCGCACTTTGACCTTGCACATGGATCAAATCGCTGATTCTATTGTGGTTAATAAATGGGTGGGTATTAAGCGCGCTATGGTTGATGGACGTCATACGCGGTTCGTTTCATTGGGTGGTATCGCCGCCATCGGGATCATGTGCGGAGCCTGGGGGCAGGCCACGGTGCCCGGTGCCGCCGAGGCATGGCGCGCCTGGGGCAAGCCGACGACCGCCTATGTGCCTGCTTCGGTAGAAGCCGGGTACCGGGGCAAAGTCGATTATCGCGATTTCGATGGCCGCATCTCGGGTATAATGGCCGACCCCTCAATGGTTGGGCTGTCGGTCGCCGTTATTGAAAACGGCCGGATCAGCTTTGCCAAGGGTTATGGCACGACGCAGGCGGTGGGCGGCACGCCGGTCGATAATCATACGGTTTTCCGCTGGGCGTCGCTGTCGAAAGGCGTTGCTGCGACGATGGTCGGGGAACTGGCGGCCGAGGGCAAGGTGTCGCTGAACGCGCCGGTCTCGGCCTATTCCACGACCCTGCGACTGCCGATGGGCGGCGAGAACCGGGCGACCGTCGATGATTTGCTATCGCACCGCCTCGGCATCGTGCGCAATGCGTTCGATAACAAGCTCGAGGCGGGCATGGACCCCCGCGTCCTGCGCCCGCAGCTCGTCACGGCGCAATATCAGTGCGCGCCGGGTGCCTGCCACACCTACCAGAATGTCGCTTTCGACGCCGCAAGCGAGATCGTGCAGAACCTGACGGGCCGGACCTATCAGGCTGCAGTGCAGCAGCGGCTTTTCGGGCCGCTGGGCATGGTCGACGCCAGTGTCAGCCGCGCTGGCCTCGTCGCGTCGCGCAGCTGGGCGAAACCGCACGTCGGGCGGCGCACGATGACGGTGAACGACAATTACTACCGGGTGCCGGCTGCGGGCGGCGTCAATTCGTCGATCCTCGATCTGGCGCGCTGGATGCAGGCGCAAATGGGCCAGGCGCCCGAAGTGCTGCCCGAACGCGTGCTCGACGTTATCCATGCACCCCGCATCTATACCGACCGCCACCGCGGGGTCTTCAACCAGGCGATGGGCGCGTCCCAATATGCGCTGGGCTGGCGCGATTATAATTATCTCGGCCATCGCCTGATTGGCCATCAGGGCGCCGTGATGGGCTATCGCGCCACCGTGCTGTTCGATCCGGCGACACGGTCGGGCATCGCGATGCTCTGGAACTCGCAGTCGAGCCGTCCAGTGGCACTCCAGCTCGAACTGCTCGACCGGCTCTACGGCCTGCCACGCCGCGACTGGCTGGGCCTCGACAAGGCGCAAGCGATAAGAGCGAGCGCGCAGACCGTGACGACCACGCCCGAGGACTGACTCGCCGGACACCGCCGCCGCTGCTAGGCGGCGGTGATGACCAAGAAATCCATGATCCTGCTCAGTGTTGCCCTCCTGCTCGTCGCAGGATTCTCCTATGTCTGGCGGACAGCAGGTCCCGGAACGCTCGACCTGCTCGACCGGGTCGTGAATCGCAGCAGCTACCGCCACGATGCGGACCTGGCGTTCGGCACCCACGGGCAACAGCTCGACGTCTGGCGCGCGCAGGACACAGCGGACGGGGCGAAACGCCCTGTCCTCATCTTCATCAACGGCGGCGGCTGGGTGAAGGGCACGCGCGGCGAATATGGCTGGGCGGCGCGCGGCTACGCCGACAATGGCTTTGTTGTCGTCCTGCCCGATTATCGCAAGGTGCCCGACGTGCGGTTCCCCGCGTTCCTAGAGGACGGCGCCGAAGCCGTGCGCTGGACGCGTGACAATATCGCCCGCTTCGGCGGCGACCCCGACCGGATTGCAATCGCCGGACATTCGGCGGGGGGCCACACCGTCGCGATGCTCGCGCTCGATCCGCAATGGCTGGCACGCGCAGGCGCACCGGGCGCCGTGAAGGCGGCGGTCGGGCTTTCGGGCCCTTACGACTTCTACCCGTTCACCGGCCGGGCCGTCGCCGCGATGGGCAAATGGCCCCGCCCGCAGGAAACCCAGCCGCTTGCCTATGCGCGGAAGGACGCGCCGCCAATGATGCTGGTCACCGGCGTCGACGACACCACCGTACGCCCCAAGAATGCGCGCAACCTCGCGGCAAAGCTGAAGTCGCTGGGCGCAGTCGTCGAGGAAAAGGAATATGCCGGGCAGGGGCACGAGGACATTGCCATGGCGCTGTCGCAACCGTTCCGCGGCAAGAACAATGTTCTGGCTGACAGCGTCGCCTTCCTGAACGCGCATCTTGGCAAAGCGGCATCGCCCGCGCATTAGGGCGCGCATGGCCAGCCGACCGCGCACCCTCTACGAAAAGATCTGGGACGACCACGTCGTCGAACGTCGGCCCGATGGCACATGCCTGATCTACGTCGATCGCCACCTCGTCCATGAAGTGACGTCACCGCAGGCATTCGAAGGCTTGCGCGCCACGGGAAGAAAAGTTCACGCGCCGGAGAAGACGCTGGCGGTGGTCGATCACAACGTGCCGACCACCGATCGCAGCAAACCCAATCCGGATCCAGAAAGCATCGAGCAGATCGAAACGCTGGCGCAGAACTGCCGGGATTTCGGCG
>JANMJZ010000335.1:0-1531 GCA_031371635.1 Sphingomonadales bacterium | reverse complement strand
GGGTATGCGATTTGCTCTAGCGGTGCCGTCATGATGCGCACGATTCTCGTCGCCGTGCTGCTGGCGCAATCCCTCGCCGTGCCATCGCCACGCCCCGAAGACTCGCCCGGCCCCGAGGACTCGCCTCGCCCCGACTGGGAGTATCGCTTGCTCCAGACCGCGTTCGAGGCGCGGCAGCGAAACCAGCGGCTGCTCGCCGCCAATCCCGCCCCTTCAGAAGAAATTGCCGCGCGGATGGCGCTTGAATCGAACGCCGCCGGGTTGCGCGCCGCGCGACGCCTGCTCACTGCCGACGGCGCCGAACTCGCCAAGGGTATCCGGCTGCTCAACGAACGCTCGTACGCCTTTCACGACGACGGCACTTCCATCCAGAGAGAACTGCAGGAACTGGTCGGTGCATTACGCACGAGACTGGCCGCGCTGACGGTCGAGGAAGGCGCCGACGCCGCGCGATGGTTCCTTTACCTCGAAGAGGCGGTCGATCCGAATCCGGATGCGGCCACGCAGCGTCAGGCCGCGTTTCTGGCCCGCTATGCCGCGCGAGAGGAGATGGGCACGCAGAGCCCCGTCGAGACCCTGTCGCTGGGCAGCGGCGCATGTCGCGATTTCGCCCTGCTGATGATGGAGGCGGTGCGCAGCCTGGGCCTGGCCGCCCGCTTCGTCAGTGGCTACCTGTATGACGACCGGAGCGGCAGCACCCGGGGCGGCGGCGCGACCCACGCCTGGTGCTCGGTCTACCTGCCTGGCGCGGGCTGGGTTGAATACGACCCGACCAACGGTCTGGTCGCCGGCCGCAACCTGGTGCGGGTGGCGGTGAGCCGCACGCCCGAACAGGCGGTGCCGATCAGCGGCGGCTTCATCGGCAGCAGCCATGATTTTGCCGGTCTGACGGTCGATGTCCGCGTGACCGTGCCGGGCCAGGCGGGTACCGCCGGCAACCCAGGGCACAACGAAACACGCGAGTCACAGCCGGCTTGACGCTGCCGCATGCGTACTGAATGAATGCGCAAGACGTTGACCTGCCCAGGAAGCAATCGCTGATGCTGCCTCTGGCCGTGCGGGCCCTGCTGCTGGTGATCCTGGCCCTGGTGCCGGCCGCCCTGGTGCAGACCATGCTGGAAGGGGAGGCGCGCGATGAGCGGCGTGCGCTGCTCGCCACCCGCGCAGGCGGGCTGGCGGCGCTGGTCGCCGGGCAGCAGACCCGCACCTTTGAGAGCGTTCGACACATCCTGGCCGCGGTCTCGGCGCATGATGCCATCCGCAGCGCCAGCCCCAGCCTCGAATGCCACGCCTATCTGATGCGGCTGCTGACCCTGTACCCGCGCTTCGTCGCCATCAGCAGTTTCAACGCCGAGGGCGCTGTGCTCTGCAGCGGCATACCTATCCCGGCGGGCCTGTCGGTGCGCGACAGGTCCTATTTCGGGTCGGTTATGGCCGGCCAGCCCTTCGTCGTAGGCGGCTACAGCCATGGTCGCTTGACAGGCTTGTCCACCATGCATGTCGCCTTGCCGCTGCGCGACACCGGTGGAGG
>JANMJZ010000310.1:0-5803 GCA_031371635.1 Sphingomonadales bacterium | reverse complement strand
GGAACCGGGACGGTCGTTGGTTTACAGTCAAATGCCAAGTTTCTGAACTCAAAGGCAAGTTTTTATAGCGAGTTTACACCGAAAAGGGCGGAAAACTAACGAATTCAGTAGCTTGGGAAGCTTCTGCTCTGCCATTGAGCTACACCCGCGTCGTGGGGCGGCCCTGCCATGCCGGTCGCCGCAACGTCAAGGACCATAGGCCCACTGGTCCGTCAGCGCATCGCGGCCAGTACGTCCCTGATCGCGACGAAGCCAAAGCCGATCGAGCTGTCGGCAATGCCGAAGGGCAGGAACAGGTCGTCGCCCACCCGCATCGCGCCGCAGGTATAGACGACATTGGGCACATAGCCGTCGCGCTCCTGGTCGAGCGGCTCGAGGATGGGCTTGGCGGTGCGGCCGATGACCTTCGACGGGTCGTTCTTGTCGAGCAGCATCGCCCCGATCGAATAGCGTCGCATCGCGCCTACGCCGTGGGTCAGCAGCAACCACCCTTCGTCGAGTTCGATGGGCGCCCCGCAATTGCCGATCTGGATATATTCCCAGGCATATGCCGGCCGGGCCAGCATGGTGCCGTCGTCCCAGTCGGTCAGCACGTTCGACGTCAGCAGGAACAGGTTTTCCCCGTCCTGCCGTCCGATCATCATGTAGCGCCCGTTCACCTTGCGCGGGAAGAGTGCCATCCCCTTGTTGCGCGCGGCGCGCCCCGTCATCGGCACCAGCTCGAACTTGCGGAAATCCTTGGTCCGCATCATCTCCGACCGGATCGTGCGCCCGTCATAGGCGGTATAGGTGCCGATCCATTCGGTCTTGCCATTGCCGTTGTGGAACGGCGTGATCCGCAAATCCTCCAGCCCGTTGCGCTGCGCCTCCGTCATCGGAAAGATCACGGTGCGCGACAGGTCGCTGTCGGGATGGCGGTAGACGGTCAGTGGCTCGCCGGGAATGAAGGGATCGCCCCGCTTGACCGCCGAAACGTCGGCGGCAGTGGCGATGCGCGGCGGCGAGGGGATCGACACCTCGCGGTCGCGCGTCACGATGCCCTGGGTAAAGGCGATCGTGCTGATATGTCCTTCCCCGACCGTGCGCAGCGACATGGCAAAGCGCACGGCCCCGTCGGTCAGACCCGTCTGGTCGGGCGCGGCCACGACGCTGGGATTCATGATCGCCGCCGCCGCATAGCTGTATTCATGGCAGAAATAGGCACCCAGCAGTTGGCGACGGCGCGGTGTCAGCCCCTCGGCATGCAGGTCGCTGCCGAACTGATCTATCAGCTGTTCGTAGCGCCGCTCGAAGACCTTCTCGACCTGCCAGTGGCGCGTCCCGAAATCGCGATAAACGTCCTCCAGCGCCATAGTCACCTGATCATGACTGAGCGCCAGCACATTCTCGACCAGTCGCAGGGCACGGCTGGGCTCGGCACCCGTCGCCTGCCAGGCAATGTGAAACGGACGCACGACAACACGCCGGGCGTCGGGCCGCAGACGCAGCGGATGAATATCGACGATAGAAATAAGACCTGCCCCCGCTGTCCCTCAACGCCGTCAGGCGGCGTTTGCGATCTGCTTCACTTGCTCTTGAACCGGCGATGCCGCCAATGACAAGCCAACAAATGCACGCCGCCCCATTTGCCAGGCGATGACCGATTCCGCGCCGTTATTCGCGTTTACCGCTACCGGGGTCAGGCCGTCGCCGCACTCGCCCGTTTCGGGATCGACGATCGGCACACCCAGCGTATTGCGTCCCAGGAACCAGTCATGGGCGGCTTTGGCGCGTGTAAGCCAGATTTCGTCGCGGGTGACCTGCCACGACAGGGCACAGGCATCGATCATCGCCCAGGCTTCGAGCGGCTGCTGGTCGAAGAGGGCAGGCGCTTCGCCCGGCCTGCCAAAGCCTTCGGTGCCGACCGGCTGGAACATGCCGTCATGGCCGCTGGTCTGGGTCGCGATCCAGTCGAGCGCCTCGAGTCCAGTTGCAACGGCAACCTCATCCCCCAGCGCCAGACCCGCACGGATCAACGCCTCGGGAATTCGCGTGTTGTCGTACGACAGCACGATCTCGAACCACGCCCAGTCCGGGCGACTGTTGCGCGCGAGCAGGGCCGACAGCATGGCAATGCCGTCGCGCAGCAATGTTTCGGATGCCGGATCCTGATGCGCCTCCAGAAAAGCCGCCGCGCCCAGCATCGCGAACGCGCGGGTGCGAACCGATCCGAGAGACGCAATTGAATTTATCGTCTGGTCATACAGTGTCTTTGCCCAGGTCCTGAGCGGCGCATCGGGTCCGCGCGATGCGGTCACGCCCAACGCCCACAGGGTGCGCCCGTTGCTGTCCTCGGAACCCACGTCTTCCAGCCAGCGACGATCATAGCTCATGAAATTGCGGTACTGCGCCGTATCGGCATTCCACCCATGCTGGACGAAACTGGCATAGGTTTGCGCAAAGCGGATCCGGGTTTCGACCGGCAGGTCGTCGGCCGTGGCCATCAGCAGCAAGCCACGCGCATTGTCATCGATGCAATAACCGTGACGCCGGTCGGCCACGCCGAACAGGCTGTGCTGCAACATCCCGACGCCGTCCGTCATGCGCTCGATCGGACCAAGGCGCAGGACCGGCTCGGCCGGCGCTGTCGCACGCTGACGCAGTGCGGGAGTCAGTGCCGCCAGTACGGCTTCGGCATTGCGCGGCCAGATCATGGTGCGCCCACGCGCATAGGCGCGTGCGCCCATGTCATGGCGTCGTGCCCCGTCCGTCAGCAATCCGCCAACAGCGCTGGCGAGCGCATCCGGCGACCGGAACGGCACGAGCAGGCCATGATCGTCGGCCAGAATCTCGGTGGCATGGACATAGGGCGTAGACACCACCGCCTTGCCCAGGCCGACCGCGTAACTCAGCGTGCCCGAAGTGATCTGGGCCGGGTTCCGATAGGGGGTCACATAGACGTCGGCGGCCGTCAGCCACTCGGTGAGATCTTCCAGCGCGAAGAAGTTGTCGACGAAGCTGACATGGTCCTCGAGTCCGAGCTCGGCCACGCGCGCGACCAGCATGTCGCGATAGGCTTCCCCTTCATGCCGCACGAGATGAGGATGAGTCGCGCCTAGTACGATGTAATGGGCGTCGGGACACTTGGCCCGTATAGACGGCATCGCTTCGATCATGTCGGCAATGCCCTTGTCGGGCGACAACAGGCCGAACGTCAGGATGGTCGGGCGCTCGGGTAGTTTCAGCCGCACGCGCGCAGCTACCGGGTCGCCCATCGGACGGTCCGGGATGCCATGCGGGATAACGGTGACTTTGGCGGGATCGGCAGCATAGACCCGCTCGAGGATCTCGCGACCTTTTTCCGCCATCACGATGACCGACGCTGCGCGTTCCAGCAGGGCATCCATCACGGTCCGCTGCGAACCATTGGGCGATTCGAGGATGGTGTGCAGTGTCAGGGCCACCGGAACCTTGACCCGGTTGACGAGCCCAAGCAGATAGCTTCCGGCCTCGCCCCCAAAGATGCCATATTCGTGCTGCACCCACAGGATCTGTGCGCCGCTTGCATCGATGGCATCGGCAGCAGCGTGATAGGCGGCGACGTCGTCCTGCGGGATCAGGCGCGTGATTTCGGATCCGTAACCTTCGACCTCACCATCGTCCATCGCATAGACATCGACCTGCGACGTGGCACTTTGTGACTTTAGGGCCAGCCAGCTATCCTCTGTATAAGTCGCCAGACCACAGCGCCGCGGCGGGAAATTCCCGAGCATCGCGATGTGCGACGGCGCACGCATCGCGCGCGCGACGGTCGGGTGGCCGGGCCAGGGTAGCGGGTCGAATTTCATATGTCCCTTTCACAGGGTTGCGAAACAGCTCTGCTCCAACGTGTTGTAGCGCAGGATGTTCCTGCAAATTGCGCTGCACTGCAACAAAAAAAGGCAGTGCGCCTTTTCTGCGGGTCAGGATAGCCCCTCGATCGAACCAGCCGCATTTAAATGGATCGACTCGGCTGCCGGAACTTTCGGAAGGCCCGGCATCGTCATGACTTCGCCGCAGATCGCGACGACGAAGCCCGCGCCTGCCGACAGTCGCACCTCGCGTACTTTCACGACGTGCCCCGTCGGGGCCCCGAGCAGGGATGGGTCGGTCGAAAAGCTGTATTGGGTCTTCGCCATGCAGACTGGCAGGTGGCCGAACCCGGCTGCCTCCCAGCGGGCGAGCTGGGCATGGACACTCGGTTCGGCAACCGCTTCTTCCGCGCGGTAGATCCGCGTCGCGACCGTATTGATCTTGGCGAACAGCGACAGCGACTCGTCGTAGATGGGGGCGAACTGGCCGGCGTCCTTGTCGGCCAGCGCGGCGACCGCATGGGCCAGTGCCTCGGCGCCCGCGCCCCCGTCCGCCCAATGCGTGCAGACAAAGGCTTCGCAGCCATGGGCTTCGGCGGCCGCACTTATGACCGCCTGTTCGTCAGCCGTGTCCGTCGCGAAATGGTTGATCGCGACGACGACGGGAAGCCCGAACATGCGCACATTCTCGATGTGGCGGATCAGGTTGACGCTGCCGCGCTCGACGGCTTCGACATTCTCGGCGGCAAGGTCGGCCTTTGCCACGCCGCCATTCATCTTGAGCGCGCGCACCGTCGCGACGATGACGGCGGCGGCGGGCTTCAGGCCTGCCTGACGGCACTTGATGTCGAAAAACTTTTCCGCGCCCAGATCGGCGCCGAACCCGGCTTCGGTCACGACATAGTCGGCGAGATCAAGGGCAAGGCGCGTCGCCGCCACCGAATTGCAGCCATGGGCGATGTTGGCGAACGGGCCGCCATGGATCAGCGCGGGCGTGCCGCCGATGGTTTGCACCAGATTGGGCTTGATCGCTTCCTTCAGCAGCACGGCCATCGCGCCGTCCGCCTTCAGGTCACGGGCCGTCACGGGCTGGCGCGCGCGGGTATAGGCGACGACGATGCGGCCCAGCCGATCCTGGAGATCGCCCAGGTCGCGTGCCAGGCACAGGATGGCCATGACTTCGGACGCCACCGTGATATCGAACCCGCTTTCGCGCGGGAAACCATTGGCGACGCCGCCGATCGACTGGACGATGTCGCGCAGCGCCCGGTCGTTGATGTCCAGCGCACGCCGCCAGACGATCCGCCGCACGTCGATGGCAAGTTCGTTCCCCCAATGGATATGGTTGTCGATCATCGCCGCCAGCAGATTGTGCGCCGCCGTGATCGCGTGGAAATCGCCCGTGAAATGCAGGTTGATGTCTTCCATCGGGACGACCTGCGCATGGCCGCCGCCGGTCGCGCCGCCCTTGGTCCCGAAACAGGGTCCCAGCGACGGTTCGCGCAGCGCCAGTATCGTGCGCTTGCCGATCCGGTTGAGCGCGTCCGCCAGCCCGACCGACGTCGTCGTCTTGCCTTCGCCCGCGGGTGTCGGGTTGATCGCGGTCACGAGCACGAGCTTGCCCGTGCGACCGGTGGACGGCACGGCGGCCGGATCGATCTTGGCCTTGTACCGGCCATAGGGCTCGACGGCGGCTTCGGACAGGCCTGCCTTGGCAGCGATGTCGGCGATAGGGGCGAGTCGCGCCGCGCGCGCAATGTCGAGATCGATGGTCACGAAAGCGGATTAGCGTTGCTATGGCGCGAACGCCACCGGGCCGACGCCATAAAAAAAGGGCGGCCCCGGCATGCGGGACCGCCCTGTTTCGGCTGGTTGGCCGATTAGCGCTTCGAGAACTGGAAGCTGCGGCGGGCCTTGGCCTTGCCGTACTTCTTGCGCTCGACCGTGCGGCTGTCGCGGGTCAGGAACCCGGC
>JANMJZ010000306.1:0-5204 GCA_031371635.1 Sphingomonadales bacterium | reverse complement strand
CGCCGAACGGGCGTGGCAATTTGGAAAGTAAGCAGGCGCATGAGCCAGTTCGACTTGACCTGTTATGTAGCTTTCATCACCGGATCCTCGCGCGGAATCGGCGAAGCCATCGCGCATGAGATGGCCGATCACGGCGCCAGAGTCGTCATCACCAGCCGCAACATCGGCCCCTGCGAAGAGGTGGCCGCCGCCATCAATGCCAAGCATCCGGGTGCCGCCATTGCTGTCGCCTCGTCGTTGTCGTCGAAAGAGTCGCTTCAGGCGATGGTCGATGCGGGCCGCGCGGCATTCGGGCAGATCGACGTGCTGGTCTGCAACGCCGCGTCGAACCCGCATTACGGGCCGCTCGGCACGATCACCGACGAACAGTTCCGCAAGACGCTCGACAACAACATCGTCGCCCAGCACTGGCTGATCACGATGGTCGCGCCCGAGATGCGCGAACGCAAATCGGGGTCGATCGTCATCATCTCGTCGATCGGCGGGCTGCGCGGCACGCCGATCATCGGCGCCTACGGCATCACCAAGGCGGCGGACATCGCCATGTGCCGCAACCTCGCCCGCGAATTCGGCCCCGACAATGTCCGCATCAACTGCATCGCGCCGGGCCTGGTGAAGACCGACTTCGCGCGCGGCCTGTGGGAAAATCCCGATAACCTGAAGCATTCGACGTCTAGCGCGTGCCTCGGGCGCATCGGCGAGCCGCACGAGATTGCCGGTGCCGCCGTCTATCTCGCGTCCGACGCATCGAGCTTCATGACCGGGCAGACATTGGTGATAGACGGAGGGGTTGTCGTATGAGGCTTCAGGACAAGGTCGCACTCATTACCGGTGCAGGATCCGGCATCGGTCGGGCCTCGGCTCTGCTCTTCGCCAGTGAAGGCGCAACGCTCGTCATCGGGGACAAGTCCGACAGCGTCCATGAGACGGCCCGGCTCGTCACCGAAGCGGGCGGCACCGTCACCGCAATGCAAATGGACGCAGGCGTGGAGAGCGACGTCGAACAGATGGTTGCGGCCGCCATCGCAACCTACGGCGGCGTCGACGTCGCCTTTGCCAACGCCGGCATTTCCGGCGGGATGGAGGGCATTTTCGAGACCACGCCCGAGCACATGGCCGAAGTCCTGCGCGTCAACCTCATCGGGCCGATGCTGATGGTGAAGCACGCCGGGAAACGCATGTGGGACCAGGGGCGCGGCGGCTCGGTCATCCTGACTGCTAGCGTCGCCGGCATCCGTTCGGGTGCGGGCGGCCCCAGCTATTCGGCGTCGAAGGCGGGCGTCATAAACCTGGCGCAGACCTCGGCCCAGCAATTGAGCGACACCGGCGTCCGCGTGAACGCGCTCTGCCCCGGCCTGACCGAAACGGGCATGACCAAGCCGACCTTCGACTATGCCCGCGACAAGGGCGTCGAGGAGAAGATCGGTCGCCTCAACCCGCTGCGTCGCGCCGCGCAACCGTCCGAACTCGCGCAGGTTGCGTTGTTCCTCGCGTCCGACCAGTCGAGCTATGTCAACGGACAGGCGATCGCCGTCGACGGCGGCCTGTCGAGCTCGCACCCCGTGACGCGCCAGATGACTGGAAGGACTGCAGTATGAAATTTCGTGAACTCGGCGACAGCGGGATTTCCGTGTCGGAGATCTGCCTTGGCAGCTGGCTGACCTATGGGCTGGGCGTCGAGGCGGATGCCGCCCGCGCCTGCCTCGACCGCGCCTTCGACGAAGGCATCAACTTCATCGATACCGCCAACATCTACGGCCGCGGCTCTGCGGAGACTTTCCTCGGCGAAGCGCTCAAGGGGCGGCCGCGCGACAGCTATGTCATGGCGACCAAGCTGTTCTTCCCGATGACCGACGCCGACAAGGGCCTCTCGCGCGAACAGGTGTTCAAGCAGGTCGACGCGAGCCTTGCCCGGCTCCAGACCGACTATGTCGATCTCTACCAGTGCCACCGCTACGATCCAGACACGCCCGTTGCGGAAACGATGGACGCGCTCAGCGAAGTCGTTCGCAGCGGCAAGGCGCGGGCCATCGGCTTTTCCGAATGGTCACCGCAGAATATCGAGGACGCACTGGCTGTGCCCGACACCGTCAAGTTCGTCTCGTCCCAGCCGCAATACTCAATGCTATGGCGCCGCCCCGAGGCGAAGGTCATTCCGTTGTGCGCCGCCAACGGCATTTCGCAGATCGTCTGGTCGCCGCTCGCGCAGGGCGTGCTGACCGGCAAGTACAAGCCCGGCGCGACGCCCCCCGAAGGCAGCCGTGCGACCAGCGAGGCCATGGGCGGGTTCATCGGGCGGTTCCTCGAGGACGATGTGCTAACCGCCGTGCAGAAGCTCAAGCCGCTTGCCGATGAAGCAGGCTGCACCATGGCCCAGTTTGCCCTCACCTGGGTGTTGCGCGAGCCCAATGTCGCGGCGGCCATCGTCGGCGCCAGCCGGCCAGATCAGGTTACCGACAACGCGAAGGCCAGCGGACTGGTGATCGACCCTGCCCTCTTTGCCAAGGCAGAGGCAATTCTGGGCGAGCTCACGAAATGACCCTCCCGACCCTGTCAGACCCGCACGAACTCGGTTTCGATCCGGCGCGCCTCGCTCGCATCGATGCCCATCTTAAGGCCAAGTACATCGACGGCGGCCGTTTTCCGCACGCCGCACTGCTTGTCGGCCGCGGGGACGAGATTGCGCATCTCACCGTCATGGGCGATGCTCGCCCGGGCGAGCCGCTCAAGGCCGATGCGATTTTCCGCATCGCGTCGATGACCAAGCCGATCACGTCGATCGCGTTCATGCAGCTTGTCGAACAGGGTCGCATCGCGCTCAGCGATCCGGTGGCGAAAGTCCTGCCCGAATTCGCCAAAACCGGCGTGTTCGTCAGCGGCGGCGGCAATACGCCGTTCGCGACACGCCCGCCTGCGGGGCCGATGCGGATGATCGACCTGCTGCGGCACACCTCGGGCCTGACCTACAGCTTCCAGGAACGCAGCAACATAGATGCGGCCTATCGCAAACTCGGCTTCGAACGTTTCGACGCTGGCCCCATCGACGCCTTTGTTGCGGAGGTCGCCAGCCTGCCGCTCGAATTCGATCCGGGCACGGCGTGGAATTACTCGGTGTCGACCGACATCCTCGGCGCCGTCGTCGAACGACTGTCGGGCCAGACCCTCGCTGAATATTTCGAGGAGCACATTTTCGCGCCCCTCGGCATGGTCGACACGGGATTCCAGGTGCCCGCCGACAAGCTCGGGCGCATGCCCGACTGCTATGTCTGGGATCCGGTAAAGCGCATGAAGATGTTCGACACCGGTGCAGGCTCGGCCTGGGCAAAGGCACCGGGCTATTTCTCGGGCGGTGGCGGGCTGACCTCGACGCTGTCCGACTATCACCGCTTCGCGCGGATGCTGCTCAACGGCGGCGAGCTCGACGGCGCGCGCATCGTCGGGCCGCATACGCTGAAGCTGATGACGGCCAATCACCTGCCCGGCGGCGCAGACCTGACCCAGGTGTCGACATCGCTGTTCAGCGAAGCGGACAATGCCGGCATGGGCTTCGGCCTCGGCTTCGGCATGGTCATCGATTCACCCGCAACCATGCTGCCGGGCAACAATGGCGAATTCTACTGGGGCGGCATGTTCTCGACCGCGTTCTTCGTCGATCCGGTCGACGACGTGATCATGATCTTCATGACCCAGCTGATGCCGTCGAGCGCCTACCCGGTGCGCCGCGAAATCAAGACCATGCTTTATTCGGCCCTTGTCGGCTGACCTTTCGGAGAGAGAAAATGAGCGACAGCCCCATCACCACCGAAATCCATGACGACATCCTCGTCATCATCAGCAACAATCCGCCCGTCAACGCGCTTGGCGCCGCAGTCCGCATCGGGCTCGATGCGGGGATCAAGGAGGCGCTCGCCAATGATGCGGTGAAGGCCGTCGTCATCCGCTGCGACGGGCGCACCTTCTTCGCCGGTGCCGACATCACCGAATTCACCAAGCCGCCGGTCATGCCGATGCTGCCCGAAGTCGTCGACACGATCGAGGCCTGCACCAAGCCGGTCATCGCAGCCATCCACGGCACCGCGCTCGGCGGCGGCTGCGAAGTCACGCTCGGCTGCCATTACCGCATTGCCGTGCCCAGCGCGAAGATCGGTACGCCCGAAGTGAAGCTTGGCCTGCTCCCAGGCGCCGGCGGCACCCAGCGCCTGCCGCGCACAGCCGGCATCGAAACTGCAGTCGAAATGTGCGCGGGCGGCGCCCCGATCAGCGCGGCCAAGGCGCTAGAAGTCGGCCTGATCGACAAGCTGGCCGGTGAGGATACGCTGGTTGCCGATGCCCTCGCCTTCGCCAGGGAATGCATTGCCAAGGGACCCCGCCCGACGCGCAACCTGCCGGTCAAGGGAGAACCCGCCAGCATCGAAGCCTATGCGAAGACCAATGCCCGCAAGAACCGCGGTTTCGACGCACCTGCCGCGAATATCGCCTGTGTCCAGGCCGCCACGCGCCTGCCTTTCGAAGAAGGCATGGCGTTCGAGCGGCAGGAGTTCAGCAAGCTGATGTTCGGCACCCAGTCCGCCGCGCAGCGCCACATTTTCTTTGCCGAGCGCCAGGCGCAGAAGATCGACGGCATCGGTGCCGACGTCCAGCCCCGCGACATCAAGCGTGTCGGCGTCATCGGCGCCGGCACGATGGGCGGCGGCATCAGCATGAACTTCCTGTCGGCGGGCATCCCCGTCACCATCGTCGAGATGAAGCAGGAAGCGCTCGACAAGGGCACCGGCATCATCCGCAAGAATTACGAGGCGACCGCTGCCAAGGGCCGCATGAAGCCCGAGCAGGTCGAGGCCGCCATGGGCGCGCTGAAGCCGACGCTCAGCCTTGAGGACCTCGCCGATTGCGACCTCGTCATCGAGGCCGTCTATGAGGAAATGGGCGTCAAGAAAGAGATCTTCGGCAAGCTCGACAAGATCTGCAAGCCCGGCGCGATCCTCGCGTCGAACACGTCCTATCTCGACATCGACGAGATCGCGGCGAGCACCAGCCGCCCGCAGGATGTGCTCGGGATGCACTTTTTCTCGCCGGCCAATGTCATGAAACTGCTCGAGGTCGTACGCGGCGAGAAGTGCGCCCGACGCGCTGATGACCGCGATGGGCCTCGCCAAGAAGATCGGCAAGGTCGCCGTCGTCGCGGGCGTCTGCCACGGCTTCAT
>JANMJZ010000305.1:0-1866 GCA_031371635.1 Sphingomonadales bacterium | reverse complement strand
GAAGATCTACATAACTTTCGGCGACCACGACCTCACCGATAACATCGTCCACCTCGTCCTAGCGCGCACGCCAGGCGCACCTGCTGGCACCAAGGGCATCTCGCTGTTTCTCGTGCCCAAGTTGCGGCCCGACGCAAATGGCGTTTTCACAGTGCCCAATGACGTCCGCTGTTCGGGCGTCGAGCACAAGCTGGGCATCAACGCCTCGCCAACATGCACGATGGTTTACGGCGACAACGACGATTGCAAGGGCTGGCTGATCGGCCCCGAAATGGGCGGCATGCGCGCGATGTTCACGATGATGAACAATGCCCGGCTCAATGTCGGGTCGCAGGGCGTCCAGATCGCGGAGCGGGCGACGCAGGCGGCCGTCGCCTATGCGCGCGACCGTGTGCAGGGCAAGCCGATTATCGAACACCCTGATGTCCGTCGCATGTTGCTGCGCATGAAGGCGCTCACCCAGGCGGCGCGGGCGTTGCTCTACGCGGCCGCATCGAATGTCGACGCGGCGCGCGCCGGCGACACCGCCGCCAAGGCGCGCGTCGATTTGCTGACCCCCCTCGTCAAGGCATGGAGCACGGACGTGGGTTGCGAAGTCGCTTCGCTGGGCGTGCAGGTGCATGGCGGTATGGGGTTCGTCGAGGAAACCGGCGCTGCGCAGCACTATCGCGACATCCGGATTGCGCCGATCTACGAGGGGACTAACGGCATACAGGCCGCAGATCTGGTTGGCCGAAAGCTGACCGGGGACGGCGGCGCGGCGATGAGAGCCCTGATTGCCGAGGCTCGCCATGCAGCGACGCGGGAGGGCGCGCTGATGCATTTGGCCGACGCCGTCGGCGCCGCCACGGACTGGATGCTCTCGGCAAGCACGGAAGACCGGCTCGCGGGCAGCTATCCGTTCCTCGACATGGTCGCTGTCATGGCGGCTGGGGCGCTCATGGCCCGTCAGTATGGTGCGGCGTCCTCGAAACTGGCCAGCGGGGAAGGGGATCCGGCATTCATGAAGGCCAAGGTCGCCACGACGCGCTTTTTCCTCGACCACATCGTGCCCGAGGCTATGGGCAAGGCCGCGTCGGCCACCGCCGGGGCTGCCGGACTATACACGCTCACAGCCGAAGAGCTTGCCGCCTGAGCGATTGACTGGCCGGACGACGCGGCGATTAAGGACGTAAATCATGTGGCATGCGCTCAGCGCTCGCTATCACGCGCTGATCGATTGGATCGGCGACGGAACCGGGCTGCCCGATACAATCCTGCACATTCACGCCGGTATGGCCGTGCTCCTGCTCGCACGCGTGGTCACGCGTCGTTCTCTCGGGACGCTGGTGCCGCTGTGCGTCGTCGTGGTGGCGGAGGCGGGCAACGAAATCATGGACCGCCTCTATTTCGGTAGCTGGCGCTGGAGTGACACCCTGAGCGATGTCGCCAACACACTGTTCTGGCCAGCGGTCATCTGTCTTGCCGTGCGGTTAAGGCCCCTTGTGCGGGTGAGGGCGCCCCGCCGGGGCTGAGCATTCCCGGCGCAGGTCGTACGCGAACCCCCCGCTTATAGGATTAAACCCCGTGGTACGTCCGATACCAGTCGACAAACTTCGGCAACCCCACCTCTAGCGGTATCGTCGGCGCATAGCTGCGATCGCGCGCGATCGCCTCGATGTCGGCATAGGTCGCCGGTACGTCGCCGGGCTGCATCGGCTGGAAATCCTTGATAGCGGTCTTGCCCGTCGCCTGCTCGATGATTTCGATGAAGCGCATCAGGTTTTCGGGCTGGTTGTTGCCGATATTGTAGATCGCGTGCGGTGCCTTGCTGCCGCCGGGCTTCAAGTTGCCGTCATCGGCGGGTGACTGGTCGATACAGGCGAC
>JANMJZ010000285.1:0-8636 GCA_031371635.1 Sphingomonadales bacterium | reverse complement strand
CGCTCAACGGTTTCAACATCCCCGCATTTATCACCCGCCGCTCGGAAACGACGGTGGAGCTGGGTTCAGGCCAAAGCTTCATGATTGGCGGGCTGATTCAAAACAGCAATGTGAACTCGATCGACAAGGTACCTGGTCTCGGCGACGTGCCGGTGCTGGGTGCCATGTTCAAATCCAACGGGTATCGGCGCAACCAGACCGAACTGATGATCATCGTTACTCCGTATCTGGTAAAGCCAGTCTCTGCCAATGAGATCAAACTGCCGACGGATGGCCTCAAGACGCCAACCGACCTGCAGAACTTCCTCTTGGGCCAAGATTTCAGCGGCAAGACCGGGGCCAAACGCGCAACACCTACGCTTGCACCGCCGGTTACTGTTCCAGCTCGGCCTGCCGTTGGCGATGCAACTTCGCCAGCACCGTTACAGCGCTCCGCGGCACGCAGGCCGCAACCGTCCGCCACGCCCGGCTTCAGCAATTAAATCGGAAGGTTCACGTTATGAAGCTTCGTATCGCCGCTCTCGCTCTGCTGGGTTGCACAACGCTCAGTGCGTGCGGCACCGAAAATCGCAGCCTTGAATCAGTTCATCAGCCGGTCGTATCCCGGACCGATTATGTTTACGATCTGCCGGCGCCGGCGGAGGCTTTATCCGACGCTGAAGACGGAGCACTTAGCGGCTGGTTCGACTCTCTATCGCTCCGCTATGGCGATCGCATTTCGGTGGATACCCAAGCTTACGGCCCGCAGGCACGCAACGCGATTGCCACCGTGGTTGCACGCTATGGACTGTTGATCGATCCCAGCGCGCCCGTGACGCAGGGCAACATTCCGTCAGGAGCGGTTCGCGTGATCGTTAGCAGAATGAATGCCAGCGTTCCCGGCTGTCCCGATTGGTCGCGGCGATCCAATCCGAACTTCGACGGGCATTCAATGTCCAATTACGGTTGTGCGATGAACAGCAACTTGGCAGCCATGGTCGCGGATCCACGTGATCTGATTTCGGGCCGCTCGGGTGAAAGCTCGGTCGACGGCCGGATCGCGACAAAGGCGATCGGAACATATCGCGCTATGCCGACAACGGGCGCGAACGGGCTAAAGCCCGAAACCACGAAGGGGAAATAAGATGAATGCGCCCTGGTCCCCTTCCCGCACCGGCACGATGCGCGAGCCGTTCACGGCGTTCGTGTGCGACGATATCACCGCTGATTCGCTGCGAGCGGTCGCGGTAGAACTCGGTTGGGCACCCGACAAGATCAACAAAGGCGGCTTGCGCAATGCGGTGCAGACCTTATCCGTATCTGCAAGTCCCCAGATCCTGTTCGTGGACCTTTCCGAAAGCGGCGACCCGCTGAACGACATCAACGCTCTCGCTGAAGTTTGCGAGCCAGGCACCGTCGTCATTGCGGCAGGCCAAGTTAACGACGTTCGCCTGTTCCGAGACCTCGTCGCGAGCGGCATACAGGACTATTTGCTCAAACCGTTCAGCCCCGACCAGCTGCGAGATGCATTTGCGAGTGCGCAAGCTGTGTTCAACGCGCCGCGCCATGTGGATGCAGGTGCAGAGCGCCCGCACATGATGGCAGCTGTTATCGGCGCGCGTGGCGGCTCTGGCGCATCGACCATCGCAACCTCGATCGCATGGCTGATGGGTGATCGTGCCGGTCGCTCGACGGCGTTGCTCGATCTCGACGTACACTTCGGCACTGGAGCGCTAGCGCTCGACCTCGAGCCAGGACGCGGCCTCACCGACGCCATCGAAAACCCCAGCCGTATCGATGGCCTGTTCATCGAGCGAGCCATGGTGAAGGCGAATGACAAGCTCGCGATCCTTAGCGCGGAAGCACCGATCAACCAGCCTATGCTGACTGACGGCGCTGCGTTCTATCAGCTTCAGGAAGAGATGCGCTCGGCGTTCGAGACGACGGTTATCGACCTGCCGCGCGGAATGCTGGTCCAGCATCCACACCTGATGCAGGACGTGCAGATGACGGTGCTCGTTACCGAGTTGACGCTGGCTTCGGCTCGTGACGTTATCCGAATCCTCTCATGGCTGAAATCGAACGCCCCGCAGACGAGCGTTCTGGTTGTTGCCAATCGCGTGGCGGCCAGCGGCCCATCCGAAATCAGCCGCAAGGACTTCGAGAGCTCGATCGAGCGCAAGGTCGACTTCATCGTCAGTGCTGATCCGAAGGTCGTTACGCAGGCAGCAAAGCTCGGCAAAACCGTAGCTGAGGCAAGCAAGGGCACCAAGATCGGCGCAACGCTGGGTGAGATCGTCGACCGGCTCGCTGCCGTCGGAGACGATGGTGCAGCGTCTTCGGGGAACGAGGATAGCGCTTTCGGAAAACCTGCCAAGCAATCGCTACTCGGCAAGTTGGGCGGCTTCAAATCGATGATGCCCAAAAAGTCCAAAGCAAAGGCAGGCTGACCCGTGGACCCTTTGCCCATGCTCGCAATGGCGATCGGTGCCCTGATCGTTGTGGCCATGGTCGTCTTTGCGTTTGCGGGACCGTCCGTAGACAAGGCGAAGGCTCGGCGGCTGACCGCCCTTAAAGACCGGCATTCGAGCTCAACCGGGGCGGTCGTGGAAGCGCAGATGCGCCGTATTCAGGCAAATCGCGCAACGCGCATGGATGGATTCGCAACGCGAATCCTGCCCAATCCCGTACAACTGCAAAAGCGCCTTGCCATGACCGGCAAGACCTGGACTCCAGCCCAATATCTAATGGCTTCGTTCGGCATACTTTTCGTCATCGGTTCGCTTGTCTGGTTCAAGCTGGGTAATCTGGGGCTTGGGGTAGCTCTCGGTGCGGCCATGGGTGTAGGTCTGCCGCACTTCATCGTCGGATACCTCATCAACAAGCGGGTGAACCTGTTCAACAAGCGCTTTCCCGACGCTATCGAACTGCTCGTCCGCGGGCTTCGTTCAGGTCTGCCGATCACAGAAACCATCGGCGTCGTTGCGTCCGAGGTTCCAGGACCGGTGGGCGTGGAATTCCGAAGCGTCAGCGACAAGATCAAGATTGGGCGCACGATGGACGCTGCGCTTCAAGACACGGCTGACCGGCTTGGTACGCCCGAATTCCAGTTTTTTTGCATCACTATCCAGATTCAGCGTGAGACAGGCGGAAACCTAGCGGAGACCCTGTCCAACCTAGCGGGGGTGCTGCGTTCCCGCGCGCAGATGAAGCTGAAGATCAAGGCCATGTCATCCGAGTCAAAGGCGTCGGCCTACATCATCGGCTCGCTGCCCTTCATCGTGTTTGGACTGATCTACTCGATAAACGACAATTACATGCAGCAGTTCTTCACGAACCCGAAATTGATTGCAGTCGGACTGGGCGCGGGTTGCTGGATGGGGCTTGGCGCCTTCGTCATGTCGCGCATGATCTCGTTCGAAATTTAGGAGCGGACCTGAAATGCAACCTGTGCAATCCGGTCCGACGCTTCTGGGGGTCGATGTCCTGTGGGTGGCCACCGTGTTGGCTGCGGTCGCCACAATGGCGGCAATGGTCGCCGTTTACGCCGTCACCACCGTTCGCGACCCCATGTCGAAGCGCGTGAAGGCGCTAAACGACCGTCGCGAGCAGCTGAAGGCCGGGATCGTCGCCTCGACTTCGAAGCGCCGGGCAAAAATTCAGAACAAGAGCGAAACCGCCGACAGGATGCGGACGTTTCTGAACTCGCTGAAAGTGTTGCAGGACGAGCAGCTGAAAGTTGCACAGGTCAAACTCATGCAGGCTGGCATCAGATCTAAGGATCTGGCCGTCATAATAATCTTTGCGCGCCTAGTCCTGCCAATTTTTTTGGGCGGCGGTGTGGTGCTATGGGTTTATGGGTTCGGCGGTCTCGAGCACTGGACCTCTTGGAAACGCACCAGCGTCGTGCTTGCGTCGCTGATATTGAGTTACAAGGCAGCAGATATCTGGCTTAGCAACGCTGTTAGCAAGCGCGTTGCCGCGATCCGAAAGGGTCTGCCCGATGCACTCGATCTTCTCGTGATCTGCGCTGAAGCCGGCCTCACCGTCGATGCCGCTTTTGGCCGCGTCGCCAAGGAACTTGGCCGGGCTTATCCGGAATGCGGCGATGAATTCGCGCTGACCGCGATCGAGCTGGGATTCCTGACCGACAGGCGTGCCGCGTTCGAAAATCTGGCATCGCGTGTGCCGCTCGATGCCGTCAAAGGCGTCGTCACAACGCTGATCCAGACCGAGAAATACGGAACACCGCTTGCATCGGCGCTACGGGTGCTTTCGGCCGAGTTCCGCCATGAGCGGATGATGCGGGCTGAAGAAAAAGCGGCACGCCTGCCAGCGATCATGACGGTACCGCTGATCCTGTTCATCCTTCCGGTGCTGTTCGTGGTCATTCTCGGGCCGGCAGCCTGTGCCATCTCGGAAGTGTTCAAGGGTTAAGGTTGCCGCAGCAGTCGCGGAACAGCGCCGCATTCCCTTCGTTACCGTCAGGAAACAAGGGAGATTTGCAATGGAATACTTCACCGCGAATGGCTGGGTAATTCTGGGTTTGACGCTGGTTATCGGCTGGCTGCTGGGCCTCTTGAGCCGGTCGGGCGGCAGCAAGTGGAAGTCTGCGTACAATAGGGAGCGTGAAGCGCATCTGGCCCTGCGCAAGGAACACGAGGCTTTGCTGAATCAGCGTGGGGCCGTAAGGTCGTCCGAGCGTCATCCGATCGACCCAGTGCGGACGGGCGCGTTCTAACCTGAGCGGCAATATGATTTGCGACGAAGCGCGTCGACAGCCGGAAAATCCGTCTTGCTCGCCAGCAGGATCCGCAGGAGGACGACGCCTTTGTCGTATGCTACCCGCACGGGCGCATACCCGCCAGGAGCGTGCTGCCCCGACGTGATAATCGCCAGCATTGCTGGTTTGTCGATCGTATCGCGATCGCTGAGCACTATGGCGACATCGGTGCGCGCATCAAATACGCTCACGGACCAATACCTCCCCGGGATGGGCTCGGCACGTACCAGCACCGGGCCCTTAGACACATCGAATACGCAAAGCGAATAGGACAGATCAGGCGACGGCCGGACGATACTCTGGTTTTCAGGCGTCGTCATCGGCCCGAAGCGGAACTCGTTGACGGGAAGATCCTTCCCCGCCTTGGCCGCAGCAAGGCGCATCAACGCGAACGGCACCCCAAAAAGCGTCGCCTGATAGGCGAGCACGGCAATGCCAAGCCCCAGCACGAACGGGAGAAGCCAGCCACGCATTACGAACAGGCCGTCCGTTCGAGCGCAGGCAGTTCAGCCTTTTCGGGGTACGCAAGTATCGCATCCGAAGGATGATAGAGGCGAAGTGTCAGGTCGAAGCGGTCGACGTTACCGGTGGGCAGCCAGTTAGAAGAGATATGCTGCGAACGGGGGCTCAATATGGCGCTCCAACGACCGGCTCTATCGACCGGCAAATTGCCGACCGACCACCGGTTGGCGCTGTTCGGCACGAGCCATCCTTCACCGCGATACAGCGTGATGGTCCACCATCTCGCGGCGAACGCCTGTCCCCGAATCAAATAGGTGCATCGCCCTTCTAGCGGTCGCCCTGCGCTATCGGTCCAAGCCGTGAAATACATGGCCTCTTTCGCCGGCAAGGCGAGCAACCCCGACAAGGCTACCTGAGCGCGGGTCAGCGCATCGGCGTCTTTCGTTCCGTAGGTCCTGGCCGTTGCCCAGGGGCCATTGGTCACCTGCCCGGCTCCAAGACCACCGCGCACCCGGTAAACTGCCAGCGTTGCGCCGCCAATGAGGCCGAGGGCGATCCCGACGAGCGGACGCTGCCAGGTTTTCAGCGCTTGCTCCCCAGTGCAGCCTGCGCTGCCGCCAGCCGCGCGATTGGCACGCGATAGGGTGACGCCGACACGTAGTCGAGCCCTACGCTTTCGCAAAAGGCGATGCTCGACGGGTCGCCACCGTGCTCGCCACAGATGCCGAGCTTGATGTCGGGCCGAGTGGCCCGGCCCCGGTCTGCGGCGATCTGGACAAGCTCGCCTACCCCTTCGACATCAAGGCTGACGAACGGGTCGCGCTCGTAGATGCCCTGGTCGACGTAGACGCCCAGGAAGCGCGCGGCATCGTCGCGGGAAACGCCCAGGGTTGTCTGCGTGAGGTCGTTGGTGCCGAAGCTGAAAAAGGCGCCGACCTCGGCAATTTCGCCTGCCTTGAGCGCGGCGCGCGGCAATTCGATCATCGTGCCGACGAGATATTCGATGCGCTTGCCGCGTTCGGCGAAGACTGCCTCGGCGGTGCGGTCGATGACAGCCTTCATCAGCTCGAGCTCGCGGCGCGTCGCGACCAGTGGCACCATCACCTCGGGGATCGGTGATACAGCGAGGTCGCAAGCTGCCTCGAAGATCGCGCGAGACTGCATTTCATTGATTTCGGGTTAGGTGACGCCCAAGCGGCACCCGCGATGGCCGAGCATCGGATTGAACTCGTGCAGCTCGGCGGCACGGCGCTTGAGCATGTCGACCGTAAGGCCGGTGGCCTTGGCCACATCCTCGAAATCGGCCTCCGCATGCGGCATGAACTCGTGCAGCGGCGGGTCGAGCAGGCGGATGGTGACAGGCAGCCCCGCCATCACCTCGAACAGGCCCACGAAGTCGGCACGCTGCTCGGGCAGCAGCTTGGCGAGCGCCACGCGGCGGCCCTTTTCGTTTTCAGCGAGGATCATCTCGCGCACTGCGGTGATCCGTGAGGCTTCGAAGAACATGTGTTCGGTGCGGCAAAGGCCAATGCCCTCCGCGCCGAACTCGCGCGCGACCTTCGCGTCGGCAGGCGTCTCGGCATTGGCGCGAACCTTCATCCGGCGCGAGCCGTCGGCCCATTCCATCAGCGTGCCGAAATCGCCCGACAATTCGGGCTGCATCGTTGCGACTTCGCCAGCCATGACTTCGCCGGTAGAGCCGTCGAGGGTCAGCATGTCGCCTTCGCGGATCTCGCGGCCGCCAACGCGTGCGATCTTTCCAGCAGCATCGATACTGAGCGAACCCGCGCCCGAGACACAGGGGCGCCCCATGCCGCGCGCCACGACGGCCGCGTGCGAGGTCATCCCACCGCGCGCGGTGAGGATGCCCTTGGCCGCGTGCATGCCGTGAATGTCCTCGGGGGAGGTTTCGGTGCGGACGAGGATGACCGACTGGCCCTGCTCCGCGCGCTTTTCGGCGGTATCGCTGTCGAAGACGGCAATGCCCGATGCCGCGCCGGGACTGGCGGGCAGGCCCTTCACGATCACGTCGCGCGAGGCCTTCGGATCGAGTGTCGGGTGGAGCAGCTGGTCGAGCGCCGAGGGATCAACGCGCATCACGGCCTCGTCCTTGGTGATTAGCCCTTCCGCCGCCATGTCGACCGCGATCTTGAGCGCAGCCTTTGCGGTGCGCTTGCCCGAGCGGGTCTGCAGCATCCAGAGTTTGCCGCGTTCGACGGTGAACTCAATGTCCTGCATGTCGCGGTAGTGCGCTTCAAGAAGTTTAAACACGATTGCCAGCTCGTCGTAGACCGCGGGCATGGATTCCTGCATCGACAATGGCTTGGCGTTGGCGCGTTCGCGTGCCGCAGTTGCCAGATATTGTGGCGTGCGGATGCCGGCGACGACGTCTTCGCCCTGCGCATTGATCAGATATTCGCCGTAATAGGCGTGCTCGCCAGTCGCAGGGTCGCGGGTGAAGGCCACGCCCGTTGCCGACGTGTCGCCCATGTTGCCGAACACCATCGCCTGCACGTTGACCGCCGTGCCCCAGTCGTGCGGGATCGAGTTGATGCGACGATAAACCTTGGCGCGTTCGGACTGCCAGGAGCCGAACACCGCGCCGACCGCGCCCCAGAGCTGCTCGTGCACGTCCTGCGGGAAGGCCCTGCCCCATTGTTTCTCGACAAGGCCGAGATAGACGGCGACGAGGTCTTGAAGATCCGATGCCTCCAGCTCGGTGTCGAGATAATAGCCCTTGTCTTCCTTCGCGATTTCAAGCGCTTCCTCGAACGCACCATGGTCGAGGCCGAGCACGACATCGGCATACATCTGGATGAAGCGGCGGTAGCTGTCCCACGCAAAGCGCGCGTCGCCGCTGGTAGCAGCGAGGCCCTGCACCGTCGCGTCGTTGAGTCCCAGGTTGAGGACGGTGTCCATCATGCCGGGCATCGAGACGCGCGCGCCGCTGCGCACCGAGACGAGCAGCGGATCGGCCACATCGCCGAACGTCTTGCCGGTCACGCCCTCGATATGCGCGATGCCGGCGGCGACTTCTGCGTTGAGTTCGGGGGGAAATTTCTCGCCCTCGTCATAGTATCGCGTGCACATCGCGGTGCTGATCGTGAAGCCGGGGGGCACGGGGAGCCCGATCGAGGCCATGCCGTCGAGGTTGGCGCCCTTGCCGCCGAGCAGCTCCTTCGACAGGCCCTTGCCGTCGGACACGCCGCCACCGAAGCGATATACGTACTGGGTCATTCAGCCTCCTTAGCCCCTTCCCTTTAGGGGAGGGGTTGGGGTGGGGCCGATCAAACCCCACGATTTCAATGCCTATAGGGAGGGACTTGGCCCCCCCCCACCCCCCACCAAAACGGGCGGGGGGGGAGTGATGTAGGCCAGGCTGGTGGAGTACTGGGGGGGGGGGGGGGGGGGG
>JANMJZ010000115.1:0-1803 GCA_031371635.1 Sphingomonadales bacterium | reverse complement strand
CGAGGTGGTGCCGACGAAGAGTCGAATTGGGTGACAACATCGATCTGCGGGTCACTGGTTACTGGACCAAGCGCGATATCAGC
Organism: Sphingomonadales bacterium; assembly: GCA_031371635.1. Classification (GTDB taxonomy): domain Bacteria; phylum Pseudomonadota; class Alphaproteobacteria; order Sphingomonadales; family Sphingomonadaceae; genus Sphingomonas_O. Next base: position 1,720 of record JANMJZ010000115.1, on the reverse strand, counting down.
TACAACAGCTACCCGCGCGGTTATACGTCGGCTGGCAGCGGCATTGCATCGGCAGCGCAACTCACCGCCGCCTATCCTGCAGCGCTGCTTATCAGCCCGGGCAGCTTGTTTGCGGTCCCCGAAGGCGTCGGCTTCTCGTTCGGTCCCAACGCAGCCTATGTGAACACGCCGTCGCGGGTCGGTTTCGAAACATGGGGCGTGACGCCCGAACTGACGTTCAAGCTCGGCGGCGACTGGCAGGTGCGCGGCAGTGCGCATTATGGCCGGTCGACCAACTTCCAGAGCTTTCCCGGGATCGATTCGATCAAGGCGCAATGCTACATCACGGGTTGCACCGGGATCGCAGCCGGCCAGCTCAATCCGCTCAATGTCGCAGCGGCAAGTGCTGCGGTCGTCACCGACATCACCAATTACGAAGTTGCACAGCAAACCAAGCAACAGATGTATTTCTTCCGCGCGATTGCCGACGGCCCGCTTTTCGCGCTGCCTGGTGGCGATGCCAAGATCGCGGTCGGCGTCGAATACCAGAACAACCGGGCCGAAAGCCGGCTCGGCACCGGCGTGGTCGGGCTGATAAACTCGCAGGCTTATGCTGCGTCTCAGCGCAACGCGAAGTCGGTCTTTGCTGAAGTGACGCTGCCCATCACCTCGTTTGCCGACGTCAACGGTTCGTTGCGCTACGACAGCTACAGCGATTTCGGTTCGACGACCAATCCCAATATCGGCCTTTCGGTACGCCCGACCTCGTGGCTGCGGCTGTTCGGCCACTGGAACACCTCGTTCAACGCGCCCACGGCAATCGACGGGCTGGCCATCGGCACCGGTCGTTTCGCCTGTGGCATCTACGTCCCCGGCAGCACGAATCCGGCGCAGCGGCCGATCGACCCTCTCGGTCGGGACACCAGCCGGCAGGGGGCCTGTGCGCTGGTGCTGCAAGGGTCGTCGCCGAACCTGAAGCCGCAGACGGCGAAGAGTTGGGCCGTCGGGCTGGAGGTAACGCCTGCCAGGGGCTTCCGTATGGGTGGCGAATTCTACTCGATCGATCTGTCGAACGCGCTGGGCACGCTGAACCCCTCGGTCACCTCGACATATCTGACGAATCCCGATCTTTACACCTACAACATCACGGCGGCTCAATATGCGGCGGTCCTGGCGACGCTCGGCAATGGTGCTGCCCTGGCAGGGCAGCAGGTTTCGTCGAACATCGCGCTGGTCGTCGATACCCGCATCTCCAACCTCAATGCGGCGAAGGTCGAAGGCGTCGATTTCCACGTAAACTATGATGCCGACATCGGGATCGGCCGCCTGTCGGCGGGTTTTGCGGGCACGCGGCAAACACGCGCCCTCATCACCAACGGCGGTGTGGTCAGCAACCAGCTCGGCATTGGCACTCCTGTCCTGTCGGCGACCATCTTCCTGGGCCTGAACGTCGGTCGTGTCTCGGGTCGGGTCACCCTGAACTATTCGGGGCGGTTCACCGATGCTGCGGTCAACAACCTCAATATCGCAGAAGACATTCAGCCGTTCGCCGTTGCCAACCTGAACCTCGGCTATGATTTCGGCGAGTCGGGCGGGGCGCTGGCCGGCACATCGTTCCGGCTCACCGTAGACAATCTGTTCGAACGCACGCCGCAACTCGTCCGGCGCCTGAACACGAACAATCCAAGCTACGCCAACTGGACGCTGGGCCGGGTGATCAAGCTCGGGATCAGCAAGAAGT
>JANMJZ010000096.1:0-4771 GCA_031371635.1 Sphingomonadales bacterium | reverse complement strand
GGCCTGTTCCTGGCGCGTGGCCGGTTCAGGAAGCGCGCCTGATGGCCTGGATATTTGTCCTCGTCTTTGTCGTGATCGCGCTGGGGCTGATATGGCGCTTCGCCGGCCTGCCACGTGCAGGAATTGAGCTCGCGATTGCGGCAGCGCTTGTCGGCATCGCTGGCTATGTCTGGCAGGGATCGCCGAAGCAGGTCGGATCGCCGGTCGAAGCAAAGGACAAGGGCTTCGTGCCGCCCGATGTGGCACTTCGCGCCTCGCGCGCGGCAACCGGGAATAACTACGGCGACGCGGCCAAGGTTGCCGAATTTGCCGATACGCTCGACCGCATGGGCCTGACGCGCGAGGCGGTCATCGCAGTCAAGACGGCGATGCGCAAGGACCCGAACAACGTCGAGCTCTGGGTTGCACTGGGCAATACACTTGTTGCCCATGGCGGCGGCACCTTGTCGCCGGCCGCCGAATTCGCCTTTCAGCGGGGTGCCCAGCTATCCCCGGCACATCCCGGCCCGCCGTTTTTCATGGGGCTCGCCCTGGCCAATTCAGGACGAAGCGAAGACGCAGCGCAGGTCTGGCGCGGTTTGCTCGCGCGTACGCCGCCCGATGCCCCGTGGAAGGCGGACCTCGAAGCACGCCTTGCAGCCATCGGCAGCACGCCCGACGCAGCGAAATAGCGAACTTACTGAAGCGCTTCCTTATTCAGCGGCAATCAGCGAGCGTTGTTGGGTCGCGCGCGAAGACGTGTCGGGGCGATCGAGCAAATCGATCCGTCCCTCCACCGACCGCCGCTCGTGGGCAACCGGAACGCTGCGCACCCGTCGCTCGTAATTGAACACCTTGGCCCGGTCGACCAGCCGGTCGATGCTGGCGGTCAGCTTGCGCGCGGACAAGGCCGTGACTTCGACATTCGCTGCATTCTGCTGCGTCGCATTGTCCATGCTGGCGATTGCTGCCGTAATCTCGGTGACCGCCAGCGCCTGCGCCTCGTTGTCCTCGGCCATCGTCTCGAGCAGCGTGTGGACGGTGCCGACATCCCCTGCGATCTTCGCGAGCGCGCCGTCGACCTTTTCGACGGCCACGACCGCACCGGCAACCTCCACCTGCGTCGCCGTCAGCTGGTCCCGAGCGCGCTGGGACTCCTCCTCGGCGCGCATGGCCAGCGCGCTGACAAGGTCGGCGACCACGGCAAAGCCGCGTCCGGCTTCCCCGGCGCGTCCGGCCTCGACCGCGGCATTCATGGCCAGCACCCGCGTCTGGAAGGCGATCTTGTCTAGGCCTTCGATGACGTCATCAATGCCCTTTGCGCTTTCGCGCACGCGGCTCATGGCAGCAACGGCAGACTCTGCGGTCGATCGGCCGCCATCGACCGTTCCGATCGCCTCGTTCGCCCGCTCGACGGTTGCATGCGACGACTTCGCGGACGTCTTCAGCCGGCCATCGATCTCGATCAGCGCTGCCGACGTCTGTTCGAGGCTCGCCGCGTTGCCTTCCGTCCGGCGCGCAAGCTCGTCGCTCGATTCGGCGATGTCCTGAGCCCCGCGACGGACATCGTCGGTGATGCTGTTGACGATCTGCATCATGTCGCGCAGCTCTCCAGAGGCGTAATTGAAGTTCTCCTGCAGGATCGCGTATTCCGGCGCGAATTCGCCGGCGATCGGCTTGGTGAAGTCGCCCTCCCGCAATCTTTTCAGCCCGTCCGAAAGGGCATCGACGACGGCGGACTGGGCTTCGCGCGCGGCGGCGCCTTCCATTTCGAGCAAGCGCTTCTGGCGCCCTGCGTTGCGCAGCTCGACGAGACCGCGGGCGACGGTTCCCAGTTCATCGGGCCGGGTCGTGTTCGGCACATCGCTGTCGTAGGTTCCGGTCGCGAGGTCGTGGGTCACCTTGCCCAGGGCCGCCAGCGGGCGCACCAGGAAACTGCGCACGAGCATGCCGAGCAATATGGCCAGGGCAATGCTGGCGAGCAGGGCAACGATCATCATTGTCCGCACGCTCGACGCCTTGGCGACCTCGGTCGTATTGGCTTGCTTGGCGGCATTCTCGATGATGCCGCTCGCTTTCTCCATGGCGTCGCGCAGCGTCTCGAACCTGCGTTCGAATGCCGGGAATGATGCCGCCGCACGGGAAGGGTCGTTCTTGAGCAGCCGCTGCATCTCTCGGGCAGAAGCGATATAGGCCTGAAGGGGCACAGTCAGCGCGTTCAGTGCGGCCAGAACGGCCGGATCGCGTGCATTGTCGTTAGCCTCGCCCACGGAGCGCAGGAAAGTCGCGCTGTCCTCATCGATCGCCGCAAGGCTGTCGCGCATCGAAATGCCAGTGGACGGATCGAGCGCGGCAATCGAAGCCGCCACGTCGGCGCGGATCGCGTCGTGTATCATGTCGGAATTCATGTGGCGCTGGACGACGATCGTCGCGCTGCCCAGGTCTGCGATGGCGCGCTGGGTATTTGTTGCGCTCATATAGCCGATGCCACCGCAAAGACCGATCAGCGCGAGCATGACCGCGCCCATGGCACCAGCTGATTTTCCAACCGAAGAGAACATGATGACGGCACCTCTGCGCCACCCGGGCGCTTTGGCCAATTATAGCAGGCCAAAGGCAGGCAGGGCGCTTTTCCCTATAAGATGCAGTGCTTTCCGATCTCGTGGGAAAGTCCGGCCCCGATGTTCTTGACCTATAATGCCGCAGAGGTGTGGTTGCAGGTTTGATGCATACCGGCACCGACGTCCTTTGGAGGGTCGCGTCATGTCATTGTATCTATTAAAGAAATGGACTTATGGCGTAACGATTGGCATGGCCACCTCTGCTGTCGCGCAGGAGCCTTCGCCCGCGGTCGTCGTCACCGGCAATGTGACCGGCGATGTCGTCACCGTCGTCGAAGGCCCCGCGGCGCCAGGCACCAGGGCCCTGACCAATGTCGACCTCATTATCGACGCCGATCTCGACCGGCTTGTCGGCTGGACCGGCGCACTCCTTAAGCTTCATGGATTGAGCAACAACGGCGGCAGACCGAACGACCTTGCCGGGACTCTTCAGGGCGTCAACAATATCGAGGTCGATCAGGGACGCACGAAGCTTTACGAGGCTTATATCGAACAGAGCCTGCTTGCCGGGCGCGCTTCGGTGCTGGTTGGACTCGCGGACCTGAATGCCGATTTCTATCAGAACGATTCAGCGGGTCTGCTGATCGCTCCCGGATTCGGCATCGGTACCGAACTTGCCGCGACCGGTCCCAACGGACCCTCGATTTTCCCGTCGACATCCCCGGCAGTGCGCATCAGCCTGACGCCAAATCCCGACTATTATCTGAAGGCAGCGATTTTTAACGCGGACGCAGGTGTGATCGGCGACCCCGGCGGTGTCGATCTGTCGATGCGCGAGGGCGCTCTCGTCATCGGCGAAGTGGGCTGGACCGGTCGAGGAAAGGTCTCTCTGGGCTACTGGCGCTACACCAAGCTTCAGGACGATACCCGCCAGACCATGGCCGACGGTACACCCGTCCGCGAGCGCGCGCAGGGTGCCTATCTGCTGATCGACCAGCCGCTGACCGCGCCCATGGCCGCAGGCCCTGCAGTCAGCATGTTCGGACGGGCAGGCGTGACCGACGGTACGACGACGCCTTATTCGGGAGGGTTCCAGGTCGGCGTGCTACTTCAAAAGGTGCTTCCCGGGCGGCCCGATAGCCAGATTTCGTTCGGTATGACGCATGCAAAGCTGTCACGACGTTATCGCGACAATGCCGCCGACGCAGGCACGTCGCTCGCCAGTTTCGAACAGGGCTTCGAGATCACGTTCTCGGATCAGCTCGCACCCTGGCTGCGTTTCCAGCCCGATCTGCAATATGTGCGCAATCCCGGCGGCGATCCCACGGCTCCAGCGGCGGTCGTCCTCGGCATGAGGTTCGCCCTGAGTGCGGACCGGTCGTTCGGACGCGGGGGGAACTGAGGCAAGCAAACGTCGCCTTTTCGGCTGGCGCCACAAGGCAAGCGGAAGCGCACCCTCCAGACTGGGTGCCAGAAAAAGTGCACAGATTGCGAGCGCCGCAATCGGGAATCCATAAATGAGAATGGGGTATCGATTCCCGCGCTTCAACTGCCGCGCTTCAACAGTGAGCAAGCCGCATGCGCACCGCCCAACGAAACCGGCTGCCGTAACCTGTCCCCGGTCGTCGAACGCGCAATTTCGAGCGGACATGTCGCCGTACTCTTGAACGTCAAGCACGCGCACAATCATGGAGCGATTACCGGAAGAAACGCCCGTTGCGTGAGAATGGTGGATTCTCCTGTATTTTGGCGGACAGGGTGGATTTACCACAATCTAAAGATTCCAATCACTTAGCTATGGCTACCCTCCCAAAGTACCTATCGAGAGCCTGCGGCGTCCCGAAGCTAATGGCTAACCTTTTGAAATTGAAAACCTGTTGATCTGGGGTTTGGGGTTGTAGACTAATAGAAAAAAATGCCTTCAACGGACGGTCTTCGAAAAGGAGACTCTCCACATGCCACCCGCCTTTCTTCGCCTTTCCCAAGTGATCAGCCTGACCGGGCTAAAGCGGTCGACCATTTATAACCTGATCAACGCAGGCAACTTCCCTCGACCCGTAAACTTGACGCCACGCATCAACGTTTGGCCGTCTGATGAGATCGCCGCATTTATGGAAGCGCGGCTGGCCGAACGCGACGCGGTTTAAAAGACATGAGCCGCATTCGCTCTGTGCACCCAGGATTGTTCTCGGACGAAGCGTTCGTGACGCTGTCACCGATAGGCGGCAAAC
>JANMJZ010000088.1:0-24896 GCA_031371635.1 Sphingomonadales bacterium | reverse complement strand
TGGCGATCGGCGGCATCTTGCCCGGTGGCCTCGAGGTGAAGCGGCGTGCCCCCGACATCCTGCGGCAGCTGGTCGAGCGCCAGGAACGCGCGCTCGCCGACCCGCTGACCGTCATCGACTGGGTCAATCTCTGGGCGCTCGCGGTCAACGAGGAGAATGCCGCTGGCGGCCGGGTCGTGACGGCGCCGACCAACGGCGCGGCAGGAATCGTACCCGCCGTCCTGCGCTATTACGAACGCTTCGCACCCGGCGCATGCAGTCGCGGGTCGGAGGATTTCCTGCTGACGGCGGCCGCCATCGGTTCGCTGTTCAAGGAAAATGCTTCGATCTCGGGTGCTGAAGTCGGGTGCCAGGGCGAAGTCGGCGTCGCCTGTTCGATGGCGGCGGCGGGACTGGCGGCGGCGCTCGGCGCTACGCCGATGCAGGTCGAAAACGCCGCCGAGATCGGCATGGAGCATAATCTCGGCCTGACCTGCGACCCCGTCGCCGGCCTTGTCCAGGTCCCCTGCATCGAACGCAACGCCGTCGGCAGCATCAAGGCGATCGAAGCGGCACGGCTCGCCATGCTCGGCGACGGAACCCACCGCGTCTCGCTCGACCAGGTGATCGAAACGATGCGCAAGACCGGCCTGGACATGAGCGAACGCTACAAGGAAACCTCGCTCGGCGGCCTCGCGGTCAACGTCGTCGAGTGCTGATCCGATGAAGGCGGAGGATCGCCGCGCCGACCTGCTCGACTTTATGGCCGACCATGTCCTTGCACACGGGCTTGCCGCCTCCAGCCTGCGGCCGCTGGCCAGGGCAGCGGGGACCAGCGACCGGATGCTGCTCTATTATTTCCCCGACAAGGGCGCGCTGATCGCAGCCGTGCTGGAGGTTGTCGCGGCGCGGATGGTGGTGTTGCTCGATGCCCGCAAATCACCGGGGCAATTGCCTTTCGCCGCCTTGAAGACCGCCCTGCTCGACATCGTCTTTGCCGACGATCTGTGGCCCTATATGCGGCTATGGCTCGAGATGGCGTCGCTGGCCGCCCTCGGCGACCCGGTGTTCCGGGCCGTCGGCGAACAGCTCGGGCGCGGCTTTCTTGCCTGGGGCACGGCGCAGCTCGACAGCGCGGACGGGGCGACGCGCGAAGTGGAGGCAGCGCATCTGCTGGTCGCGATCGAGGGAACGTTGCTCCTCAAGAGTGTGGGGCTTGAGGCGATCGCCCGCCGCGCGGTCTAGCGTCGCTGCAGCACCATCCCCAGCACGAGCGCCACGCCGGCGCCCCACAGGATCGCGGCCGCGCCCGCCAGCACCGTCGCTGGGTCATCGCCATAGAGCGCGCGGAACCAGGTCAGCGCGACGCTGTCCAGCAATGCCGCCGTGCCCACCATGACGGTGGCGGCGACCTGCAACTGATCGCGTCCTACTCCGGCGACCCGACTGCCAAGAAGCAGCACGGGGACCGTGGCGGCCGCAATCAGGACGAAGACCAGCGCCGTGGGGCCGCCCTGGCCCGCCCAGCCGGCGGCAGTCCAGCGGACGACGAGCGCCGCCACGAACCAGAACACGGCGCCCATCAGTGCGAGGACGATTATCTGGACGGGCGTGGGCAGGGCGGGTGTGGGGAGGGCAGGGGACATGGCCGAGTCCTTTGTTCGACGAGATCCACTGGGTTATGTAGCGGCCGCTACAATATTGCAATAACCGCTGTCCTACATTGCAAACTTTGTGCTTAGCTGCGCCCATGACCAAAGCACGCACCTCGCACCGCGCACGCTTCACCGCTCTGGCGCCACGGTTCATCGGACTTTTGCATCGAATTCGCGGGACTTTCGTGACCTTTGCATTGCTCTCGCTGGCCATGCCCGCCGTTGCGCAGACGGCGCCTGCGCCCATCGACTCAGCGGTGAGGGCCCGCATCGACCGTATCCTGAAGGCGACGCCGCTGATCGACGGGCACAACGACCTGCCGTGGGAGCTGCGCGAGAAATACGCGTCGACGGTCGAGACGACCGATGTCGCGGCGAACCGCGACAAGCTGCCCCAGCCGCTGCAGACCGACATGGCGCGCCTGCACGCCGGCCGCGTCGGCGGACAGTTCTGGTCGGTCTATGTGCCTGCCGAGATGACCGGCGGTGCGGCCGTGCAGGCGACGCTCGAACAGATCGACATCGTCAGGCGGCTGGCGGCGCGCTACCCCGCCGACCTGCAACTCGCCGCAACGGCCGACGATGTCGTGCGCATCCACAAGGCCGGGCGCGTCGCCAGCCTGATGGGTATCGAGGGCGGCCATCAGATCGGCAATTCGCTCGCCGTCATGCGCCAGATGTACCTGCTTGGCGCCCGCTACATGACGCTCACGCATTTCCTGAACAACGACTGGGCCGACTCGGCGACCGACGACCCGAAGCATAATGGCCTGACCCCGTTCGGTCGCGGCGTGGTCGGCGAGATGAACCGGCTCGGGATGATCGTCGACCTCAGCCATGTCAGCCCGAAGACGATGGCCGATGCGCTGGACGCCACAAAGGCGCCCGTGATGTTCTCGCACTCCGGCGCCCGCGCGCTGAACGACCATCCGCGCAACGTGCCTGACGAAGTGCTGAGGCGCCTGCCCGCCAATGGCGGCGTTGTCATGGTGAACTTCTACCCCGGTCATTTGTCGCAGGCGGTGACGGCATGGAATGCGGCGCGTGCAGCGCAGGAAGCCCGCGTCAAAACCTTTTTCAACGGCCAGCCGGAACGTCGCAAGGCCGCTATGGAGGCATGGGACCGGGCCAATCCCAGGCCGGAAACCTCGGTCGGGCTGGTTGCGGACCATATCGAGCACATCGCCACGGTGGCCGGGCACGAGCATGTCGGCCTCGGCGGCGATCTCGACGGCATCGGCGGCGATTCGGTGGTGGGACTTGGGGGTGTCGACGGCTATCCGCTGGTGTTCGCCGAACTCATTCGCCGCAGCTGGAACGACGCCGACCTCGCGAAACTCGCCGGTGGCAACATCCTGCGCGTCATGCGCGCGGTCGAGGCCACCGCCGCCGCGATGAAGGGCAATCCGCCCTCCACCGCAACGGTCGATGGCAAGTGACCTGCCCGACTGATCAGATCGTCGGCACGCCGTAATAATCGTTCACGCCGCGGTTATAGTCGCTGTCGAACGCGGGCTCGCTGTCGCGCTCATATTTTGGCGCTTTTTCAAGCATATCCTTGTCGAGATCGATCACATAGCCGTTCTGCTCGGGCACATAGTCGAGCACGCTCCACGGTAGCGGGTGCAGCGATCCGCCCATGCCGAACAGGCCGCCGAACGACAGATTGGCATATTCGACCTTGCCGCTCAGCTTGTCGACCATGAAGTTCTGGATGCTGCCGAGCTTCTCGCCCTGCCGGTTGTAGACGGCGGTACCCTCGACGCGGTCCGATGCGATCAGGCTGCTATGCCCCGAACTGGTTGTGGTTTCCATGATAACCCTCCTCCTAGGCGGCGCAGGAATGCGCTGCGTTGTGAAAGGGAAAACGCGCAGAAAGCCGAAACGGCTCCGCAACCCGTCGCTATTTTGGGCGATTCTGTACCGCAATCGCGGGAAAGTCGCAGAACACGCCGTCGATGCCCAGCGCATAGAATTGCTGCAGCTCGGCCGAAAGATCACCATGAGCGGCGACCTCGCTGCCCTGCCGCAGTTCGAGCGGCAGGAAGGCGTTCTCGGCACGGAACGTCCAGGCATGGACCTTCAGCCCCGCCTTGTGCGCGTCGGCGACAAGGGTCGTCGGGGCCTTGGACCTGCCCGCGCCGTCGTGCGGCACGATCAGGCCCTTGGCCACGCCCACGGCATCGGCATAGCGCGCGACATCGGCAAGGCCCGCCGGCGTCACCATCGCGGTCGACGACAGGTCGGGCCGGTCGGCAGGATGGCCGCTGCCGTCGATCAGCTGGACAAGGCGCAGCTTCGTCAGCTTGCGCAGGCGCTGCAGGTTGCCGACTTCGAACGACTGGATGAACACCGGGTCGGTCTTCTTGCTGTAGCCCGCCTTCCTGAGCGCCGCGAGCAACGGCGCCTCCATGTTCATGCCCAGTTTGTCGAAATAGGTACCGTGCTTGATCTCGGGGTAAACCCCGACGCGGCCATGCGTCGTCGCCGCCAGCGCCAGGATTTCGGCAAAGGTCGGGATCTGGAACTGGCCGTCGTACGACCGGTTTTGCGGGCGCAGTTCGGGCAGGCGTTCGCGGGCGCGCAATGTCTTAAGCTCGGCCAGCGTGAAATCCTCGGTGAACCAGCCCGTCATGCCGTGGCCGTCGATCGTCTTGGTTGCCTTGCGCGCCGCGAATTCGGGATGGTCGGCGACGTCGGTCGTGCCCGATATCTCGTTCTCATGCCGCGCGACCAGGACATGGTCCTTCGTCATGACCAGGTCGGGCTCGATGAAGTCGGCTCCCTGTTCGATCGCGCGGCGATAGGAAGCGATCGTATGTTCGGGCCGTTCGCCGCTAGTGCCGCGGTGGGCGATGACGAGGGGCCGGGTCGCCGGCATTGCGGACGCAGGGGTGGCCCCGGAAAGGGTGGCAGCGGTAATCATGGCGATCCAATGGAGCATGGTCGTCTCCTCTTGTCACGCCCAGACACGCGCGCCATGTCACGCGTATGACAGTCACGCCCCCGATGCGCGCCGCCATCATTCCGGTTACCCCCTTGCAGCAGAATTGCACGCTCTTCTGGTGCACGGCGACGATGCGCGGCGCCTTTGTCGATCCGGGTGGCGATCTGCCCCGGCTAAAGGCTGGGGCCGCGCAGGCGGGCGTCACCATCGAAAAGATCCTGATCACGCACGGCCATATCGACCATTGTGGCGAGGCGGGGACGCTGGCGAAGCAGCTGGGTGTTCGCATCGAAGGCCCACACGAAGCGGACCGGTTCTGGATCAGCCGCCTCGAGGACGAAGGACACAAATACGGCGTCGAGGGGCGCCTGTTCGAACCCGACCGCTGGCTCGACAACGGCGACACCGTCACGGTCGGCAACCTGACGCTCGACGTCTATCACTGTCCCGGGCACACGCCGGGCCATGTCATCTTCCACCACGCGCCGTCGGGCGTGGCGATGGTGGGCGACGTCCTGTTCCAGGGATCGATCGGACGCACGGACTTCCCGATGGGCAATCATCAGGACCTGCTTGACGCCATCGTCACGCGCTTGTGGCCGCTGGGCAATGCCACCAATTTCGTACCCGGCCACGGGCCCATGTCGACCTTCGGCCACGAACGCGCGACCAACCCTTATGTCGCAGACCGGGTGCTTGCGGCCGCGTAACGGAACGCCTGCGCTCGTGGCTCGTTACGTCATTATCATGAGGCTCGGGCTCGACCAGATGTTCACCCGTGTTGCGACACGGATCGCAGACGGGGCAGGTCAGCCGGCGACCTTTGTGCTCGCGCTGCTAACCGTCCTCATATGGGCAGTGACCGGTCCTCTGTTTGCGTTCAGCGAAACATGGCAGCTTGTCATCAATACCGGAACCACCATTGTCACGTTCCTGATGGTGTTCCTGATCCAGAATTCGGCGAATCGCGACACGGCTTCGATGCAGGCGAAACTCGACGAACTGCTCCGCGCGCTTGAGGGCGCACGAGAACGATTCATCGGCATCGAGCATTTGACCTCCACCGAAGTCGAAGCGGTGCGCAGGGCGCTCGAGAAAGAGATCGTGTCGGACAAGGGCAAGGCGGTCGATCGCAGCCTCCAGCACCTTGTGCGTGATCTTTAGGCTCCTACCCCAGACGCACCTGATGCACGGGGGCAGCCGGCGCCAGATAGGGGATGGCGATCGCGAGGCCGGCGAGCCCCAGCGTCACCAGCATCGTCACCATAATGCCGATGCCACGGCCGGGCTTGAACGTGCCGGTCATCCCCAGCCCGTGCAGCACGCGCGCCAGCATATAGGCGCCCGATACGATCCACAGCCACATCGGGCTGCCCCAGGCCAGTTCGACAAGCCCGAGCAGAATCAGCACGAACGGCGTGAACTCGACATGGTTCGACTGCGCCCGCATGGCGGCGATCATCATTTCATTGCCACCGTCGCCCATGTTGATCTTGTACTTGGTGCGAACCTGGCCGCACCGAATGGCGAGCCACAGGTTGATGAGCGCGGCACCGCCGGCAGCGGTCAGTGTAATCGGCAGAATGGTCATGTTTGCGTCCCCCGGGTTAGGCGCCGCATCTGGCACGCGCGGCATACGCTTGCAACGCAGCCGCAAATCGGTATAGGCGCACGCCTTCGCTCGCGGGCCGCTTTGTCCCAGGCGCAACGGGATGTCGTGCCCGGTTCGCCAAGAGCCCGCCTTAAGATTTTCAGGATTTAGACATGGCCGTTCCGAAGAGAAAAACCACGCCGTCGAAGCGCAACATGCGCCGCAGCCACGACAGCCTGACCCCGGCGTCCTATCAGGAATGCCCAAATTGCGGCGAATTGAAGCGTCCGCACAACCTGTGTGGCGCTTGCGGCCATTACAACGGGCGCGAGATCGTTTCGGTCGACGCGTAAGTCGAAAGGACGGGATCGACAGGTGTCATCAGCCCGGCGAATCGCCATAGATGCGATGGGCGGTGATGTCGGGCCCGGCGTCATGGTCGCTGGTGCTGCACTGGCGAAAGCCCAATGGCCGACGCTCGAATTCACCCTCGTCGGTGATGAAACCGTGATTCGTGCAGAACTTGCCGCCTTTCCCGCGCTTTCCGGATCGGAGATTATCCACGCCGCCGACGTGATCGGCGGTGACGAGAAGCCTGCGCAGGCGATCCGCCGGGCAAAGACATCGTCGATGGGCGTTGCCGTAAACGCGGTGAAGGCTGGCACTGCATCTGCAGCGGTTTCAGCCGGCAATACCGGCGCGTTGATGGCAATTGCCAAGATCGCGCTGCGCACCATGCCGGGCATCGATCGTCCAGCACTGGCCGCGCTGCTGCCCAGCCTTGGCGAGACCGACCATGTCATGCTCGATCTCGGCGCGAATACCGAGTGCGACACGCGCAACCTCGTCGAGTTCGCGGTGATGGGTGCAGCCTATGCGCGTTGCGCGCTCGGGCTGGAAAATCCGCGCGTGAACCTGCTGAACATCGGCACCGAGGAACTGAAAGGGACCGAGGAGATCCGTGAGGCTGCAGGATTGCTGCGCGACGCGACCGACCTGCCGATGCGCTTCGGCGGCTTCATAGAGGGCGACAAGATTTCACGCGGCGAGACCGACGTCGTCGTCTGCGACGGCTTCTCGGGCAACATCGCGCTCAAGACGATGGAGGGTACGGCGCGCTTTGTCACCGACCTGCTGCGCATCGCCTTCACCAGCTCGATCCGGTCGAAGTTCGGCTTCCTCGTGTCGAAGCCTGCAACCGAACTTCTTCGTCACCGGCTCGACCCCAACAACCACAATGGCGCGGTGTTCCTGGGCCTCAACGGCATCGTCGTCAAAAGCCATGGCAGTGCCAATGTGAAGGGCGTGGCCAACGCCATCGGCGTCGCCGCCAAGCTCGTCGCGAACGATATCACGCGCCGGATCACCGAGGATCTCGCCCATTTCGCGGGGCATCGCGCGCTGACGTCCACGCCTTCGGTGGCTGCGGCGCCCGTCGAATGAGGCGCGCCGCCGTCTTTGGCACGGGCTCGGCGCTGCCGGTCCGGCGCGTCTCCAACGCCGAACTCGCTGAGACCGTCGATACCTCCGACGAATGGATCGTCGAGCGCAGCGGCATCCGATTTCGCCATATCGCCGGCGACGGCGAGACCACGTCGTCGCTCGCCACTCAGGCGGCGCGGCGGGCCCTGGCCGCGGCTGGCATGGCGGCGACCGACATCGACCTGATCGTGCTGGCGACGGCAACGCCCGACCAGACCTTTCCCGCCAGCGCGACGATCGTACAGGCAGCGCTCGGCATCGACGATTGCGTTGCGTTCGACGTCGGCGCCGTCTGCTCGGGCTTCCTCTACGCGCTTTCGGTGGCGGAGAGCATGATCCGCGCGGGTTCCGCGACCAATGCCCTCGTCATCGGGGCGGAAACGTTCAGTCGCATTCTCGACTGGGAGGATCGCGCGACCTGCGTTCTTTTCGGCGACGGCGCCGGGGCGATCGTGCTGGGGGCATGCGAAGACGGCCGCGGCGTGCTGTCGGCCCGGCTTCATGCCGATGGCCGCCACAACCAGCTGCTCTATGTCGACGGGGGGCCTTCGACGACGGGTACGGTCGGCAAGGTGCGCATGAAAGGTCGCGAGGTCTTTCGCCACGCCGTCACCAATCTCGCAAGCGTCATGAGCGAGGTGCTTGAACAGGCGGGCATGACTGCAGCGGACGTCGACTGGGTCGTGCCGCATCAGGCCAACGCCCGCATCCTCGATGCGACCGCGAAGAAGCTTGGCCTCGCGCCCGACAAGGTCGTCGTGACGGTCGCCGACCATGCCAACACCTCGGCTGCATCGGTGCCACTGGCTCTCGATGTCGCGGTCCGCGACGGGCGCATCAAGGCCGGCGACGTCGTCGTCCTCGAAGCCATGGGTGGCGGATTCACCTGGGGCGCAGCTATTTTACGCTGGTGAGTTTGACCGGACGTCGCACCCCTCTACATAGTATCTTCTACGTAGAGTATTGCGTAGCTTTTTTTAACCGCCAGAACTCCGGGGGGACATAATGGCAAAAATCGGTAACCTAACGCGTGCAGACCTAGCTGAATCCATTCATCGTAAGATCGGGCTTTCACGCGCCGACTCTTCCGGTCTGGTTGAAGGCATATTACGACACATGTGCGAGTCGCTGTCAAAGGGCGAGAATGTGAAGATTTCCGGGTTCGGAACGTTCATCCTGCGGGACAAGTCGCAACGGATCGGACGTAACCCGAAGACGGGCGTGGAGGTGCCGATCGCACCGCGCCGCGTGCTGACATTCCGCGCGAGCCAGATCATGCGCGACCGCATCGTCGAGGCAGGGTAGAACCTTGGCCGAGAGCGGCACTGGCAAGAGCGATAGCGCTTTCCGTACGATAGGCGAGCTCGCGACCGAGCTTGGCGTGCCGCAGCATATTCTTCGCTATTGGGAAACGCGTTTTCCACAGCTTAGGCCGCTGACTCGGGCTGGTAATCGACGTTATTACCGGCCCGAGGACGTGGCGCTCGTGCGCCGCATCGATGCCGCGCTCAACCGCGACGGCTATACGATCAAGGGCGTCCAGAAGCTGCTCGCCGGCAAGGCGGCATCGCCGGAGCCCGTCGTCCTGCAGCCCGTGCCGCGCGATATGACGTCGCTTATCGCCGACCTGACCCGCATCCGCCGCGCGCTGGCCGCCGCGATCGACAGCTAGAGCGTCTTGGCGAGGATGAAATCCTCGCTTGCGTCGAACCCTTCGAAAACCCACCGCCCGATCGTTTCGAAGCCGCGTGCTGCGTAGAATTTCTGCGCGGGGAAATTCTCGACATAGACGCTGAGCACGAGACGCTTGGCGCCCCGTTCCCGCGCCGCGTCCTCGGCGGCCTGGAAAAGTTTCGATCCCCAGCCACCGCCGTGCCATTTCGAAAGCATGTAGATGCGTTTCAGCTCGAAGTCGGTTACGCTGTCCGAACCGGGGAGCGCCGCCGGGATCGCCATGGCATAGCCGACCGGACAGCCCACCGCTTCCTCCACCAGCCAGGCGAGCTTGGCGGGATCGGCGAGTTCGCGCGCATACCAGTCGGGTGAATGGTCGCTCGTTAGGTAGCGCACGACTTCATCGCCATCATGGTCGTTGGCGAAGCTTTCGATAAAGGTTGCGCAGCCGATCAGGCTGAGCCTCGGGGCGTCGGCAACGCCCGCGCGACGGATCTGCATCAGTCGTCGGGTCCGAGCGCCGCATCGAGGTCGCGGGGGCGGATGAACCTGGTCAAATGCCCCTTGCCGCTGGCCAAATCGGACCAATGCTCCACGTCGAAGACCAGTTCGGCGATGCTCGCCGTCGGAAACTTTTCCTCGACATCGTCGCGCAGCGCTTCCTCGCCCGTATCGGGCACGAGCATCAAGATCAGGTCCTCCAGTCCCGGATTATGCCCGCAGATCAGCAGACGTTCGATGCCGTCGGGCTGGTCATGGACGACGTCGAGCAGGGTCACGCAGGAGGCGAGATAGATACGCCGGTCCCATTTCGGGTGGAGCGTCCGGCCATAGCCTTCCCAAACACCGTCGAGCGTATCCACGCAGCGCACGGCAGGAGAAGAGACGACGGCGTCGAACTCGAGGCCGATCCGCTTCATATGCGCGCCGACCACGGCCGCGCCGCGCTTTCCACGTGCGTTGAGCGCCCGGTCGAAATCCCGGGCTACCGGGTCGTCCCAGCCCGATTTGGCATGGCGAAGCAGGGTGAGCGTCTTCATTACAGGTCCTGATGCACCAACGGCGTGACGGTTGGAAGACGCGATGCGACGCGCACCACGGCTTCGTCCAACGTCACCCGGCTGACCGGCGTCCCCTCTGGGAAGGCGGTCAGCAGTCGCGAAGGGACGGCTGCCGACAGGATGACGAAGGCGCCATGGTCGTCCGCACGCCGGATCAACCGCCCGAAGGCCTGCGCCAGTCGCGCCCGAACGATCCGGTCGTCGTGCGCGCTGCCGCCGTTCGCCGCCCGCCTTGCGGCGTGCAGCACCGTCGGACGGGGCCAGGGAATTCCCTCCATCACGACGGTGCGCAGCGATATGCCGGGCACGTCGACGCCGTCGCGCAAGGCATCGGTGCCGATCAGGCTGGCGCGCGGATCGTCGCGGAAGATATCGACCAGCGTGCCCGTGTCGATCGGGTCGACGTGCTGGGCGTAGAGCGGCAGCCCGTCGCGCGCGAGCCGGTCGGCGATGCGGGCATGGACTGCGCGCAGCCGACGGATCGCGGTGAACAGGCCCAGCGTCCCGCCGCCTGACGCGGCGATGAGCCGCGCATAGGCATTGGCCAGCGCGCCCATGTCGCCGCGCGTGACGTCGGTTACGATCAGGACCTCCGACTGGGCGGCGTAATCGAACGGGCTTTTTGCGGTGAATACGGCCGGCGGGTGCGCGAGGTGATTGGTCCCGCTCAGCGCCTCGGCCAGCGCCCAGTCGCCTCCCCCGGTAAGCGTTGCAGAGGTCATCAGGACGCCATGCGCGGGCTTTAGCACGGTATCGGCAAAGGGCCGCGTCGGATCGAGCCAGTGGCGGTGCATTCCAATGTCGAGATCGCGCCCCTCGATTCGGCTGACGGCCAGCCAGTCCACGAAATCGGGATCGGTCGGCCCGCCCATGCGCGCCAGCATCGACAGCCACGCCGCGACCGTGTCGCGCCGCCAGCCGAGCGACGCAATCGCGCCCTCGATACGCGCCCGCGCCGCGCCGTCGAGCCAGTCGGGCGGATCGTCCAGCACCGCTTCCAGCCGCCGACCGAGCGCGACCAGCGGACGCAGCAGGCCATCGAGCGCCGCCGCCGCCGCTGCCGCAGCCTCGATCGTCGGTCCGTCTAGCTCGGCCGCTTCAGTCTCGAGCCCGTATCCGGCGTCCTCGGCGGTGGACCGCGCATAGACGAGCCCGCGTACCGCCGACAGCAGGGTCTCGACAGGCCCGAACGGGGACCCTTCGTCGATGCGCGCCAGCCACCCGTCGGACGGCAGTGCTTGCGCCGCCGCTGTCGCCGCGCTGATCGCATTCGCGCCTTCGGCATCGTAGCTCGCGACATCGGCGAGCCGCGCCGACAGTCCGCGCCGCCGTCCGCGCGACGTACCTTCGGGCCCGATGACCCAACGGCGCAACTCGATCGCCTCCTGCCCCGTCAGCGCTGCGGCAAAGGTTGAATCGGCGGCGTCAAAGACGTGATGCCCCTCGTCGAACACGATCCGGGTTGGTCGGTTCGCAGCTTCGCGACCCCGTGCAGCATTGATCATCACCAGTGCATGGTTGGCGATGACGATATCGGCGTCCGCGCTCGCGCGCGCGCTGCGTTCGATAAAGCAGCGGCGGTAATGCGGACAGCCGGCATAGATGCATTCGCCACGCCGGTCGGTGAGCGCCGTGCTGCCATTTCGGCGGAACAGCGTGGGCAACCAGCCGGGCAGGTCGCCGCCCACCATGTCGCCGTCACGAGTGTATGTCGCCCAGCGAGCGACGAGCTGCGCCAGGATTGCTGCCCGTCCCGAGAATCCGCCTTGCAGCGCGTCTTCCAGGTTGAGCAGGCACAGGTAGTTCTCTCGCCCCTTGCGCACTGTCACGCGCGCGGCGCGCTGGACGGGATCGGGAAACAGCCGCGCCGTCTCCCCGTCGAGCTGGCGCTGCAAGGCCTTGGTATAGGTCGACACCCAGACTGCCCCGCCCGCGCGCTCGGCCCAGAGCGAAGCGGGCGCCAGATAGCCGAGCGTCTTGCCGATGCCGGTGCCCGCCTCTGCCAGAACCATATTGGGCTCGTCGCGGCGCATCCGCGGCGCAAAGGCGTCGCTCGCGGCAACGGTATAGGCCTGCTGTCCCTCTCGGATTTCGGCGCCTTGTCCCGTCAGGGCGTCGAGCCGGGCCAGCGCATCGGCGCCCGCGACCGTAGCCGTGCGGGGCGCAGGCCGCGGGGCCTTTTCGTCCCACTCGGGCAACCTGGAGAACAGGCCGCGCTCGGCCTCGGCAGGCTTGGCCATGCTTCCCAGGACGATCCCCGCCCAGGGCCAGCGCAGCCGCTGTAAGGTAGCTGCCACGCTCCACGCGCCTTCGCGTTCAGCCCAGCCGGGGTCGCCGAGCCGCGCCACCAGCACGGCGGCGACCTCGCGCAGCATGGTTGCGGCACCCGCCTCATCCGGCGGCAAGACTACACCCGTCGCCTCGGCCAGTCCCTTGACCGTCGGGACCACGAAGCGCGCGGGATGAATGAAGGCAAAGAGTTCCAGCAGGTCGAGGCCCGACAATTCGGGATAGCCAAGCCGTTGCGCCACGAGCGGCGCATTCAGCAGGATGACCGGCGTCTCCCCCGCGCGCGCAATCGCGTCGCCGCGCCCGATCCGCTGCGTGCCGCTGTCGTCGGCGATCCAGATGCCGCCATGGCTGGCGTAAAGAGCGGGATGGCGGAGCGGCGTCACCGCAAAACTATGGGGAGCGAGGAACAGAAAGTAAACGAGGTTAACCACCTCTTAACGCCTGTTCGCTAGTCAGGCACTGCGGGTGTTGATCGCCCGGCAGGGTGGAGAGCGCCATGTCTGGCGGATTTGGTCGGAAAGGTGTCGTCGGGGAAGCACCGGCATCGCGCGGCTTCGGAAGCGCAAAGATTGCCACCCGCGTTGCCCAAAGTCCTGAAACAGCGGACGGGCTGTCACCGGAGGCGCGCGCTTTCATCGCTGCGGAGCGCGTCCGGCGCAGCGAATCGCTGTCGTCGGCGGAAACGGTGCGGAGCGACGCGCCGGTGTTTCGCGCGGCGCCCAAAGCAAGGCCCGCCCGTACCATGCTGGTTGCCTATGTGCTGTGGTGGTGGGGCGCTGCCTTTGCAGCGCACCGGTTCTACCTCGGAGCCTATCGTTCGGCGGCGGCGATGACCGGCCTTTTCTGGGGCGGCTTGGCGCTCGGCAGCGTGATGTCGAAAAAGAGTTCGCTCTGGGTCGGCACCTATGCCGTGCCGCCCTTCTGGGTCGCTATGATCCTAAGCTGGATGCTCTGGTGCCTTGTCGATGCCTTCCTGATCCCGGGTCTGATGCGTCGTTACCGCGCCGAACAGCAGACCGAGGGTCTCGCGCACGTCTTTGCCTGAAGGTCCATGGCTTGCGTGGTAACGAGCCACGCGCCAAGGCGTTCGGCATCATGACAACGACCGACCTCGCTGCCCGCCGCGCCGCAGCCCTTGCCTCCAAGGCCTGGCCCTATGAAGAGGCGCGCAAGCTTCTGAAGCGTTACCCGGACGGCAAGCCGGGCGATGCGCCGATCATCTTCGAAACCGGCTACGGTCCCTCGGGGCTTCCCCATATCGGCACTTTCAACGAAGTGTTGCGCACGACGATGGTCCGCCACGCCTTTCAGGCGATGAGCAACGCGCCATCGCGGCTGATCGAATTCTCGGACGACATGGACGGCCTGCGCAAGGTGCCCGACAACGTTCCCAACCAGGCGATGCTGACCGAGCATCTCGGCAAGCCGCTCAGCCGGATCCCCGACCCCTTCGGCAAGTTCGAGAGCTTCGCGCACCACAACAACGCGATGCTGCGCGATTTCCTTGATCGCTTCGGCTTCGAGTACGAGTTCATCTCGTCGTCGTCGCAATATGAAAGTGGTGCCTTTGACGAGGCGCTGCGCGGCATCCTGCGCAACTACGATGCGATCATGGGCGTCATGCTGCCCACGTTGCGCAAGGAGCGCGCGGCCAGCTATTCGCCTATCCTCCCGATCAGCGAGAAGACCGGCATCGTCCTTCAGGTGCCGGTCGAGGTCGTCGACGCCGAGGCCGGGCTGATCCGTTTCGACGACGGCGGGGACATGGTCACGCACAGCGCACTCGGTGGCAAGGCCAAGCTGCAGTGGAAGGTCGACTGGGCGATGCGCTGGGTCGCGCTGGGTGTCGATTACGAAATGTACGGCAAGGACCTGATCGACAGCGGCATCCAGTCGGGCAAGATCGCGCGCATCCTGGGCGGCCGCCCACCCGAAGGCTTCGTCTACGAGATGTTCCTAGATGAGGCAGGCGAAAAGATTTCGAAGTCGAAGGGCAATGGCCTGACCCTCGAGCAATGGCTCGAATATGGCACGCAGGAAAGCCTGTCCTTCTACGCCTACCGCGAGCCGAAGAAGGCAAAGTCGCTGCACATCGGCGTCATCCCCCGCGCGGTCGACGAATATTTCCAGTTTCGCGGGAATTACGCAGGGCAAGCGCTCGAGCAGCAGCTCGGCAATCCGGTGCATCACATCCACAATGGGGATGTGGCGGGCGACGTGCCGCCGGTAACCTTCGGCCTGTTGCTGAACCTTGCGGGCGTACTCGGCGCGGGCGCGACGGCCGACCAGGTGCGCGGCTATCTGTCGAACTATGTGGACGGCGTGATCACGCCCGAACTCGACGCGCTGATCGGCCATGCGCTGGCCTATAACCGTGATTACGTCGCGCCGACGCTCCGGCGCCGCAAACCCGAGGGTGTCGAAGTGGCCGCCCTCGAACGGCTCGACCGCGAACTTGCCGCCGTGCCTGCCGACGCGGACGCTACCGCGCTGCAGAACATCGTCTATGCCATCGGCAACGAAGCCGGCTTCGAGCAGCTCCGCGACAGGTTCAAGGCGCTGTACGAGACCTTGCTGGGCAGCAGCGCAGGGCCGCGCATGGGCAGCTTCATCGCGCTTTACGGCATAGAGCCGTCGCGAGCGCTGGTCAGGGAAGCGCTGGCCCAGGCGTAAAGCTGCGCCGCGCAAGCAGAATGGCCGCGATCATGGCGGCTTCGGCCAGCATCGGCGGATATGTCGTCGTGACAACGCCATCGAGCGCGATGCTGACGAACCTTCCGGTCAACGCGGTGCCCAGCAGCGCCAGCGGAACGAGCAGGGGCTTCGGGTCGGCCCGCCAGGCGCCTGCCAGCGCGAAGAGTCCGCCGGTCAGGAAAAACGCGGGGAAGTCGGCACGTGTCGTGGCCAACCCCTGAATACCGATCGGCGACAGCGCGAACGCGGCCGCCAGCTTCATCGGGTTGAACAGAAAACCAAGCCCGATCAGCACGTTGAACAGCCCGACCAACCCCAGCACGACGCGCATCCCTTGCCGCATGATGATCCCCTCACGATCTAATGGCATTGCCAATGCCATTTGTTGCGCCGATAGTCGAACTCTGATTGGGTGGGGACCGACATTGCGCAAACGAACACGGATAGTCCTCGCCCTTGCGGGACTCATACTTGTGCTTCTTGTCGGTGTCCGCTGGCAGCAGGACGCGATTGGTACGGCGCTTTTCGAACGTGCCGTAGGCGAGCGCGTCGGCCGCGACAGCACGGCGGAGCTGCCCGACGGCCTGCATGTCGCCTTGTGCGGCACCGGATCGCCGCTGCCCAATCCCAGCCGCGCCGGGCCATGCAACGTGGTCATCGCGGGCAAGCAGGTCTTCGTCGTCGACATCGGCGAGGGCGGCGGCCGCAACATCAACCTCATGGGCCTGCCGCTCGGCCGAATTTCCGGCGTCTTCCTCACCCATTTCCACTCCGACCACATCGATGGCATGGGTCCGCTGCTCATGACGCGCTGGACGGCTGGCACCAACACGTCGCCGCTGCCCGTGCATGGCCCGACCGGCGTCGACCGCGTCGTGGCAGGCTTCAACGCTGCCTATGCGATCGACGACACCTATCGCACCGGGCATCATGGCCCCGCGATCGCCCCGCCGACGGGGGCGGGCGGCATTGCCATGCCCTTCGCGCTGCCCGAAGCGGGCCAAGGCGATACCGTCGTAGTCCTCGAGAAGGACGGGCTGAAGGTCACCGCGATCCGCGTCGACCATGGCCCGGTCAAGCCGGCGGTCGGCTACCGCTTTGACTATAAGGGCCGGTCGGTCGTGATCAGTGGCGACACCGCGAAATCGGCGGCGTTGATTGCCACGGCGAAGGGCGCGGACCTGCTGGTCCACGAAGCGCTGCAGCCGAAGCTGGTGAAGATGATGACGGCGGGCCTCGCGGCAAAGGGCATGAAGAATCTCGCCCAAATCACGCGCGACATCCTCAACTACCATACGACGCCCGAACAGGCGGCAGAGGTCGCGCAGATGGCGGGTACGAAGGAACTGGTGCTCAGCCACATCGTGCCCTCCATCCCGTCGAAATTCTTCTATCCCGCGTTTCTCGGCAACGCTGCGTCCCGCTACGCGGGCCCGATCGTGGTGGGGGAGGACGGCATGATGTTCAGCTTGCCCGCAGGCAAAACCGATATCGTGCAAAGCCGGTTGATGTAGGCATACAATGTTCGCGAGCATGCACGTGAATGGGGGGAGGCAAGAATGACGCTGTCGATGAAAACATCGCTGACGCTGGGGATCGGACTACTGGCTCTGGCGGCGTGCCAGCGCACGGGCAGCATGAACGGCAAGACCGACGCCGATGTGAAGCTGACGGCCTATCCGGAGCGCGTCTATTGGGGCGATACGCACCTTCACACCAGCAATTCGGTCGATGCCTTCGCCTTTGGCGCGAAGCTGGGGCCGGAAGACGCGCTGCGCTTCGCCCGCGGCGAGGAAGTCACCGCGACCGGCGGTCTCAAGGCCAAGCTCGACCGCCCACTCGATTTCCTCGTCATCGCCGATCACTCGGGCGGCTTGGGCGCAACACAGGCACTCTATGACGCACCGCGCCTGTTCATCCGCGACCCGACGCTGCTGCGCTGGCACGACACGATGCACGAAGGGCCGCAGGGGCGGCTGAAGGTGACTGCCGAGCTGATCGACCTCGCCGGTCGCAACGCGCTGCCCGCCTCGCTCAGCGATCCCGAAGGGCAGAAGAAGCGGACGGCGAAGATCTGGACGACGCACAGCAGCATCGTGGAACGCTATAATGAGCCCGGCAAGTTCACCGCGTTCATCGGCTTCGAATACACGCTGATGCCGCGCGGCGACAATCTCCACCGCGTGGTCATGTTCCGCGATGGCAAGGACAAGACCGACAAGGTGCTGCCGTACGACCCCGGCCAGGGCGACGCGCCGGTCAGCCAGCTGTGGGATTACATGGACGCCTATCAGAAAACGACGGGCGGGCAGGTGCTCGCCATCCCGCACAACAGCAACGTGTCGAACGGGCTGATGTTCGAGATGGTCGGCCCTGGCGGCGGGCCGATGACGGCAGCCTATGCACGGCGCCGCGCCGCCCACGAACCGCTGGTCGAGGCGACGCAGATAAAGGGTGACAGCGAGGCGCATCCCTTTCTTTCGCCCAACGACGAGTTCGCCGATTTCGGCAAGGCCGGGTGGGACATCGGCAATCTGACGATGCAGCGCAAATCGACGCCCGACATGCAGGCGGGCAATTACGTCCGCGAGGCATTGAAGCGTGGCCTCGCCATAGAGGCACGCACGGGCGTCAACCCCTACAAATTCGGCCTGATCGGCTCGACCGACAGCCACACCGGTCTTGCGACGGCCGACGAGAACAACTTCTTCGGCAAGCATTCGGGCGTCGAGCCCGGCGCCGCGCGTGCGTCTGCCCCGCAGAATCTGGGCAATACGCAAGGGCGCTTCGGCTGGCAGTATCTGGCGGGCGGCTATGCCGGCGTCTGGGCGCGCGGGAATTCGCGCAGCGCGATCTTCGACGCCATGATGCGCAAGGAAACCTATGCCACCACCGGCCCGCGCATGACGGTCCGCTTCTTCGGCGGGTGGAATTTCGGGACTGATGCGCTGAAGGGCGACTGGGTGAAGGACGCCTATGCGGCAGGCGTCCCGATGGGCGGCGACCTGACCGGCGGCAAGGCCCCGGCTGGCGCGCCGAAATTCATCGTCTCGGCGCTCAAGGACCCGGTCGGCGCAAACCTCGACCGCGTCCAGATCGTCAAGGGCTGGATCGACGCGGGCGGTAAGCTGCACGAAAAGATCTTCAACGTCGTCTGGAGCGCTTCCGAAACGCGCAAACTGGTGGGCGACAAGCTCCCACCCGTCGGCGACACCGTCGATATCGCGACTGCGAGCTACAAGAATACCATCGGAGCGCCGCAGCTGGCGACGGTCTGGACCGATCCCGAGTTCAACGCGGCGCAAAAGGCGTTCTACTACGTCCGCGTGCTCGAAATCCCGACGCCGCGCTGGGTGCTGTTCGATGTGCTGCGCTACAAGGCAAAGCTGCTGCCCGGTACGCGTCTCAAGGACCAGGAACGCGCCTATACCTCGCCGATCTGGTACCATCCCAAAGGATGATGCTGGCCGAACACGGCAGGCGGCTCCTGTATGAGCCGCTGGTGCATTTCCTTGTCG
Organism: Sphingomonadales bacterium; assembly: GCA_031371635.1. Taxonomy (GTDB): domain Bacteria; phylum Pseudomonadota; class Alphaproteobacteria; order Sphingomonadales; family Sphingomonadaceae; genus Sphingomonas_O. Next base: position 6,003 of record JANMJZ010000088.1, on the reverse strand, counting down.
CGGGCGCACTGATCTTCGCAGTCTGGGGCGGCGGGGGCGATGCTGCCGACCGGTCGGTCACCGTGACCGAAGCACAGGTGCGCGGCCTGACCGAGCAATGGGAACAGCAATGGCACCGCCAGCCGACACCCGCCGAAGTCGATGGCCTGATCCGCGACCTGATCAAGGATGAGGTCTATTACCGCGAGGCGGTGCGGATGGGCCTCGACACGGATGACATCATCATCCGGCGGCGGATGCGCTCAAAGATGGAATTCCTGGTCGCGGCGCAAGCCGAGAACGAAGTGCCGAGCGAAGCCGCGCTGAAACGCTGGCTCGACACGCATCCGTTCGATTACGCCACGAACCCCGCGCTCAGCTTTGACCAGATCTATGTGGGTGGCGATGCCGGCCGTGCCGCTGCCGCGCTCGCGAAACTCGCAAAGGGCGCCGACCCGGCAAGCCTCGCCGTGCCACTGTCCGTCCCTCCCTCCCTTAATGAAGCGCCGTCCGGGGACATCGACCGCCAGTTCGGCGACGGTTTTGCCAAGGCTGTTGCCGCGCTGCCGCCCGGTCGCTGGGCCGGGCCTGTGGGGTCGGGCTTCGGCCAGCACCTTGTGCGCCTCCGCCAGCTGACCCCCGGCGCGGTGCCGCCATTGTCGGCGGTGCGAAAGGCCGTCGAGAACGACTGGCGCGAAGCGAAGCGCGTCGCGCGTGAGAACGCCGCCTATCAGGCGCTGCTCGACGGCTACACCATCCGGATCGCCAAGCCCTGATGCGCGGGCTTCTTTGGCTCGTCTTGCTCGCGCTTCTCGCCTCGGGGTCCGCCAAGGCCGATGAACTTCGCCCCGGCTATCTCGAAATCACGCAAGCCAATGCGCGCATTTGGCATGTGCGGCTCAAGGCCCCGGTAAAGGGTGGCCTCGCTGCAAACGCTAATCCCGTCATGCCCGGGTTTTGCCGTGCAGGCCCGCCCGTCCGCAGGATCGAGCAAGGGTCGCTCTATTCGGACTGGCGCTACGATTGTGCGCAGCCGCTGGTCGGGGCACAGGTCGGGCTGTCGGGGCTCGACAAGACAGTGACCGACGCGCTGGTCCGGATCGCGCCGCTCGGTCGCCCGGTGCAGGCGGCCCGCCTGACCAGCGCCGCGCCGGTGACCGGCGTCGCCGCGCGCGCCGGGTCTGCGCAGGTGGCCGGCACCTATTTCGTGCTCGGCATCGAACATATCCTCAGCGGCTACGACCATCTGCTGTTCGTGCTGTCGCTCGTGCTGCTGCTCGGCGGCGGCTGGGTCGTCGCGCGCACGGTGACGGCCTTCACCCTCGCGCATTCGATCACGCTGGTGGGCGCCACCTTGGGCTTCCTCGGGGTCAGCCAGCGCCCGGTCGAGATCTGCATCGCCCTGTCGATCGTCTTTCTCGCGGTCGAGGTGGTGAAGCGCGACCCGGCGCATCCGCGCTTGTCCGAACGCATCCCATGGGTCGTGGCATTCCTGTTCGGCCTGCTCCACGGCTTCGGCTTTGCCGGTGCGCTCGCCGAAATCGGCATGCCCGAGGGCGAAGTGCCGGTGGCGCTGCTGACCTTCAACCTGGGCGTAGAGGCGGGACAACTTGCCATCGTCGCAGCGGCGCTTGCCGGGCTGGCCCTGCTCGGCCGCATCTCGCGCGCGGTGCGGGGCGTCTCCGAACGTTTCGCCGCCTATGCGATCGGCATCACCGCCAGCTTCTGGCTGATCGCGCGCGCGGTCAGCTGAGCCGTGTCGCCTGCGACCGGAAAAACGGCCATGCCAGTTGCTCTGCGGCCGTCACCGGCGGTAAATTCTCGACCCCGATTTCCGTCGGGTACCGCCGCGTGATCTTGGCTGTCCCGAACAGCACGTCCCAGAAGAACAACAGGTTTCCGAAATTGCCCTTGTAGTTCGTGATCCCATCCGACGCATATTTCCCGTGGTGCGCGCTGTGCGTCGCGGGGGTCGAGATCGTCCGCTCGACGACCCACATCACCGGCGACAGCCATTTGATGGCATAGAGCGGCCGGTCCCATGGCACGTCCGAATGCGCAGCGATGATGACGAGCATCTTCACGCAGACATAGGGGATATAGACCGCCCCGAGCCCGAGGTAGATCAGCGCGCCCGAGAACTACAGGCTGGGCATCGTCAGATAGTAGAAGAAGTTGTTTCGGTAGACGATTCGCACCGACATGTATTCGCCGCTGTGGTGCGCGCGGTGGAGGTTGTAGAGCCACGAAAAGCTGTGCGAGGCGCGGTGCCACCAATATTGCATCATGTCGTCGAACACGAGGAACAGGGCGACCTGAGCGACGATCGGCAACCCGGCCCAGGCACCCGCTGCGTCCGGCACGGCGAGCGCCATCAGTGTGTAAGCCATCAGCAGGATTGCCGGCTGCGTCACCGCGAGCAGCACGACCGACCCGATCACTTCGACCCACGCATCCGCGCGCGTCTGGTTTGCCTTGTGGAAGAAGTTCGTCCGGAACATTTCGACCAGCGCAAAGGCCAGGAAAATGCCGGGAACGATGAGCGCCTCGACTCTCATGCCGTCTCTCTCCGCGCCAGCCCCTTTTGCGCCATCCGCCATTTCAGCTGGTCGAACCGATCCTGCCCGTAAAAGGGCTCGTTGTCGAAAACCATCAGCGGTACGCCATAATGGCCACCGACGCGCTGGGCGTCCTGACTTGCCTTTATCGCCGCGTCGTAACGGTTGGGATCGGCGGCGATCTGGCCATCGAGCGTTGCCAGATCGAGCCCCGCGCGTTCGGTGGCGCGTGCCAGGTGATCGCCCAGATGCCAGTCCTGCACCGCCCCGCCAAAGATCAGCGAACTCACCTCGTCGAGGAACGCCAGGCCTCTGCCAGCTTCGGTGGCGGCCTGCCCCAATTGCGTCAGCCGATAGATATGCGGCTGCTCCTTGGGATAGGTCCGCGTCGCCATGTCCATCACCACGGGATCGGGGCGGGGCCATGCAAACGGCAGCCCCAGGAACTCGGCGCAGCGAAAGATGTCGCGGAAGAAATAGGTGACCCACAAAGGGTCGTTTTTGTCAAAGAATTCTGGCTGGCGGACGGCGATCGGATAGACGACCCGCACGTTGCACGCGACGTCGTACTCGCGCTCCAGCGCCACCAGACGCTTGGTCACGAAATAGCTATAGGGCGATCGGAACGACCAGTAGAGATCATAGCTTAGCGTCACGCGCCCGTACCGCCCGACAGCGTCCCGCGTGTCTTGATGTTGAGCTGCCCCGCCAGCCCCGCCGTCCGGTGGACCGAAATCGCCTGATAGTCCGGATCGCGGACCATCTCCATCATCGCCGCGAGCGAGGGATATTCGGCGAGCGCCACCATGTCCCACAGCTCCTCGACTTCGCCCAGCATCAGGCCGGTGACCGGGCCTGCATAGCCCGCGGTCCCGCCAACCTTCTCGATAAAGGCGCGCACCGCCAAGCCATAACGCAGATAGGCCGCAGCCCCCGGCAGATCGGCATCGCTGCCATCGGGGTATTCAGCCTTGTCCTTGAACTTCAGCAGGTTGACCATCACGAACGGCCCGTCCTCCGCGCCGCCGAAGAAAGCCACGGCCTGTTCGGGCGAGGGGGTGACCTGATTGACGACGTTCATGACTTTGCGACCTGAAGGATGCAGTCGACGAACCCGGCGGGATCGTCTTCCTGAATGAAATGCCCACCTTTCAGCGTGGTATGCGGCTGTCTTGCAGTGCCGGGCACGCGACCGACGAACAGTCCCTCGCCGCCCCGCGTAATCGGGTCGCTGTCGCTGAAGCAGCAAAGGAACGGCTTGTCCCAGCGGTCTAGCACCTCCCAGGCCTTGAGCTGATCGGGGACTGCGACATTGGGACCCAGCGGCACGAACGTCGGGAAAATCCGGGCCCCGGCCTTGAAGCTGCCATCGGGAAAGGGCGCATCATAGGCGGCCACTTCGGCGTCGGACAGGCCACGCCGCGTTCCCGCCTTCACGATCCGCCCGATCGGAAAAAACGGGCTGAACTTCGAAAAGGCCCGCCAGATCGCGAAGGCTCGCGGCGCGGGCTGCCCGGCGGGAAGACCGCCGTTCGACAGCACCACGCCGTTGAAACGATCCGGCATGGCGGCGACGATCCGCAGGCCGATCAGCGAGCCCCAGTCCTGGCAGACCAGCGTGATATTGGTCAGGTCGAGGACCTCGATCCAGTTGCGCATCCATGCGACATGGCGACCATAGCTGTAATCGCTTTTTGCCGCAGGCTTGTCCGACCGCCCGAACCCGATCAGGTCGGGGGCGACGACGCGTAGGCCCGATCGGGCGACCGGCCCGATCATGTGGCGATAGAGGTACGACCAGGTGGGCTCCCCGTGCATCATCAGCACGACCGGCGCATCACGCGGGCCCTCGTCGACATAATGAACGCGCAGCGGCGTGCCGTCCTGCAGGTCCGTGATTTCGGCGTAGTGCGCAGCGAAGGGAAAGTCAGCGATCGATTCGAATGCGGCGTCGGGCGTTCGCAGGACTTTCACCGACCATTTCCCCCGTCCGCAACTATTGGCACAGGCAATGCCATTTCTTGCCCGCAGCGTCAATGCAGGCCTGCGCTAGTCGGGCAGTTTCGCCAGCGCACTATCGAGCAGATGCTTGACCACGGCCTGCGCCGCTTCGACGGGCGTGGCCTGGTCGTGCCGCAACAGCCGCCATGTCTGGAAACTCAGGATCACGTTCAGCGCGGCCTTGGCGACTGGATCCTGTGCCACGTGCGGGGGCAGTTGCGCTTCGACGGCAGCAGTCTCCAGCCCGAGCATCCGGCGATAGTCCTGCATCAGATAGGGCGACTGGAAACGCTTCAGATTGGCCGAGATCCGGTAGGGAAGGATCGTTTCGAACACCCGGGCCCTGCGCTGGGCGATGTCGGCCAGTCGCTGCTTCCAGTCGTCGCCCGCGGGCGGCTGCGCGATAATCGGCAGGACGCGCGCCTCGATGACTTCCCCCATTTCGCGGTAGAGCCCGTCCATGTCGTCGAAGTGCCGAAAGACAGAGCGCAGGCCCACGCCGGCTACCTCTGCAACGCGCGCGGCGCTGGGGTTGACGTCGCCGTTGCCGACGATGTCGAGCATGGCGCTCACGATTTTTGCCCGGCTGGAACGGCTCCGTGCACGTCGCCCATCCGCGCAGTCGGCAGGGGCCTCGTGCAGGCGGGCCTTGGGCTTGGCGGCAGTCATCGCAACATTGTCACGGCAAATGTCCGGACTGACAAGCGGCACCGCCCCGACCCAGCTAAGGCTGGGACGCGCGGCGTGCCGTTCGTCATTTCGTCAATCTGGTCGGGGAAAGAGGATTCGAACCTCCGGCCCCTGCCTCCCGAAGGCAGTGCTCTACCGGGCTGAGCTATTCCCCGACCGATGACGCTCGCCAACCGGTTGCCCGGGCCAAGCGAGCGCGCGCCTTAGCGCCGCCGCCCGACCTTCGCAACCCGGCTCGCGTCAGGCGCCCTGCGCCGCTTCGAACAGGAACCAGGCGCGCTGTTCGGCCTGGTCGGTCCAGTCGTCGATAATGGCAGAGGTGGCATTATCCTTGGCCTCGTCGGCCAGGTCCTTGGCAGCGCGCAGCGATTCGATCAGCTTCAAATTGTCGTCGCGCAATTCGGCCAGCATTTCGGCAGGGCCGACCATGTCGGCGTCATTGTCGCGCAGGCTCTGGTGGCGCGAGACGTCGCCGATCGAGCGCAATGTTGTATTGCCGGTCTTGCGAATGCGCTCGGCAATCAGGTCGGTCGTCGCGAAAATCTGCGTCGCCTGCTCGTCGAACAGCAGGTGATAATCGCGGAAATGCGGCCCCGACACGTGCCAGTGGAAATTCTTGGTCTTGAAATACAGGGCAAAGCTGTCGGCCAATATGCCGTTCAGCGCGTCTGCGACGCTCGCGACGGCATTGGTCGGCAGGTCGGTCGGGGTTTTCAGCTTGGTCTTGGGCGTCTTCGCCATGAGCAATTCCTTTGGCTGTTCGTTGCGCAGGCAC
>JANMJZ010000082.1:0-14090 GCA_031371635.1 Sphingomonadales bacterium | reverse complement strand
CGGCGATCGGCTTGTCGTGCGTATAGTTTTCAACACCTTCGGGCTTCGACGATCGGGCGAAGCCGCGTTGGTCGGGGGCGAAGACCCGGTAGTCGGCCGACAGCGCCTGAAGCTGGTGCCGCCATGTCCGCGCACTTTCGGGAAAGCCGTGCAGGAAAAAGACAGCGGGCGCGCCCTCGGGCCCTCCATGGGTAACATCGAGTTCGACGCCGGTCGGAAGGGTGAAGCGCGTGCGGGTCAGGTCGGTCATGGATAGCTCACTGTCAGCGGGATTTCGGGGAGCGGGATATATTCCTTGTCATCTCCTGGCACTGTTGGAAACCGCCCGCCCTTCCAGTCGTGCTTGGCGGCGTTGATGCGGTCGCGCGAGGAGGAGACGAAGTTCCAGAAAACGTGGCGCGGCGTCGTGAAGGCGCCGCCACCCAGCAGCATGACGCGCGACGCGGTCGATGCCTCTAGGGTGATCGTCGCCCCCGGTGCGAGGACGTACAGGGTGAAGACGTCGAGCGGCGTGCCGTCGATGCTCGCCGCGCCTTCGGTGACAACGACGGCGCGCTCGTCGGCATCGGCGTCGATCGGTACGCGCGCGCCTGCGTCGAGCAGGATGTCGGCGTATATCGTCGGCGCATGACATGTGGTGCCGGCCGTCGCGCCCCAGAGGCTGCCCATCAGCACACGCGCCGAGACCCCCGGTGTCTCGACCAGCGGCAGGTCGTCGGCAGCGATATGGGCAAAGGCGGGGTCGATCTCTTCCTGGCCATCGGGCAGCGCGAGCCAGGTCTGCATGCCGTAGAAGCGCGGTCCTTCGGCGCGAGCGGAACCCGGAGACCGTTCGGAATGGACGATGCCGCGCCCGGCGGTCATCAGGTTGACTGCGCCGGGCTCGATCACGGCATGGCTGCCCAGCGAATCGCGATGCTCAATTGCGCCATCGAACAAATAGGTGACGGTCGACAGGTTGATGTGCGGATGCGGGCGCACGTCCATGCCGTGGCCCGCGGCGAGTTGCGCCGGGCCGAACTGGTCGACGAAGATGAAGGGGCCGACCATCGTGCGCGCCTTGGACGGCAGTGTCCGCCGGACCTTGAAGTCGCCCAGGTCGTGGGTCACCGGCACGATCGTTTGCATCCTCACTCTCCCGGCGCGATTGCCCTGATCGCCAGCGCATGAACGCGCTGCCCCGGCAAATCGCCCAGTGCGCGGTTGACCATGCGTTGCCGCTCGAGCCGTGAGACGCCCGCGAATGCCGCGCTTTCTATCGTCACGCTGAAATGCGATTCACCGGTGCCGTCGTCACCGCTGTGGCCGCTGTGGCTGGCACTGTCATTCGACACGACCAGGCGCGCCGGCGCCAACGCCGCCTGTAAGCGTCGTTCGATCTCATTTTGGATGCCGGACGCCGCGACCATACTTCAAATCCTTGCCTGTCGAGCCCATAATCGGTCCGACCATGAACATCTCGATCATTAAGGGCGAAAGCAGCGACCGGATAGAGGTCGCGCGCGCCGACGGCAGCCGGACGGGCTCCAGCTTTCCGCACAAGGGGCCTGCGCCCCATGACGCCGTGCACCTCATCGTCGAGCGCGCGTTCGGGCTGACCGATGCGTTCTGGGGCATGATCGCGCGCGGTCATGCTGCCGAGGATATCCAGACGCTGGCCAAGGAAGGGGGCCACCCCAGCGCCGGGCGCGCCGGGATTCCCGACGACGCCATCGTCGAGCTGTTGCAGGCCGAACGGCTGGTCGAATGCTTCGAGGCGGCGTTGTGGGACAGTCACCTCGACGTTGCGACATTTCAGTCGGTGGCAGCGGTGGCCTGCGAGTCGTCGCATGTGCCCGCACCCGCGCTTCCCGATGACGTGATCCGGGCGGTCGATGCCGAGGTTCGCACAATGACGCGCGAGTGGGGAGCGCTGGCAGTGGGCGAACGCCTGTCGTTCGACTGGCCGGTATGAAGGGGTCTCGCTTCCACGGCCGGGTCGAACGCGATGCGCCCTGCAGCACGCCCGGCTGTCGCGCGCCGGGCGAATTCCGCGCGCCGCTGAGTGCAGGCAATTTCGACGGGCCGGGGTCGTGGCGCTGGCTGTGCCTCGACCATGTGCGCGAGTTCAACGCAACGTACAATTACTTCACCGGCATGTCGCCCGAGGAGATCCAGGAACAGCAGCGCCCGATGGCCGGCTGGGAGCGCGAAACGCGGGCCTTCTCGACGGCGGGGGCCGACCGGGCGCCGCGCTGGGCCGATTTTACCGATCCGCTCGATGCGATCTCGGGCCGGTTTCGCCGCGCTGCGCCCGAAGAGCGCAAGGATGGGCGGGCGCTGTCGGGTGAGCAGCGACGCGACCTGAAGACGCTGGGGCTGGAAGTCGACGCCGACCGCCGGGCGCTGCGCACACGCTATTCCGATCTCGTCCGCCGCTACCACCCCGACCGCAACGGTGGCGACCGCAGTCATGAAAAGGCGCTGACCGAGGTGATAGCGGCGTATCAGCGGCTGAAGGGGGCGGCGGCCTTCGCCTAGCTGCCGCAGCCGCCACAGCCGCCGCCACCGCACCCGCTGCCGCCACCGCTGCTGTCGCCGGACGAGCTGCTGGTGCTGCTGTCGCCTGCGGCCCGCATGCGGTGATAGTCGTGCCAGGCAGAGCCAGCGAGCACGCCCGTTCCGAACAGGGCGACGGCCGTGCCGATCTCGCCGGTCGTGGGGGCGCGTTTCAGCCGGTCGTTGCGGCGTGCCGCTTCCGCGATCGCTTCATGGCCCGCCTGCGTGCGCCGGTCGAGGGTGAACCAGCGGATCATTGCGCAGATGGCGGTTAGGATGAGCAGCGCTGTCAGGTACCCGACGGGGCGGCCGCGCGCCTCGCCGATCATCAGCTTGATCGTGCCGAAGCCGATCAGCAGGACATAGGGCAGGGTTTGCCACCAGCGGATGCGCGCCGCATCTTCGTCCGTCATGCAGAGGCCACTGTCCGACAGCTTGCGCGCCACCGGGTCGGCATAATCGGCGATCTGCAGCATGATCGTGGAGAATTTGATCGGGGCCGAGAGCGCGAGCACGCGGAGTTCGGCTGCTGTTTCACCGCGGGCGCCCGGCGTTACCATGAAGGCGGTCTTTCCCGAGAGGATCAGGGCGCCGCGGGCAAGGAGCCGGGCAACCAGCGCGTCGACGAAGCGGTTCTTGCCGCCGCTCAGCACGGCCAGCATGTCGGGATCGGTTACCGATTGAGGGCGCCCCGGCGGGCGCAGGCGGCAGGGGATCACCAGCCCCGCGACGAAGCTTGTCACGAAGAGCGCGAGATACAGGCTGAGAAAGGGTCCGCCGGTCAAGTCGAAGGGTCCTAGCCCCATGACGATATTCCTTGCCAGAGTTGGACGCACACACCGCCCGCCAGCGCCGCAAGCGCGAGCAGGGCAATCAGGATGGATTTCTTGAGGACGACGCCGTCGCGGGGATGCACCCGTCGCGCCCGGGGATCGTCGTTCAGGCGCCGCGCTGCCGAGGGCCAGAGGTCGGCGGGCGGGCTTTCGCCGAAGATCGCTTCATAGCTTCTCAGCGTGTCGGCATATTGCGCGAAATAGCGGGCCTGTTCGGCGCCGCCGCCCGCCGTGGGTCCGTGGTGCAGGGGTCGCCCGAGAACCTGGGGGCAGAAGTGCTCCCAATAGTCGCGGCTGTAGGTGAGATGCAGGTGCCAGACCTGATCGACGGCGTCGGACGGCGTGACGGGGTGCGGCGCGACGACGGCGAGGAAGCAGAAGCGGCGGTATTCCCCGACCACCCGCGCAGCAAGAGCCTCGCTCCAGCCGTTTTCGCGCGCCAGCCGCGCGGCAAAGCTGAGCGCAGCGTCATCCGGACCGATGGTATGACGGGAAAGCGAGGCCCAGACCGGGTGTCCGGGATACGAAACGGGCGTAATGTCCGACTCGCTCATTCGAATCCCTAGTATTTCAATAGGGATTAGTTGTCAAGCTAGCGGGCTAGTTGGTCGATCGGGGCAAAGACAAGACTGGCGGGCATTCGTTTAACGGTTCAGGTGCCTTCGCACAGCGCAACAAGCTGATCGGCGCAGGCGCCCCAGCCCTGTTCGAAGCCCATCTCGCTGTGGCGATCGCTGTCCTCAGCCTTCCAGTGCCGGGCGCGGGCGGTGTAGCGGGTGCCATCGCCTTCGGACTCGATCGACCAGATGCCGATCATGAATGGCCCCGCCGGTTCGAGGTCGCCGGTAATCGCGTCGGTGAAGGCAAAGCGCTTGCCCTCGTCCCAGGCGAGCACCGTGCCCGGATGCGGGTGAACTTCGCCGTCAGGGCCGAACATGGTGCAGGTCGAAGTACCGCCGGCCCGGCGTTCCAGAATGGCGAATTCGGCGCGCCAAGGCTTGGGGCACCACCAATCCTCGATCCGGTTGGTCATGACGTCCCAGACCCGTTCAGGTGGGGCTGCGATGAAGCGGGTGATCGAAAGCTCGTGCAACTCTGACATTTTCGCACTCCTGCAGATCAGTCTCGGTCGGGCGCGCCGAGCGGGAAATAGTGGCGATAAGGGCGGGCCTCATCGACGCATCGGGCGACCGATGGACGCGCGAGCACGCGGGTGCGGTACGCGCGCAGGTTCGCATGTTCGGGCGCGATCTCGTGCACCCAGTCCGCGTAAAACAGGGATGGTGCACCCGCACAGTCGGCCAAGCTGAAGTCCTCGCCCGCCGCCCAAGTGCGCCCTGCAAGCCGCGTGTCGAGCCAGCCATAGACCTTGTCGAGCGTCGTTGCGGCTTCCGCTCGCGCGGCTTCGACATCGGCACCGCGGATCGCCGCGAGCACGACCCGCGTGGCGACGTTCATGACGTGATTGTCGAAGATCCGGTCGAGCATCCGCACTTCGCGTGCGGCGCCGCGGTCGGCCGGCACGAAATGCGGCGCGACATGTTCGACGATGATGCTCGATTCGACGATGGCCTCGCCATTTTCGATGAGCACGGGGAACTTGCCGAGCGGCCAGTGATGCAACAGCACCGACTCGTTGTCCGGATGCTCCGTTCCCGAAATATCTTTGAATTCGAACGGCGTCTGCGTTTCGTAGAACGGGATCAGCGCCTTCCATGTGTAGGACGAGAAGGGGTGGCCATAAAGTTCGAGCGGCATCACAAATCCCTTTTGAAGAACACCACGCGTTCCGTTTCGGTGAGGCCGACGGCGGCGTGGAACGCGTGGCTTTCGGCATCTTCGATCAACGCGTCCGAGGCGAATTCGGTGCAGCCCTTCGCCCGTCCCCAGTCGGCAACCGCCTCGACCAGCGCACGTCCGACGCCTTTGAGCCGCCATGCGGGATCGACGCAGACTCCCTCCAGATAGGCGACCGGCGACGTGTCGCAGGCCTCGACATAATCGTGTCGCAACGCAGCCTCAGCAAAGCCCATGATCTTGCCGCTATCGTCGATGACCATCAGCGCGACCTTATCGGCGTTTGGCGCATCGAAGTAGGCTGCGATCTCAGAGCGATGATCTTCCGGATCGTCGTCGTGCCACAGGATCGCGCGCAACGCTTGCCAATGCGTCGCATCGGACGCTTGCGCTGGTCGAATGATCACACGTCGTCCCTCACTGCGGCTTCGATCGCCGCGACGTCGATCTTCTTCATCGGCATCATCGCCTCGAACGCGCGCTTTGCCACGTCGCCGCCCTGCATCATCGCATCCGTCAGCGCGCGCGGGGTGATCTGCCACGAGATGCCCCATTTGTCCCGGCACCAGCCGCACTGGCTTTCCTCGCCGCCGTTGCCGGTGATGGCGTTCCAGTAGCGATCGGTTTCCGCCTGATCCTCGGTCGCGACCTGGAAGCTGAAAGCCTCGCTGTGCCTGAACGTCTGACCGCCGTTCAGGCCCATGCAGGGCAGGCCCATGACGGTGAAGTCGACGGTAAGGGCGTCGCCGGCCTTGCCATTCGGATAGTCGGCTGGCGCCCGGTGGACGGCCGTGACCTTACTGTTGGGAAAGGTCGCTGCATAAAAGGTCGCTGCCGCCTCTGCATCATGGTCGTACCACAGGCAGATAGTGTTCTTGGGCATGGCTTAACCCTTCCGCTTGCCGACGAGCGCGAAGGCCGCGCCTTGCGGATCCAAGGCGTTCATTGAGAAATCGCCGCCCGGAATTTCCTGCGGGCCGTGCAGCACCTGTCCGCCCCGTTCTGCGATCCTTGCCACCGCGACGTCGATGTCGGGCACCCGGAAATAGAAGTTCCAGCAGGTTACGGGCACGTGCGGCGGGCGCGGCATCACGGCGCCGATCATGCCCTGTCCCATGGGTGCGCCGTCCGGCGCGTGGCCGGCATGGCGCAGGAATTCATATTTGCCGAGCGGCCCCATATCCATCTCGCCGTCCTTCACCCAGCCGAAGCGCTGGCCATAGAAGTGGAGCGCGGCGGCAGGCTCGCTCGTGTAGAGCTCGTTCCAGGCGCAATGCCCGTCGCGTGGACGATCATAGGAAAAGGCCATGCTGACGGCATCGGGGTTAGCGGCGGGCGGGGTCGGTTTCATGATGTAGAAGGGCGCGCCCTGCGGATCGGCCACCATGGCGAACCGACCGACGCCGGGCATGTCGTGCGCGGGCATCAGGACCTTGCCGCCGCCCTGTGCGATGGAAGTCGCGGCGGCATCGACATCGTCCACGAGCACATAGCCTACCCAGCCCGGCCGGGCGCCGCCCGCCTGCATCTCGGCCGTCAGCGGCAGCATACCGCCCACGCCGCCTTCGGTCGCCTGTATCTCCCGATATTCGGGCTGGCTGCCGACCTGCCACGGCAGGATCGCCTCATAGAATGCTGCCGAGGCGTCGGCATCGGGCGTCATCAGTTCGTACCAGATCCAGTCGCCATGTATGTTGGTCATATCATCTCTCCTGAACGCAGATGGCTTCGAAAGCGCCGAAGACCATGCGCTTGCCGTCGAAGGGCGGCTGCTGATCCTTCATGCGTTCGTCCTGCATCAGCCGGTCCCAGCCGTCAGTCCGCGTTTCCGCATCGGGCCATTCGATATAGCCGAAGACGACCGTCTCTCCCTCGGGCGCAGCTACCGCGCGGTAGAAGTCGGTGACTTTGCCGTGCGGTACGTCATGACCCCAGCCGTCGACGACCCGGGTAGCCCCATATTCGACGAACATGGCGTCGATGCGGTTGGTGTATTCGACATAGGCCGCCTTCTGGTCGGCGGGCACGCTCGCTATGAAGCCATCGATATACATGTCGGTTACTCCTGCGGGAGCGGGTGGGCAATCGACCAGCGATAGCCGAAGGGATCGACGACCTGACCGTAACGGTCGCCCCAGAACATGTCCTCGAGCGGCATTGCGGCGCGTGCGCCCGCAGCGACCGCGCGGTCGAACCAATGGTCGGCGTTGTCGACCTGAAGATGTAGCGTCAGGCCGCTGCCACCCGCGGCATCGACGTCGGCCGGCCCCACATATTCTGGAAACTCGTCGTGGAGCATCAGCGAGGCGCCGTTGATGTGGACATGCGCATGCATCAGCCGTTTGCCGTCGTCGGCGAGCTGGCGGCGGATTTCGGTCGCGCCGAAGGCCGCCTTGTAGAAGTCGATTGCTTCTGCGGCACGGTTGTCGCCGATCTGGATGTGCGGGGTCAGGCCGCCGCTCGGCCCCTGGTTCGGATCATGTGGCATTGTTTTCTCCTCTCTCTTTCTTGTTTTGATTTCAGGCATTTTCCTGTTCGACGAAATCAGCAAGTTGCGCCGCGAGGGCTGCCTTGAACGCCGGTCGGGCGGTGCCGCGCTCTACATAGGCGGCGAGATTGGGATGGGCCGTCACCAGCTGGTGTTCCCCGATGACGCGCAGGATATCGACCATCACGAGGTCGCCGATACTGAACTGTCCCTCGAGCCAGTCCTTGTCGCCCAGCGCAGCAGCAAGTTGCTCGAGCCGCATCTGGACAAAGGGCCGGACGCCGTCTTTAGCTTCGTTCTGCCAGGGCTTGTCGGCGCCAATGAAACCCATGAAGAACAGCGTCTGCAGGAAGGGCTCGATGCTGTTCAGCGCGGCGATCATCCAGCCGATGGCGCGCAGGCGAGCGGCGGGATCGCGCGGCAACAGGCGCTCGTCCCTCTCCCCGATGTGGATGAGGATCGCGCCGGATTCGAACAGCGTCAGGCCGTTTTCCTTGAAGACAGGCACCTGCCCGAACGGCTGGTCGGCGATATGGTCGGGCGACTTCTCGCCGCCGATGCCGCCGACCAGACGGACGCGGTAGGGTACGCCGATCTCCTCGAGCGCCCAGCGGACCCGCAAATCTTTCACAAGCCCGCGGGCCTGGGGCGGTACCCACTTATAGGCAGTTACTTCGGCGGCGGCGTGTGGATCGACGGGCATCATCAGCCTCCCCTCGAGTCGGTCGAAGTGCGGAACAGCATCTCGACATAGCGTTTCAGATGGATGACGGAGTCCCGCGCGATCGCCGGGTCGCCCTTGGCCTTGGCCATGATGAACGCGCCCTGCAGCACGGCCTGGATATGATAGGCCAGGCCAAGCGCCGTGACCCCTTGTGCGACACCATGGCGGTCGATGGCGGGCTGGATGTCCCGGGCAAGACGTTCCGCATAAGCCGTGATGCTGGCGTCGCAGGCCGCGCGGATATTGTCGTTACTGACGAAGGCTTCCTGCACCATCGTGCCGACGAAGCAGCTGAACCCCTCGGCGGGGCCGTCGATCATTTGCAGCCGGAAATCGATATGGGCCAACAAGCGCGCCAGCGGATCCTCTATCCGCGTCCAATCGGGCTGGGTGAAGATCAGTTCCTGCGCCCGCGCCGTCCACTGCTCGGCCCCATGAATGGCAAGCGCCTCTTTCGAGGCGAAATGGTGGAAGAAGCCGCCCTTCGTCACCCCGGCCTTGCGGCAGAGGTCGTCGATACTCGTGGCCGCAAATCCCTTTTGCCGGACAAGGTCCATCGCGGCAGTGACAAGCCGATCCTTGGTTACGGAAGCCCTTGTAGTTGCAGGACGAATCGACATACCCGCTAACATACCGACCGACTGGTATGTGTCCAGAGTAAATCGTTATTTCGCAAGGTGCGTACGGAAGTCCGCCGTTTTCCTTGACCTTTGCGTTGCACATCCGCACGGACTTTGCCGTTCCCAAGGATGCCCCGATGACCGAAATTCCCAATATCCAGCCCGACAGCCGCGCCGATACCGTCATGGCTGCGCCCGACCTGAAGGTCAGCGTGCGCGACATGTTCGGGATCGATACCGATATGATGGTGCCCGCCTTCAGCGAGGCCGATGAACGGGTGCCCGACCTCGACCCCAGCTATGTCTTCGATGGCGACACGACGCTGGCGATCCTGGCGGGCTTTGCCTTCAACCGGCGCGTGATGGTGCAGGGCTATCACGGCACCGGGAAGTCGACGCATATCGAACAGGTCGCGGCGCGGCTGAAATGGCCGTGCATCCGCATCAACCTCGACGCGCACATCAGCCGCATCGACCTCGTCGGGCGCGATGCCATTGTGCTGAAAGACGGGCAGCAAATCACAGAGTTCCGTGAAGGCCTGTTGCCTTGGGCACTTCAGACGCCGACGGCCTTGGTCTTCGACGAGTATGACGCGGGTCGCCCGGACGTGATGTTCGTGATCCAGCGCGTGCTGGAGACCGAAGGCAAGCTTACCCTGCTCGACCAGAATCGGGTAATCCGGCCGAACCCGTACTTCCGTCTGTTCGCGACCGCCAACACGGTCGGGCTGGGCGATACCAGTGGCCTGTATCACGGCACCCAGCAGATCAACCAGGGCCAGATGGACCGCTGGAACATCGTGGTGACGCTCAACTACCTGCCTGCCGCCGTCGAGGCGCAGATCGTCCTCGCCAAGAGCGGCGAGTATGACCACGAAGGGGGCAAGGCCGAGGTCGACAATATGGTGAAGGTCGCCGAACTGACGCGACAGGGCTTCATCAACGGCGACATCTCGACCGTCATGTCGCCGCGCACGGTAATCACCTGGGCGCAGAACGCACTGATCTTCAACGACGTCGGCTTCGCGTTCCGGCTGAGCTTCCTCAACAAGTGCGACGAGGCGGAACGGGCGCTGGTGGCCGAATATTACCAGCGCGTGTTCGGCAAGGACCTGCCCGAGAGCGTGGTCGGCAAAGCCTGACGCGAAAGGCCTAGTTCGCGGCCCCGCTCATTTCGACCTTTTCGACCCATTCCGGGTAGAACACCGGCTCTCGGTTCGACCAGCCGGGCGCGGTAGCAGCCGCCTCGCTGATCGACTGGAGCAGGACCCGACGCTTTTCCGGGTGGAGGTGCGGAAGCGCCGCGGCCGCGCAAAAAGCGCCGGGCAGCCAGGGCCGCGCCGCGGCGCCGAGCAGCCGCTCATAGAGGAAACGATAGGCCGAGAAGCTGACGAGGCGTTCTTGTCCGAGGTCGAACGCGGACATCGTCACCAGCGGGGCCATGAACGGTTCGACGCGGTCGAGGCCACTGTCTTCGGGTACCTGCGCCCGGACGCTGTCGAGGCGCGAATATACTTTCGTCTGCGCCTTGATGCTGGCCGCTTCGATCGGGTCGCGCGACCACAATGCGATGGCATCGGTACGTTGCAGGCCGATGTCGATCGACCGGCGAATGTAGCGCTGCGTGCCTTTGTCGAAGCCCGCGAACTCCTTGAGTTCGTTCAGTGTGTTCGTGCCGTCTGCCGGCCTGGCCATTGCACCCATCGGATCATACCCCGCAACGCTGCCGCAGCCCCGCGCTGCGGAAGATCCGATAATGCGCCTCGATGGTTAGCAGAAGCTTAACCAGCGTATGGCGCCATCACGGTCCATATACGGAGTGAATCACAGCTTTTGCTGCGGTGCAACGGGCAATGCGACGAAACGAGTATTGCCTCGAATGCTCTAGCCTAGGCGTTGCTGCGTACCTCGGGGTCCTCGCCATGCTGGCCATCCGTCGGGGGCAGGCTCGGCCGAGCGCGCCGGCTGCGCGATCGACACGGGGTCGGAGCCGTCCATCGAGGCCTCCAGCGCTTCGTCGAGCTGCGCGTCCGGATCTTCGGGATTTTCCTCGAGTCGCTCGAGGATGCGCTCATCCTGCGGCGCTGTACGGTCAGCAGCCAGCGGGGCGTCCCGGGCCTCGGGCGCCTGATCGTTTGCGGGGTCGGGATGATGGTCGGTCATGGGTCGTCCTCATCTGGTTTGAACCCTCAACCGTCCCGCAGTTACTATTGTTCCGCTGTCACAAGGACGCGCTGTTCGACCAGCATGGCTGTGCCGAACACCGTCATGAACGCGATATCGGTGGCATCGCGACCGATTGCGACGCGCGCGATCTCGTTCGGCGCTGCCATGCCGGTGGCATCGACAAGGTGCCACCCGCCGTCCAGCCATACTTCGACCACGGCATGGAAGTCGGGCGGCGTGACGCCAGGCGCATAGGCCGACACCAGCCGCGCCGGGATCAGCGCGGCCCGGGCGAACGCCGCCATCAGATGGGCATAGTCGCGGCACACGCCCTCGCGCCGGACGAAAGTCGCTTGGGCGGTCGTGTTGCCGTCCGACGCGCCTGCGACATAGCTGAGCTCGCGCCTGATCCAGTCGCGCATCGCCACGACCTTCGCACCACCGTTCAGATGGCCGAACTGGCGGTGTACAAACGTCTCGAACAAATGGCTCTCGACGTAGCGACTCGGCAGCAGATACGGCAGCACCAGCCCAGGCAAGTCGCGGGCCAGCGTCGGCCCGAGCGGCGCCAGATCTAGGACCGGCCGGTCGACGTCGACGATCGCGGCATAGCGAGCGGTAAAACGCCCGACGCCGGCCGCCCAGGTGCGCTGGCCGATCGCATCCTCGCCATGTACGGCGCGGAGCCGTTCGGGCGAAGTCGCCGTCAGCTTTTCGGAAATTATGCGCTGGTCGGCCATGGCGGCCGCCTCCACCTGCAACAGGACATCGGTTGGTTCGTCGGTGGGCGGCAGCGAATAATCGAGCAGGACGTCGATGGCGAGGCGCATCGCAGGGCGGACTTTCAGGGTTTGAGGGCAGACCCGTTCTGCGGGCTGGTCGTTACGGTATCGAGACGCCGTGATAATTCGCCGTCGCTCGACAAGTTCCGCATCCGCCGCCATAGGCCCGCCGACCCGCTTTGTCTTGTCAGCCGGACGAAAAAATGCCGCGTTTGCTGCCCGTGATCATGGCCCTGCTGCTGGGCCTTCTCCCTGCTACTGCCCGCGCCGATGTCGAGGTCGGATTCTGGACGCGCGAACTGGGGCTCGAATTGCCGCATGCCTTCTTCACGATCAGGGGCAATGTCGAGGGGAAGCCGGTCGAGGAAAGCTACGGCTTTACCGCCAAGACGATCACGCCCGCGCTGCTCTGGGGGCCCGTGCCGGGGCGGATCGACCTGACGACCAAGGGCTATATGGCGGCGAGCAACAAGCTGTGGACCGTTACCGTGCCAGACGCAGCTTACCCGCGGCTGAAGGCGTTGGTCGCGCGTTACTCGGTCAAGCCAGGCAGCATCTATCGCATGAACGAACGCAATTGCGTGCATTTCGTGGCCGAAGCAGCCAGCGTGATCGGCATGCGGCTTCCGGACGGCAAAGGCATGATGAAGCGGCCGACCAGCTATATGATGGCGATTGCAGCTGCGAACAAAGATTTCCCGACCTTGAAGATGGTGCCCCACAAATGACCGACAAACCGACAGTCCTCGTCACCGGCGGGGCCGGCTATATCGGCAGCCATGCCGTGCTCGCCCTGCGCGATGCGGGCTATCCCGTCGTCGTCATCGACAATCTGGTGACGGGGTTTCGCTGGGCAGTGCCCCAAGGGGTACCTTTCGTCGAGGCGAGCATCGACGACGAAGATGTCGTCGCCGCCACTATCCGCGAACACGGCATCGGCGCCATCGTGCATTTCGCCGGGTCGGTCGTCGTGCCCGAGTCGGTCAGCGACCCCCTGAAATATTATCTCAACAATACGGTCCGGAGCCGGTCGCTGCTCGCAAGCGCGGTCGAGGGCGGTGTCGGACACTTCATCTTTTCGTCGACCGCCGCGACCTATGGCACGCCCGAAATCGTGCCGGTGCGCGAAGACATGCCGACTGTGCCGATCAATCCCTATGGCATGTCGAAACTGATGACCGAGGCCATGTTACGCGATACGGCGGCAGCCCACCCGATCAACTATGCCGCCCTGCGCTATTTCAACGTCGCGGGCGCCGACAGCCAAGGCCGTACGGGCCAGTCGACCGCGGGCGCCACGCACCTCATCAAGATCGCGGCAGAAGCGGCGACGGGCAAACGGTCCTCGGTCAACGTGTTCGGCACCGATTATGAGACGCCCGACGGAACCGGCGTGCGCGACTATATCCATGTCAGCGATCTGGCCGACGCCCATGTTGCCGCGCTCGACTGGCTGATTGCCCACCCCCGCGAGAACCTGACGGCAAATGCGGGTTACGGCACCGGTTTCAGCGTCAACCAGGTCCTCGATGCCGTCGATCGCGTCACCAACATGAAGCTCGAGCGCCGCTACGAAGGGCGGCGTGCCGGCGACCCCGCCGCCTTGATCGCCGACAACAGCCGCATCCTTGCGACGCTTGACTGGACGCCCCAGCGCGCGGACCTGGATGGTATCGTACGCGATGCGCTGGCCTGGGAGCGTAGGCTTGAGGAGAAGAGCTCATGACCAAGACACCGCCACCCGAAGGCAAGCTGGTCTATCGTCTGCTGACGGGGAAGGATGACAACGCCTTTTGCGCGCGGGTATCGGAAGCGCTGGCGCAGGGTTACCAGCTTTACGGATCGCCTGCGGCGACGTTCAACGGCGAGCATGTGGTCGTAGCGCAGGCAGTCGTTTGGGTCGGTAACTGATTTCAGCAAGGTGAGGCTTGATCAGGCAGGAGATTTGATGATGGCGCGTGTCGCACAATTCTCAAAGACCGGCGGTCCCGAGGTCATCCAGTGGGTCGATGTCGACCTGCCGCCGCCCGGACCCGGCGAAGTGCGGTTTAGTTCGACTGCCGTCGGCCTGAACTTCATCGACACCTATCATCGCAGCGGCCTGTACCCGGTCGCGCTGCCGAGCGGTGTGGGCGTCGAGGC
>JANMJZ010000006.1:0-11811 GCA_031371635.1 Sphingomonadales bacterium | reverse complement strand
CGGAAGCGCCCCTTTTGCGGGCGTTCGTAGCGGAACAGCGGCCCGTGGGTCGCGACCTTCATTGGGGCGTACTGTTGCCACCCCTCGGTCAGATAGGCCCGCGCGATGCCCGCGGTGAATTCGGGGCGCAGGGTCAGCGAGTCGCCCCCGCGATCCTCGAAGGTGTACATCCCCTTCGACACCACGTCGGTGGTTTCGCCCAGCGAGCGCGCAAAAACCGCCGTCGCTTCGAACACCGGCACTTCCACCCGCCCGAAGCCGTAGAGCCGCCGCACGCGGTCGAAGGTCTGTACGACATGGTGGAAGCGGTCGGCTTCCTCACCGTACATGCTCTGGGTGCCGCGAATGGGGCGGGGAGTTTCGATGCGTGCCATTGGGACGCGCGCCTTAATAGGATAGTGCGCTTTTACGCAACCAAGGGACCGAAATGACCAAGCGAAATGCGGGGCAAAAGAAGCTGGGACAGTGGATCGCGCCGCCGCGCTTCCTGCTGTTCGTGGCGCTGCTCATCGCCGTCACTGGCTTTGCCGCCACCAGGGCCACAGTCGCTCATGCCTTCATGATCGGCTTCGATGTGGCTGCGGGCGTCTTCCTGCTGTCCTTGATTCCCCTTTTCTGGGCCCAGACTCAAGAACAGATGCGCGCGCATGCGGCGGAAAACGACGCGAACCGCGTCGTACTGCTGGCCGTCGCGACCGTGGTCACCCTTGCGATCATGACCGCCGTCGCGGGCGAGCTGGGCAGCAAGTCGAAGCCCGACATCATCATGATCGTGACGACGCTTGTACTCGCTTGGCTGTTCGCGAACACCGTGTACGCGCTGCACTACGCGCACATCTATTATCTGGAAGGGTCGACGGGCGGGCTCGATTTCTCCGGCGAACCCGACACGCCCGACTACAGCGATTTCGTCTATTTCGCCTATACGCTGGGCATGACGTTCCAGACATCGGACACGGCAGTCGAGACGCGCCAGCTACGCCGTATCGTGACGATCCACAGCTTCGCGGCGTTCGTCTTCAACATCGGCGTGCTGGCCTTTTCGATCAACGTTCTCGGAAGTTCGAGCGGCGGGTAGACGCGGCGGCGCGCAACGTTACAAAGTTGCGCAATTGTTTCAGCCGAAAGTCGCCCATTAATGTATCTGCACTCGTTTGCCGCCGTGCTTCTCGTTTCCGCCGCCGTTCCCGCCATTGCTGCCAACAGCGCGCCGCAGCCGGTGCCGATCGTCGACACCATCCCGGCGGCGCGTGACTTGCCCTATCCCGGCACGATGATCCTCAAGGTCGATGCGACGGACCTCGACCAGAATATCTTCCAGGTCTCGCAGACCATTCCCGTCGCAAAGGCGGGACCGATAACCCTGCTGTTCCCGGCTTGGTTGCCAGGAAATCACGCACCGCGCGGACAGATCGAGAAGGTCGCGGGCCTCACAATCAAGGCCGGCGGCAAGACGCTGATCTGGAAGCGTGACCCGGTCGACGTGTTCGCCTTCCACATCGACGTGCCTGCGGGCACGCGGTCGCTGGACGTCGACTTCAAGTTTCTGTCGGCAACGGCCGGCGACCAGGGGCGCATTCAGGTCACCCGCGAAATGCTGAACCTTCAGTGGGAGGCAGTGTCGCTTTACCCGGCGGGATATTTCACCCGCCAGATTCCGGTTTCGGCAACCGTCACCTATCCGTCGGGCTGGCAGGCAGCGACCGCGTTGCGCCCCACGTCGACGAGCGGCAGCACGGTTACCTATGACACCGTCAATTACGAAGTGCTGGTCGACTCGCCCGTATTTGCGGGAAAGTATTTCCGCAAGGACGACCTCGGCCAGGGCGTCACTCTGAACACGGTCGCCGATAGCGCCAAGGAACTGGTGGTAAGCGAAGAGGTGCTAGCCAAGCATCGTGAACTGGTGACGCAGGCCGTCAAGCTGTTCGGCGCGCGACACTTCGACCATTATGATTTCCTGCATGCGATTACCGAGCGCATGGGCGGCATTGGCCTCGAGCATCATAGGTCGTCCGAGAACCAGAACGATCCCGGCTATTTCTCCGACTTCGCGAACAGTCTGCCCGACCATAACCTGCTTCCCCACGAGTTCACGCATAGCTGGAACGGCAAGTTCCGGCGCGGCGCCGACATGTGGACGCCCGATTTCAAAATGCCGATGCGCGGCTCGCTGCTCTGGGTTTACGAGGGGCAGACGCAGTTCTGGGGCCATGTCCTCGAGGCCCGCTCGGGCATGACGTCGAAGCAGGACAAGCTCGACGCGCTGGCAGGTATCGCCGCGTCGCTCGACAACCGGCCCGCGCGGAGCTGGCGCAGCCTCAACGACACCACGAACGACCCGGTGATTTCCGCGCGCCGCCCAAAGGGCTGGCTTAGCTACCAGCGCAGCGAGGATTACTACAATGAAGGGCTGCTGATCTGGACCGAGGCGGACGCGATCATCCGGCAGGGCACAAATGGCGCAAAGGGCATGGACGATTTCGCGAGGGCGTTCTTCGGCATCAACGACGGGGACTGGGGCGAAGTTACGTATACGTTCGATGACGTCGTCAGCACGTTGAACGGCGTCTATCCCTATCCGTGGCGTGAGTTCCTGACGGACCGGCTGGCACAGAAGGACCGCGCGCCGCTCGGCGGGTTCGAACGGAGCGGCTACAAGTTGATCTACACCGACATGCCGACCAATTTCACCAAGGCGGGCATGAAGGCGAACAAGTTCCTCGACCTGGCCTATTCGCTAGGCATCAACGTGGCGAAAGCAAAGATCGCATCGGTCCAGTGGGATGGTCCGGCGTTCAAGGCGGGACTGACCGTCGGCCAGGAACTCATTGCCGTCAATGGCGTGCCTTACAGCGAGGATGTACTGAAGACCGCCGTAACCGCAGCCAAGGGCGGGAAGGATCCGATCCGGCTGACGGTAAAGACAGACGCGCTGGTCCGTGATGTGACGGTTCAGTGGAATGGCGGCTTGCGTTATCCACGGTTTGAAAAAACAGGTACTGGCGACGGGCCGCTGGACAAGCTACTGGCACCGAAATGAGAATAGACCTGATCCCGGTGGGCAAGGACCCACCGAACTCGCTGAACGTCATCATCGAAGTACCGGTTGGTGGGGAACCCGTTAAATACGAGTTCGACAAGGAAAGCGGCGCGTTGTTCGTCGACCGTATTCTCCACACGTCAATGCGCTATCCGGCCAATTACGGCTTCATCCCGCATACGCTGTCGCCCGACGGCGATCCGCTGGACGCGCTGGTCGTTGCGCGCTCGCCCTTCGTGCCGGGCTGCGTCGTCCGCGTGCGGCCGATTGCAGTGCTGTTCCTCGAGGACGAAGCAGGTGGCGACGAAAAGCTTCTAACGGTGCCGATCGACGCGACGTTCCCCTATTATGAGAACGTTGACGAAGCCGAGCATCTGCCTGCTATCGTTATGCAGCAGATCGAGCACTTCTTCACTCATTACAAAGACCTGGAGCCCAAAAAGTGGGTCCGGGTCGGGAAATGGGGCGATGCGGACGAAGCGCGTCGCGTGGTGCTGGAAGCCATCGAAGCCTACAAGGCCGACAAGGCTGCCAAGGCCTGACAGCCCTGTTTCGGATATCTAGCGGCCGAGTCTTTCCAATGCAGCCGCCGTCGCCCGGGCATAAGCGTTCCCCGTGAATCGATGCGTCCCCGGGAAATGCACTAGGCCGGGGTCGTGCCGCTCGCCGTCATTCCAGAAGTGGAAGTAGCGCGCGTACGGCAACAGCACCGGATCGGGCGTATTGGCGACGAGGTAGTTCGACGCCACCTGTTCGCTGCCCGTTGCCGGATGTCGGACCCCACGGCGGCCTGCGCAGCCCGGGAAAAAGCCTGCACCTCTGCACGCGACACGCTGCCCGGAGCAAAACCCGTAAATGCAGCGCAGGCGCGGACGTATTTGCGCGAGTTGGAATCGGGCAAACGGTCCATCCGAGCCTCGATCTGGGTCTGGACATGGGCGGCGTCGGGCAGTGCTTCGCGACCGTCCGGATAGACGTCACGCCGGAAGTCGGACAGGTTCTTCAGCCCCTGGGATTCGCCATCGGTGCCGCCGAGGATCGTGAAGCTGCGGCCATCAGCGATTGCGGCATGCACCTCATCGACGGCCCCGAGCGTCACCGTGTCGGAATCGAGGTGGATGACGTAATCGTTCGCCGAAAGTCCATTAGCGTCATCAGCCGCTCCCAGCACCCGCCGCGGGGTGTATCGCCTGTTTCGACTTCATGAATGGACCGTATTGCGGGATTGCCCAGATGCGCGGCCAGCGTTGCCTTGTCTGCTGGCGTCAGCGAGCCGTCGTCGAGCAGCACGACGCGCCCGCGCCCCAGCGCCTAAATGAACGACTTGGCGGCAACCAGATAGGGCGACACTACGCGCGTCCCGATCATCGAAAAGACGATCGCGCCGTCGATTTGGGGCGCGATGGGCGGCGTTGCGAACAGGCTTGGCACTGCGCCAGATGGGCAGCCTCTCGGGCCTTGCGGATGAGCCGGTCGATCATCCGAGGCGTCCTAGTACGACAGCGTTAAGATCGCCCTGCCAGCGCTGACAGCGCCGCCCCCTCGACCCGGTTGATCGTCCATTCGTCCATCGATTTGGCGCCAAGCGACCGGTAGAAGTCAATGGCGGGCGTGTTCCAGTCGAGCACCGACCATTCGAGCCGCGCACAGCCGCGCTCGATCGCCAGCGTCGCCAGTGCAGCCAGCAATGCCTTGCCCGCGCCCGACCCGCGCGCTTCAGGACTGACGAACAGATCCTCGAGGTAGATCCCCGGCCGCCCCTCGAAGGTAGAGAAATTGTGAAAGAACAGGGCGAAGCCTACCGGCACGCCGTCGCGTTCCGCAATCAATACTTCGGCCTTGGGCGCGCTGCCGAACAGATGCGTCGCCAGCACGTCGCGGTCGAGGCGCACCTCGCAGGCGAGCCGTTCGTAATCGGCAAGTGCCCGGATGAAGACGATGATGAGGTCGAGATCGGGTTCGACGGCGGGGCGGATAGAAAGGCTCAAACTGGTTCTCCCCTCACAAAACGTTCGGCAATGCGCGGCCACAGGATGCCGAGTGCCAACCCTGACATGACAAGCAATGCGGCCAGCAATTTCCAGCCCTGCATCGGCTCGCCGAGCAGCACGGCCGACGCCGACATGCCGAAGACTGGCACGAGCAGCGCCAGCGGCGCGACCGTCGCGGCCGGGTAGCGCGCCAGCATCCACCCCCAGACGCCATAACCGAACATCGCGTTGCCGACCGCCTGCCACACCACGGCCGCCCAGGTGACCGCATCGGCATGCCGAATGCCGTTCGCCATCGCCGCCGGACCCTCGAACAGCAATGCGAGCGCGAACAGCGGCGGCACCGCGAACAGGCTCGACCAGACGACGTAGGCGAGCATGTCGATCTTTCCGGCCGCTCGCGAGACCATGTTGCCCGACGCCCAGCTGAATGCGGCGAAGAGCAGCAGGGCGAGACCTAATGAGGTGATGCTGCCATCGGTGTGCGACAGGATGACAGCAAGGCCGCCGACCGCCAGCAACAGCGCCACGACCTGCACCGGCTTCAGCCGCTCGCCGGTCAGCCACATCGACAAACCGATCGTGAAGAACACCTGCGTCTGCATGATCAGGGACGCGAGTCCCGGCGTCACATCGGCCCTGAGGGCGATGAACAGCGCGCCAAACTGTCCGGCGCCGATCAGAACGCCATAAGCGGCCAGATTGGCCCAGCTTGCCGCCGGCCGCTTGAGAAAAAGGGCGGCGGGCAGGAACACTGCGGTAAAGCGCAGGGTCGCCAGCGTCAGTGGCGGCAGATGCGCGAGCGCCACCTTGATCACGACGAAATTGCTGCCCCAGACCGCCATTACGGCGACGGCGAGGAGCAGGTGTGGCGTCGTCAGCGTCGTCCGCGCTGTCACAATGCCGCCTCGAGCTTCGCCGTATCCGGGCGCCCGCCCCGCGCCGCGATGATGCACCCAGTTACGATGAGCACGGCGCCGGCAACGGTCGTCAGCGTCACGGCCTCGTCGTAGAAGATCGCGCCCATGATCGCTGCCCAGACGAAAGCAGTATATTCGACCGGCACCAGTACCTGCGCCTCGGCGCGCGAATAGGCCCAGCTGAGCAGGTAGAGCGACGCGAAGGCAAGCAGCGCCGCCAGTCCCAGCATCGGCCATTGCGACGCATCTGGTACGCGGAAGATCGACGGCGCGACCAGCAGCACAATCGGCAGCGCAAGCAGCAGGAACCCGCCTGCCATCACATTCTGGAAGAACGCGACTTCGGACGGTGGCGCGAGCAGGGCCTGCTGCCGCATGAGAATGATGTTCCAGGCATAAAAGACCGCCGACAAGAAGATTGCGGCCACGCCGTCGAGATGGCGCTCACCCCCGGCGCCGATCCGCGCAGCGAGCAGCACGGCCACTCCGCAAATACCGAGCACCGAGGCGATAATACTGTGCCGCCCCACGGTTTCTCCCAATAGGACAACGGCAAGATAGAGCGCGATCAGCGGCGCGATGAACGACAGCGCGATCCCCTCTGCCAGCGGCACGCGCGCAATGCCGTAGAAAAACGACACCGCCATGATCGAAGCGACGAACCCGCGCAACACATGGACGCGGATGCCTGCGCGGCTGGGCCAGTCCTTTCGCGTCAGGAAATAGGGGCCCGCGCTGATCAGCCCGCCGATCCCGAGCCGCCAGACCATCGCGCTATAGCTACCCAGCGCGATCGCCAGACCCTTCATCGCGGCATCCATCGCCGAGAACAGCGCAATGCCGAGGCAGGCGACGGCAAAGGGTATGGCGTTCGAGGCGGCGCGTGCAGGCATTGCTCGCGCCTAGCCGCGGTTGATCGCGAAAACTAGGCCGCGAGGCTGATGCCGGCCTCGATCTCTGCTGCCTTGGCCTCGACGAGCTTGACGATATGATCGACCATATCGGCGTCCTGAACTGTATGGTCGGTCACGCCGGACAGATAGACCATGTGCTTGCCATTGCCACCGCCGGTGAGTCCAATATCGGTCTCGCGCGCTTCTCCAGGCCCGTTGACCACGCAGCCAAGGATGCTGAGCGACATCGGCGTGCGGATATGCTGGAGCCGTTCCTCGAGCGTTTGCACCGTGCGGATCACGTCGAACCCCTGCCGCGCGCAACTGGGGCATGAGACAACGCGAACGCCGCGGTTGCGGATGCCGAGCGCCTTCAAGATCTCAAAGCCGACGCGAACCTCGTCCTCGGGCTCGGCACTGAGCGATACCCGGATCGTGTCGCCAATGCCGTACCACAGCAACGACCCGATACCGATCGCGGACTTGACCGTGCCGCCGACGAAGCCGCCCGCTTCGGTAATGCCCAGATGCAGCGGGCAGTCCACGGCCTCGGCCAGTTGCTGATAGGCTGCGACGGCGAGGAAGAAGTCCGACGCCTTTACCGCGACCTTGAACTCGTGGAAATCATGGTCCTGTAGCAATTTGATATGGTCGAGCGCGCTTTCGACCAGCGCTTCCGGACAAGGCTCGCCGTACTTTTCGAGCAAATCCTTTTCGAGGCTGCCCCCGTTTACGCCGATGCGGATCGCGCAGCCATTGGCTTTGGCCGCGCGCACGACTTCGGCGACCCGTTCCGACGACCCGATATTACCGGGATTGATGCGCAGGCAGGCAGCACCCGCATCGGCAGCTTCGAGCGCGCGCTTATAGTGGAAATGAATGTCGGCGATAATCGGCACGCGGCTGGCTCGCACGATCTTGCCCAGCGCGGCCGTGCTTTCGACATCGGGGCACGACACGCGGATCAGGTCGACCCCGGCATCCTCGCATCGGCGGATCTGCGAAATCGTGGCCCCCGGATCGCTGGTCGGGGTGTTGGTCATCGTCTGGACGGTCACGGGCGCGTCCCCGCCGACGGGGACGTTGCCGACCATGATCTGGCGGGACTGGCGGCGCGTGATATCGCGCCAGGGGCGGATGGAGGACATACGTGTGCCTATAGCGGACCGCCGCGCGCGCGTCACGTGGCGCGTCGCGTCCGCTTCCCCTGTCGCCCGCACGATCGCGGGACCGGGAACAAACAAGAAACATCAGATGTTTAAGCCCTGAAGGAGCCACCCATGAGCGACAATCCCAAATCCCATCCGACATCCAATGCCGAAAAGGACCCGAGCGACTGGACGACGGGTGACGAGCCGATGACAGGTGCGCAAGCATCGTACCTAAAGACGCTGAGTGAGGAAGCAGGCGAGGCGTTCGACGATACCCTGTCCAAGGCCGATGCTTCCGTCCGAATCGACGCCTTGCAGGAAAAGACAGGGCGCGGACGGGAGTAGAACGCAAACCAGTATCCCGCGTCGAAGCGTCCGTGCTAGCGGCGCGGAATGATATTGGCAGCATCCAACTGGTCTCTGGTCATTCATGGCGGCGCGGGGATTATCACGCCCGAAAGGCTGAGCCCGGGGCAAGAAGAACAGCTTCGCGTGGCGCTCGCGCGCGCACTCGACGCGGGACGGTCTATTCTTGCTGGCGGCGGCCCCGCACTCGATGCCGTCGAGGCGGCGGTGCGGGTGCTCGAAGACGATCCCGGTTTCAACGCCGGTCGCGGCGCCGCGCTCAGCTTCGACGGCGTGGCCGAACTTGATGCTGCGATCATGGACGGGCGTACACGCGACGCGGGTGCCGTCGCGCGTGTCACGACGACCCGCAACCCGGTCACGCTTGCCCGCGCGGTCATGGACGAAAGTCGCCATGTTTTCCTGGCCGGTATCGGCGCCGATGCCTTTTCGCAGCAGTCGGGCGTCGTACAGGCAGAGCCGGAATATTTCATCACGCCAGAGCGCCGCGCGAACCTCGAAGAGCTGAAGGCCAGCAACGCCGATGCTTATGATGTCGATATGAAATACGGCACCGTCGGCGCCGTTGCCTGTGACACGCATGGCCATGTCGCCGCTGCCACCTCGACCGGCGGGGTTACGGGCAAGCGCTGGGGACGCATCGGCGACTCGCCCGTCATCGGGGCGGGAACTTATGCCGACGATCGCGCCGGCGCCGTATCGGCGACAGGAGCTGGCGAGTTCTTCATCCGCGCCGGGGTGGGGCACGAGATATGCGCTCGGGTGCGACTGAGCGGGGAGGACATCGTCGACGCCGCAAAGGCGGTTATGGCGGAGGTGACGGCCCTCGGCGGCACGGGCGGTGTGATCGTAGTTGGCCCGGGCGGAAGGAGTGGATGGCACTTCACCACGCCGGGCATGTTCCGCGCCCGTATTTCCGCTGTGGAGCCACCCATCGTCGCCATGTTCGCCGAAGACTGACAGGAACGTACCAGGCGTGACCGCCGTCACGCGCAGTCACATGCCGGCCATGGCACCACTCACCGCGGGACGGCCTCACTCATCCGGTGCAGCGTCCCTCAATTGGAGTGAAATAATGAAATCGATCAAACTCTATGCGGCGCTCATGGTCGCACCGATGCTGGCGTCCGTTGCCGTGCCATCGCACGCGCAGAATTATCCTCTGGTTGCCGGAGACTATGCCGAAGTGACCGATATCAAGGTCGAGGCAGGCGGCGGCTTTGAATATGCGAGCTGGCTCGCCGGCCAGTGGCGCAAGAACCAGGAATTCGCCAAGGCGCAAGGCTGGATCAAGGACTACAAGATCTGGTCGAACGTCTACAATCGCAGCGGCGAGGCCGACATCTATCTGATGGTGACGATGGCGGGCATTCCCGACGGGCCTGAAGGCGAGCGGCGCAACGAGGACTACCGCAAGTTCATGGCACAGAGCGATCAGCAGATGGAATCGGCATCCGGGGACCGCGGCAAGTTCCGCAAGGTACTGGGTACGACGCTGCTCCAGGAGCTGAAGTTCAGGTAAGCGGGTCGTGCCGGGTGCTTCGGCGCCCGGCCCATCGCTGCTATGTCAGTTGCCCGTAAAGCGATAGGTCCGGACTTCGCACACATCGACCTTGCGCGTGCGGACGCTGTCGTCATCGAACGAGGCCTTGAGATTAAAGCTGCACGCTTCGCCGCTGCCGCCACCGATGACCAATTGGGCCGACTGCCCGGGCTTCAGGATCGTGTCCCCAAGCATGTCCTCGTCGACGGGCGTGCCCGACGCGGGGGAAGCGTAGAGGCGCGTCATCGTATTGGCCGTCGCATTGACCACGGTCAGGCGCCGGTCCGCAGCGCTGGCAGCGGACGAGATCGACGCGATGAGCGCGGCGGCGACAAGAAACTTGTTGGTCTTCACGAGCTTGATCTCCAACCTTCAGTTGCCGGGGGCAGCATCGCAGGGATATGACCCCAACGCCGTCGCATTCAATAGGGCAGCCCTTATGTATCGCCTGTTAATAGCTTTTGCCCTGATGCTGCCATCACCCGCGCTGGCGTGGTGGGAATTTGGCCATGCGACCGTGGGCGACATCGCGCTGGCTCGGGTCAGACCGTCGACCCGCGCAGCGGTCCACGCGATGATGAAACAAGGCGCTTTGCTGGATACGCCGACGTGCAAGGTCGATACGGTCGAGGGGCTCGCCTATTGGCCTGACTGCATCAAGACACTGAAGGACCGTTTCAGCTATGCCTATGCATGGCACTACCAGAACGTCGATGTCTGCAAGCCCTTCGACCTGAAGGCGGCTTGTGCGGACGGCAATTGCGTGTCGGCGCAGGTGACGCGCAATGCCAGGTTGCTGGCCGACAAGTCGCTTCCACCGCGCGAGCGGCTGATGGCGCTGGCTTTTCTCGTACATTTTGTCGGTGACCTGCACATGCCGCTGCACGCGGGCGACCGTAGCGACAAGGGTGGTAACGACGTGAAGGCGAGCTACGGGATATTTGCCGGGTCTCGCCTGAATATTCATTCGATCTGGGACGGTTATCTTGCCGAACGCGCCATCACGACGCCGCCCGGGGGGCCGAGCGGCTTGCTGGGCGAAGTGCGGCCGGAGATGGCGACGGGGAGCGTCGAAGACTGGAGCCGCGAAAGCTGGGCCGTGGCCCATGACGCCGTTTATGCGGTCGCACTCGGCGACCCCTGCGGCCCCAAACCGGCCCGCGCGGCAATCGACGAAGCGAAGATAGAAGCGCTTGTCCCGGTCACGCGCCTTCAGGTCGAACGGGGCGGGATGCGGCTGGCGCGACTGCTCGACGAAGCCTTGAGTTGAGGCTGCCGTGTCAGTGAAAGCAGGGGTAGAGCCCGAAACACGGCTCGCACGCCTTATCGTCGCGCTGGTGCTGGCAGCGCTAGGCCTCTGGATATCCGCCAACTTCTTGCCCGCTCTGGTCTGGGCAATCGTGCTTTGCGTCGCGATCGATCCGCTCCACATGCGACTCCGGCGGAATTGGCCGCCGGGCGCGGCCTCCGCGGCAATCCCGGCGCTCCTGACCTTGCTCGTCGCGCTCGCGATCCTCGTTCCGCTGGTCATCGGTATCGCGCAGGCTACCCGTGAAGTACGGGCCGTCGCGGGCTGGATAGCCGAGGCGCAAGCGAACGGGCTGCCGGTGCCGCAATGGGTCGACCATCTGCCGGTCGGACGTGATGCCGCCATGCGCTGGTGGCAGGAGAACCTTCTTACACCCCAGGGCGCGGCGCTGCAGATCGAGCATCTGCGTCATTCGGCGCTGGCAGCCGATACGCGCTTTATCGGTAGCAACGTATTGCGCAGACTCGTCACGCTCGCGTTCACGCTGATCGCCCTGTTCTTCCTGCTGCGCGACCGTGATTCGCTGATCGATCAATTGCGCCGCGCGGGCGACCGGTGGCTTGGGCCATCGGGCGAACGGCTTGGCCATCAGGCC